>NZ_JBNNVP010000033.1:0-76765 GCF_050280605.1 Pseudomonas sp. NPDC089918 | reverse complement strand
GAACCGAACACGGTGTTCTGGAACCAGCCGCCGACGCTGCCGGAAGACGACACCCTGTGGGACATTCAAGAGGCCGGTCAGGCGCTGTTGGCCGAACACGGTTACGCGCAATACGAAGTCTCGGCCTACGCCCTGCCCGGTCGTCCGGCGCGGCATAACCTCAATTACTGGAGTTTCGGCGACTTCATCGGCATCGGTGCCGGGGCTCATGGCAAGCTCAGCCATCCGGACGGGCGCATCGTCCGTACCTGGAAGACCCGCTTGCCGAAGGACTACCTCAATCCGGCCAAAAGCTTCAAGGCTGGCGAGAAAGCGCTGCCCGACGAAGAACTGCCGTTCGAGTTCCTGATGAACGCCTTGCGCCTGACCGAGGGCGTCGAAGCGCGGTTGTATCCAGAGCGCACCGGGCTGCCCCTGGAAAGCCTCGCCGAAGCTCGCCGCGAGGCCGAACAAAGTGGCTTGTTGCAGGTCGAACCGTCACGTCTGGCGGCCACGCTGCGCGGACAACTCTTTCTCAATGACTTGCTGCAAAAATTTCTGACATAAGGAAATCGAATGGATCTGGTACTCGACCTGCTCGCCACCGTGTCCCGCTGGAGCCGTAGCAACCTGTCGGAAATCTCGCTGGCGCTGGTGGGCTGCCTGCTGGTGCTGTTTGGCGCCGACATCAAGGGTTGGGTCGACCAACGCCTGGGCAGCATCGCCGGCGCCTTGCGCGTCCCGCTGATGGCCCTGCTGTGCATGGTCGGCAGCGGCGTGGCGCTGATCTATGCAACTCCATGGATCATCAAAGGCCTGAGCCAGTTCAACAACTACAGCCTGGCGCCGGTGTTGTTGGTGGTGCTGGTGTTGATTGGCGTGGTCGCTGATCGCCGCTGACTTCAGTTACAACCGAAAACAACTGTGGGAGCGAGCCTGCTCGCGATAGCGGTCAGACAGTCAACGAAGATGTTGAATGTTGTGACGCTATCGCGAGCAGGCTCGCTCCCACAGTTTTTACAGCGTTGTACTTAAGACTGTTTTTCGAACTTCAGATCCCACACGCCATGCCCAAGGCGTTCGCCGCGGCGTTCGAACTTGGTGATCGGGCGCTCGGTCGGGCGCGGGACGCATTTGCCGTCTTCGGCGAGGTTGCGATAGCCCGGCGCGACGTTCATCACTTCCAGCATGTACTCGGCGTACGGTTCCCAGTCAGTGGCCATGTGCAACACACCGCCGACCTTCAACTTGCTGCGCACCAGCTCGGCGAACGACGCCTGAACGATACGACGCTTGTGGTGACGGCTCTTGTGCCACGGGTCCGGGAAAAACAGCATCAGGCGATCGAGGCTGTTGTCGGCGATGCAACGGTTGAGCACTTCGATTGCATCGCAATCGTAGACGCGCAGGTTGGTCAGGCCCTGAGTCAGCACGCCATTGAGCAGCGCACCGACACCCGGACGGTGAACTTCAACGCCAATGAAATCCTGCTCCGGCGAGGCCGCGGCCATTTCCAGCAGCGAATGGCCCATGCCAAAGCCGATTTCGAGCGAGCGCGGCGCTGAGCGACCGAACACCTGATCGAAGTCCACCGGTGCATCGGCCAAAGGCAGCACGAACAGCGGTGTGCCTTGGTCCAGACCACGTTGCTGGCCTTCAGTCATGCGCCCGGCGCGCATCACGAAACTCTTGATGCGGCGGTGTTGACGCTCGTCGCCTTCTTCCGTCTGGATTGGCGTGTCGTTTGATTCAGTCATCAATGGCTCTTACTTGATCAGACCATCCAGCGGCGAGGAGGCGCTGGCATAGAGTTTTTTCGGCATGCGGCCGGCGAGGTAGGCCAAGCGACCTGCAACGATGGCGTGTTTCATGGCTTCAGCCATCATGATCGGCTGCTGGGCATGGGCGATGGCCGAGTTCATCAGCACCGCTTCGCAACCCAGCTCCATGGCGATGGTGGCGTCGGAGGCGGTACCGACACCGGCATCCACCAACACCGGGATCTTGGCTTCTTCGAGGATGATCTGCAGGTTGTACGGGTTGCAGATCCCCAGGCCCGTGCCGATCAAACCGGCCAGCGGCATCACCGCGATGCAACCGATTTCCGCCAGTTGACGGGCAATGATCGGGTCATCGCTGGTGTAAACCATCACGTCGAAACCTTCCTTGACCAGCACTTCGGCGGCCTTGAGGGTTTCGATCACGTTGGGGAACAGGGTTTTCTGGTCCGCCAACACTTCCAGCTTCACCAGGTTGTGGCCGCCGAGCAGCTCACGGGCCAGGCGGCAGGTGCGCACAGCCTCGGTAGCATCGAAGCAGCCGGCGGTGTTAGGCAGGAAGGTGTAGCGATCCGGCGACAGGACTTCGAGCAGGTTCGGTTCGCCCGGGTTCTGGCCGAGGTTGGTGCGGCGCACGGCGAAGGTGACGATCTCGGCACCCGAGGCTTCGATGGCCAGGCGGGTTTCTTCCATGTCGCGGTACTTGCCGGTGCCTACCAGCAAACGCGACTGGTAAGTACGACCGGCCAGGACGAAGGGCTTGTCGCTACGAACGATGCTCATGGGAAATCCTCTGTAGGGGTGAGGTTCTTGCAGAATAATTCTGTGGCCTCTTGGGCCAGACGACTAGCCGCCGCCGATGGCGTGCACGACTTCTACGGAGTCACCATCATTTAGGGTGGTTTCTGCGTGCTGGCTGCGCGGGACGATATCCAGATTGAGCTCGACCGCCACCCGGCGCCCGGTCAGTTCCAGACGGGTCAGCAGGGCCGCAACGGTTTCACCGTCGGGCAGTTCAAGGGATTCGCCGTTCAATTGAATGCGCATACCGAATGCCGCCATCACTTTTAGGGGCTGGCATTCTAGCCCGATCAGTCAGGCCGACCCAAGCCATTCGTCACGAAATGGACCGCGTGGTCAGCTCAACCGCCAGGCGGCAAGCCCCAGGCAAACCCAGCCGACCAGGAACGCCAGGCCACCGAAGGGCGTAACGATCCCGAGCTTGCTGACGCCGGTGATCGTCAGCAGGTACAGGCTGCCGGAAAACAGCAGAATGCCGATGGCAAAGGATGCGCCGGCCCAGGTGATCAGTCGACCGGGAATTTGCGTGGCGAGCAGCGCTACACCCAGCAGCGCCAGGGTATGCACCAGTTGATAGGTGACGCCCGTATGGAAAATCGCCAGGTACTCGGCGCTCAGGCGGCTTTTCAGGCCATGGGCGGCGAATGCGCCCAAGGCAACACCGGTGAAGCCGAAAAAAGCAGCCAGCATCAGGAAGCCACGCAACATGAAGAACTCCAGTCAGACTCGATCAACAGGGTCTGTATAATGGCCGGCTCAACGGGTTCGGCCAAGCCATCTCTATGCTGCAGTTAATTTTCCGTCGTTTCACGAAGGCCCTGCTCTGGTTCGCGGCTGGCAGCGTATTGCTGGTGTTGCTGTTTCGGGTGGTGCCGCCACCGGGAACGGCGTTGATGGTCGAGCGCAAGATCGAATCCTGGTTCGACGGCGAACCCATCGACCTGCAACGCACCTGGAAACCCTGGGATGAGATCTCCGACGACCTGAAAGTCGCAGTGATTGCCGGCGAAGATCAGAAGTTTCCCGAGCATTGGGGCTTCGATTTCGGCGCAATTCAGGCAGCGTTTGCGCATAACGAGCGCGGCGGCTCGATTCGTGGTGCCAGCACTCTGAGCCAGCAAGTGTCGAAGAACCTGTTTCTGTGGTCTGGCCGCAGCTGGCTGCGCAAAGGCCTGGAGGCCTGGTTTACCGGGCTGATCGAGGTGCTCTGGCCCAAACAGCGGATTCTTGAGGTGTACCTCAACAGCGTCGAGTGGGATGAAGGCGTGTTTGGCGCCGAAGCGGCGGCTCGGCATCACTTTGGTGTAGGCGCTCGCTCGATATCCCGACAGCAGGCAAGTTTACTGGCTGCGGTACTGCCAAACCCGCGGGTGTGGAGCGCCAGTCATCCAACCTCTTACGTTGCAAGACGGGCCGGGTGGATTCGCCAGCAGATGAGTCAGTTAGGTGGGGATAGCTATCTGCTCGGCCTCAACGATTCGCGCCGGGCACCTTGGTCTCAGTAACCGCTCACGATTTTTCGGGCACTACAGAACCCTGTGGGAGCGGGCTTGCCCGCGAAGGCGTAGTGCCAGTCGACATCAATGTTGAATGATCAGCCGTCATCGCGGGCAAGCCCGCTCCCACAGGGATCAAGGCGAGCCTGAAAAATGGGCACCAACAAAAACGCCCCGATCAATGATCGGGGCGTTTTTTATTGCCGGCGCGCAGGTTATGCGGCGATCGACAACTTGAGCTTGTTCATCGCGCTCTTCTCGAGCTGACGAATACGCTCGGCCGACACGTTGTACTTCTGCGCCAGGTCGTGCAGCGTGGCTTTTTCTTCTGCCAGCCAGCGCTGGTAGAGGATGTCACGGCTGCGGTCGTCCAGCACTTCAAGCGCTTCGTGCAGGTTGTGGTTGGAGTTGTCGCTCCAGTCAGCGTCTTCCAGTTGACGGGCGGGATCGTACCGGTGGTCTTCCAGGTAGTTGGCCGGCGACTGGAATGCACTGTCGTCGTCCGCTTCCGCGGCCGGGTCGAAAGCCATGTCATGTCCGGTCAGGCGACTTTCCATCTCGCGCACTTCCCGCGGCTCTACGCCGAGGCTTTCCGCCACGCGATGGACTTCCTCGTTGTTCAGCCAGGCCAGACGTTTCTTCTGGCTGCGCAGGTTGAAGAACAGCTTGCGCTGGGCCTTGGTGGTCGCGACTTTCACGATCCGCCAGTTGCGCAGGATGAACTCGTGGATTTCTGCCTTGATCCAGTGCACCGCAAAGGACACCAGGCGTACACCCATTTCCGGGTTGAAACGCTTGACCGCTTTCATCAGGCCGACGTTGCCTTCCTGGATCAGGTCAGCCTGGGCCAGGCCGTAGCCGGAATAGCTACGGGCAATGTGTACGACAAAACGCAGGTGGGCGAGCACCATCTGCCGAGCCGCCCCCAAATCCTGCTCATAATAGAGACTCTCGGCCAGTTCACGCTCCTGCTCCGGTGTCAGCAATGGAATGCTGTTCACCGTGTGCACATAGGCCTCCAGGTTTGCACCCGGGACCAGAGCATATGCAGGCTGCAAAGAATTGGTCATACGAAAAAACCTCCGACTTACATAACTCGTGCAGTTCAGCACTGCGAAAATTGACCGGAAACCAAAAGACAAGTTCCCATAAACGCTGAAAGGTCAATACGAGCAAAATGATATTACTTTGGCGCAAGCTCCCGCAGGTGGCGTGCGACTGCAATCCATGCACCGATATACCCCAACAGCACCGCGCCAAGCAAGAGCGATAGACCGTCGGCAACTGGCACTCCGGCCAGCGCAAAATCACTGCCGTACAAACCGGCCAGTCCAACCACCGCGTCGTTCAGCCAGTTCAGGCCGAACGCCAATACACCCCAGGAAAGAATCCCCGCACCAAAGCCATAAAGCGCACCCATGTACAGAAAGGGCCTGCGCACATAGCTGTCAGTGCCGCCGACGAGTTTAATCACTTCTATCTCTGTGCGGCGGTTTTCAATATGAAGACGAATGGTATTGCCTATCACCAAAAGTAATGCAGAAACCAAAAGCACGGTCAGACCGAAGACAAATCGGTCGCCCAGCTTGAGGATGGCTGCCAGACGCTCGACCCAGACTAGATCAAGTTGCGCCTGTTGTACCTTCGGCAATTCGGAAAGTTTTTGTCTCAATGCTTCAAGCGCGGGCTTGTCGACCTCGTTAGGGGTCACCAGGACCACGCCCGGCAGCGGGTTTTCCGGGAGTTCCTTGAGCGCTTCGCCCAGCCCGGACTGCTGCTGGAACTCTTCCAGCGCCTGATCGCGCCCCACGTATTCGGCTTCGGACACGCCCGGCATGCCCTTGATCTGCTCACGCAACGACTCGCCCTGTTCAGGGCTGGCATCGAGTTGCAGGTACAGGGAAATCTGCGCCGCACGCTGCCAGGAACCGCCGAGACGCTCGACGTTACTTAGCAAAAGTGACAGGCCCATCGGCAAACTCAGGGCAACCGCCATCACCATGCAGGTGAAAAAGCTGCCGATCGGGTGTTTGCCCAAGCGGCGCAAGCTGTCCAGCAGACTGGCGCGATGGCTTTCGATCCAGGCACGGAACAGCGTAGGGAAATCCGGGCCATCGTCATCGTCGCGCTTTTTCTTCTGCGACTGCGGTTGCGGATCAGCGGCTTTCGGGGCCACGCGCTCGGAAACCTTGGGGCTACGTGTTGCACTCATACGCCAGCCTCCCCGTCGCCGATCAATCGGCCACGCTGCAGGGTGAGCATGCGATGACGCATGCGGGCAATCAGAGCCAGGTCGTGACTGGCGATCAGCACGCTGGTGCCCAAACGGTTGATGTCTTCGAACACGCCCATGATTTCTGCCGCCAGACGCGGGTCGAGGTTACCGGTGGGTTCGTCCGCCAGCAGCAAGGCCGGACGGTGAACAATGGCGCGAGCGATGCCGACCCGCTGTTGCTGGCCGGTGGACAGGTCGCCGGGATAGAGATCGGTTTTGTCCGAGAGCGCCACGCGCTCCAGGGCCGAGTCCACGCGCTTGGCGACTTCGGCCTTCGACAGTCCAAGGATCTGCAGCGGCAACGCGACGTTGTTGAACACCGTGCGATCGAACAGCAGCTGGTGATTCTGAAACACCACGCCGATTTGCCGACGCAGGAAAGGGATTTGTGCATTGCTGATGGTGCTCAGGTCTTGCCCTGCCAGCAGCAACTTGCCGGTGGTCGGACGTTCCATCGCCAGCAGCAGGCGCAACAAGGTGCTTTTACCGGCGCCGGAATGGCCGGTAACAAACAAGAATTCGCCCCGACGGACTCGAAAGCTCAGCTCATGCAAGCCGACGTGACCATTCGGGTAGCGTTTACCGACCTGTTCGAAACGAATCATGAACGCTCCCGCTCGGCAAACAATGCCTGGACAAAGGGTTCTGCTTCAAAAGTACGCAAATCGTCGATGCCTTCGCCGACACCGATATAGCGAATCGGCAAGCCAAACTGCTTGGCCAGGGCGAAAATCACCCCGCCCTTGGCGGTGCCATCGAGTTTGGTCAGCGCCAGGCCGGTCAGTTCGACGGTCTGGTTGAATTGCTTGGCCTGGTTGATGGCGTTCTGGCCGGTACCGGCGTCAAGCACCAGCAGCACCTCATGGGGCGCGTCGGCATCAAGCTTGCCGATCACCCGGCGAACTTTTTTCAGTTCTTCCATCAGGTTGTCTTTAGTGTGCAAACGACCGGCGGTGTCGGCGATCAGCACATCAATGCCACGAGCCTTGGCGGCCTGCACGGCATCGAAGATGACCGAAGCCGAGTCGGCGCCGGTGTGCTGGGCGATCACCGGGATCTTGTTGCGCTCGCCCCAGACCTGCAATTGCTCGACTGCGGCGGCACGGAAAGTATCACCGGCGGCGAGCATGACTTTCTTGCCTTCCAGTTGCAGTTTCTTCGCCAGTTTGCCGATGGTGGTGGTCTTGCCGGCGCCGTTGACGCCCACCACCAGAATCACGAACGGCTTGTTCTGCGAGGTGATTTTCAGCGGTTGCTCGACGGGCTTGAGCATCGCCGCCAGTTCCGCCTGCAAGGATTTGTACAACGCGTCGGCATCGGCCAGTTCTTTGCGGGCGACTTTCTGAGTCAGGCGCTGAATGATCACTGACGTCGCTTCGACGCCGACATCGGCGGTCAGCAGACGGGTCTCGATGTCTTCGAGCAACTCGTCATCGATGATTTTCTTGCCGAGGAACAGGCTGGCCATGCCCTCGCCGATGCTGGCGCTGGTCTTGGACAAGCCTTGTTTGAGACGGGCGAAGAAACCGGCTTTGGTCTCCTCGGTACGCACAGGCTCGACCGGTGTTTCGACGGGAGCGATGGGCGTGGTGGCGACAGGAGCGATAACCGGTGCAGGTGCAGGTGCAGGTGCAGGTGCAGGCTCTGGCACCTGAGCAACCGGAGCAACCGGAGCAACCGGAGCAACCGGAGCAACCGGAGCAACAAATACCGGCACTTCAGGCTCTGGAGCAACCAGCACAGGCTCGGCCACGAACACAGGTTCAACGACCGGCTCAACCACCGGCGCGCGAACCGGCTCAGGAGCAAACGCAGTCGGGGCCGGAATCGGCGGCGTGATGTGAGCTGCTTGTTCATCTTCGACCAACGCCACCGGCTCTTCCGCCACCGGCAACGTCAGCCACGGCTCGGCGGCTGGCGTCAGCGGCAATGGGGCCACGACTTCGGTTTCAGGCGCAGGCTCGGCCGCGGATTGCAGCACCGGCTCGGCGATTGGCAGGGCAACCGGCGCTGGTGTTGGCTCAGGAAGTGGTTGTGGCTGTTCGACAACGGGTTCCTGCGGCTTTTTGCGCAGCCATCCGAACAGGCTTTTCTTCTCGCCAGCCGCAGCTGGGGTCTTCTTGTCGTCGTTGGAACCAAACATGGAGGACGGCTATCTCACGGTAGCGACGCGCCAAAGGGCGCCTCGGCAATAAATAATTCGATGCAGAACAGACTGCGATTCATCCAGCTTGTTCACGCGCAACATTTTGTCGAGGTGCAAACGGCACCTTGCAAAAAACGATTTCACGAAGGACTGAAGCGGCAAAATCGGCGAAAAAGCAGAGTTTAGTCGATAAACCCCAGCCTTCTGCCGTAAACCCATACAACCTGATCAAACGTAAAGGCCTGATAGGCGTGGCCGCCAGTAAAACGGATCAGTATCCTAGCACCTCCTCGCCCGCCTAGGCTAAGACCAAGCGGGCAGCCCAACAGGTTTAAAAACGAATGAATGCTCTAGCCCGCCGCGCTGCAGGCCTGCTGTTCAGCACAGTTTGTCTGCCCCTCTCGGCCCTGGCTGCCGATCCACAACCCACCCACGAATTCACCCTCGACAACGGCCTGAAGGTTGTCGTGCGCGAAGACCATCGTGCGCCAGTCGTCGTTTCCCAGGTCTGGTACAAGGTCGGCTCAAGCTATGAGACCCCGGGCCAGACCGGGCTGTCCCACGCGTTGGAACACATGATGTTCAAGGGCAGCGAGAAAGTCGGCCCCGGCGAAGCCTCGCTGATCCTGCGCGACCTCGGTGCCGAAGAGAACGCCTTCACTAGCGATGACTTCACCGCGTATTACCAAGTACTGGCCCGTGACCGCCTGGGCGTGGCCTTCGAGCTGGAAGCCGACCGCATGGCCAATTTGCGCCTGCCGGCCGACGAGTTCACCCGCGAGATCGAGGTGATCAAGGAAGAACGTCGCCTGCGCACCGACGACAAGCCGATGTCCAAGGCTTACGAACGCTTCATGGCCATGGCCTACCCCGCCAGCGGCTATCACACGCCGACCATCGGCTGGATGGTGGACCTCGACCGCATGAAGGTCGAAGAACTGCGCCACTGGTATCAATCCTGGTATGTGCCGAACAACGCCACCCTGGTGGTGGTCGGTGACGTGACCCCGGACGAAGTCAAAACCCTGGCCCAGCGTTACTTCGGCCCTATCGCCAAGCGTGACGTGCCACCCGCGAAAATCCCGCTGGAGCTGGCCGAGCCCGGCGAACGGAAGATCACCCTGCATGTGCAGACCCAATTGCCGAGCCTGATGCTGGCCTTCAACGTGCCGAGCATCGCTACCGCCGAAGACAAGCGCTCGGTGAACGCTCTGCGCCTGATCTCCGCACTGCTCGACGGCGGCTACAGCGGCCGGATCCCGACGCAACTGGAACGCGGCGAAGAGCTGGTGTCCGGCGGTTCGTCGAGCTACGACGCCTACACCCGTGGCGACAGTCTGTTCACCTTGTCGGCCACGCCGAACACCCAGAAGAAAAAAACCATGGCCCAGGCGGAAGCAGGCCTGTGGAAACTGCTTGAACAACTGAAAACCACCGCGCCGTCCACTGAAGAGCTAGAGCGCGTACGAGCGCAGGTGATTGCCGGCCTGGTCTACGAGCGTGACTCGATCACCAGCCAGGCCACCGCCATTGGCCAACTGGAAACTGTCGGGCTGTCCTGGAAACTGATGGACACCGAACTCGCCGAACTGGAAAACGTGACCCCGCAAGACATCCAGAAGGCCGCCAAGCTGTATTTCACTCGCGCACGTCTCAGCGTCGCCCATGTACTGCCACAGGAGACGACTCATGAGTGAGCGTAAAAAACCGCGCCTGGCCCTGATCGGCCTGATCGTCATTGCATTGCTCGGGTCTGGCGTCTTCTATTTCTCCAAGTCTGACAAAACCAGCGCCAGCGAAGCCCTCGACAAAGCCAAGGCCAGCCAGAAACTGCAATCGTTGGCAGAACTCGACGGCAAGGCCCCAAGCCATCGCTCGCTGAACGTGCAAACCTGGAACACCGCCGAAGGCGCCAAGGTAATGTTCGTCGAAGCCCGTGAGCTGCCGATGTTCGACATGCGCCTGATCTTCGCTGCCGGTAGCAGCCAGGACGGCGATGCTCCCGGCCTGGCACTGCTGACCAATGCCATGCTCAATGAAGGTGTGGCCGGCAAGGATGTCAGCGCTATCGCCCAGGGCTTCGAAGGCCTGGGGGCCGATTTCGGTAACGGCGCCTATAAAGACATGGCGATTGCCTCGCTGCGCAGCCTCAGTGCCGCGGATAAACGCGAGCCTGCCTTGAAGCTGTTTGCTGAAGTGGTCGGCAAACCGACCCTCCCCGCCGATTCCTTTGCACGCATCAAGAACCAGATGCTGGCCGGCTTCGAATACCAGAAACAGAACCCCGGCAAACTCGCCAGCCTGGAGCTGATGAACCGCTTGTATGGCGATCACCCGTACGCGCACTCCAGCGATGGCACGGCGAAAAGCATTCCACCGATTACCCTGGCGCAGTTGCGGGCCTTCCATCAGAAAGCCTACGCTGCTGGCAACGTGGTGATTGCACTGGTGGGCGACTTGTCGCGCGCCGAGGCCGAGGCGGTTGCTGCACAAGTGTCCGCCGACCTGCCCAAAGGGCCGGCCCTGGCGAAAATCGAACAACCGACCGACCCCAAGCCCAGCATCGGCCACATCGAGTTTCCGTCCAAGCAGACCAACCTGATGATCGCGCAACTGGGCATCGATCGTGACGATCCGGATTACGCAGCACTGTCGCTGGGCAATCAGATCCTTGGCGGCGGTGGTTTCGGCACCCGGTTGATGAGCGAAGTGCGCGAGAAGCGCGGCCTGGCCTATGGCGTGTATTCGGGTTTCAGCCCGATGCAGGCTCGCGGGCCGTTCATGATCAACCTGCAAACCCGCGCCGAGATGAGCGAAGGCACGCTGAAACTGGTGCAGGACGTGCTCGCCGACTACCTTAAAACCGGCCCCACCGAGAAAGAACTCGACGATGCCAAGCGCGAACTGGCCGGCAGCTTCCCGCTGTCCACCGCCAGCAACGCCGATATCGTCGGGCAGCTCGGCGCCATGGGTTTTTACAACTTGCCGCTGAGCTACCTGGAAGACTTCATGCAGCAGTCCCAGAGCCTGACCGTCGAGCAAGTCAAAACCGCATTGAACAAACACCTGAGCACGGACAAACTGGTCATCGTCAGCGCTGGTCCGACCGTGCCACAAAAGCCGTTGCCGGCCCCTACTGACAAACCTGCCGAGCAACCGCTCGGGGTTCCGGAGCATTAATGATGGGCCGGTCATCAGTTATTTCCTGTGTCGCGCCGGGCCTGCTGTGGTGCAGGGCAAGGCGCGAGGAGCGTGGTTTGGTCATTCCAAATAAGCTCCGAGTAACGCAGCCCTGCGCCACAGCAGGCCCGGCCCTTCGGGTTGTGTCTGAAAGCGGGCCAGGCTGCGTTGCAGTCCTTGGCAAGGGAACAAACATTACCAGCGGACTGCGCCTTGCCTGGCCCGCTTTCAGACAACAACGCGACACAGGAAATAACTGATGACCGGCCCTCGTCCATCGCGTCCTAAAAAACCTGTTCACAACGTGCACAACGGTGTGAATCAACTGCGCATCATCGGCGGTGAATGGGGCAGCCGAAAGCTGAGCTTCCCCGATGCGCCAGGCTTGCGTCCAACGCCGGACCGAGTCCGTGAAACTCTGTTCAACTGGCTCGCGCCTTATGTCGCCGGGGCCAAGGTGCTCGACCCATTTGCCGGTAGCGGCGCGTTGTTTCTCGAGGCTTTGTCCCGTGGCGCAGCAATGGGCCAGGCACTGGATGCCAGTAACATTGCGGTAGCGAGCATCAAGGAACATCTGGGCACCCTGCGCTGCACAACCGGTCAGGTACAGACTGCCGACGCCTTGCGTTATCTCGAAACCCAACCGGCCACGGCATTCGATCTGGTGTTTCTCGACCCGCCGTTCAATCAGAATCTGTTGCCTGCCGTTTGCACTTTGCTCGAAGAGCGTCATTGGCTGAGTGACGATGCGTGGGTCTACACTGAAAGCGAAACGGCACCGTCGATATTGGGTTTGCCAGAAAATTGGCGCCTGCATCGGGAGCAAAAATCAGGACGGGTGTACTACGCGTTGTGGCAACGTATGGCAGGGATCGCCGGTTAGTCCGGCCTGTAAAAACGGTGCGAAGCTCAGTCAGTTAACGCTGCGGGTAAGCACCGCTGCATCGAGAGCAATCGTGTCCCATCTGCCAGAACGTTTCACCCCCGCCTACGGCCTGGGCAATCCGCATTTACAAACCTTGTGGGGACCGCTATGGCGCAAAACCACACACCTGGACCGCGAGCGCGAACGCTTATGGCTCGAAGACGGCGACTTCCTTGACCTGGACTGGCATGGCCCCCACAGCGCGAATGTGCCACTGGTGCTGGTGCTGCACGGCCTGACCGGCTCATCGAATTCACCTTACGTGGCCGGTGTGCAGAAGGCGCTGGGCGCCCAGGGTTGGGCCAGCGTCGCGCTGAACTGGCGAGGCTGTTCCGGCGAACCCAATCTGCTGCCGCGCAGTTACCATTCCGGGGCCAGCGAAGACCTGGCCGAAACCATCAAGCACCTGCGAACCCAGCGCCCTCTCGCACCGCTGTATGCAGTCGGTTACTCCATGGGCGGCAATGTGTTGCTCAAGCACCTGGGCGAAACCGGCAGCAACAGCGGCGTACTTGGCGCGGTGGCGGTGTCGGTGCCGTTTCGGCTCGACCAGTGTGCCGATCGTATCAGCCAGGGTTTTTCCAAATTCTATCAAGCGCATTTCATGCGGGAGATGGTCGCCTACATCAAGAACAAGCAGCGCAGATTCCAGCATGAAGGGCATCAGGATGGCTTGGCGGCATTGGCGGCGCTGGGCTCGCTGGAGAATATGCGCACCTTCTGGGATTTCGATGGCCGGGTCACCGCACCGCTGAATGGTTTCGCCGATGCCGCGGATTACTATCGCCGCGCTTCGAGTCGTTATTTCCTTGGGGAGATTCGCACACCGACCCTGATTATCCAGGCGGCCGATGACCCGTTTGTCTTTCCTCATAGCCTGCCGCATGCCGACGAATTGTCTGCCTCCACGCAATTCGAATTGCAGGCCAAGGGTGGGCATGTCGGCTTCGTCGAGGGCTCGTTCCGGCAACCGGGTTACTACCTGGAAAGGCGCATTCCCCAATGGCTCGCCACCACAGGGCGCAAGTAAACCATGGGGCTGGATCAGGGCGAGTCGATTCATTTCTGGCAAACGGCGCCGTTGGCCGGGGTCGAGTTGTTGTCCGCACGCTACATCGAACACCGCTTCGCCCCCCATGTGCATGACGGCTATGTGATCGGCATGATCATGGCCGGCGCCCAGCGTTATCGCTATCGAGGTGCCGAGCATCTGGCGGGTAGCGGCACGCTGGTGCTGATCAATCCGGATGAACTGCACACCGGCCACAAAGGTACGGAAGACGGTTGGTTATACCGGGCGTTTTATCCCGACAGCGGGCAGATTCTTTCACTGCTGGACGAGCTCGAACTGCCGACCGATACCTTGCCGGCGTTTGGCGCCACGTTGTATCGCGATCCGGATCTGGTGAAGGGGTTCTGCCAACTGCATTGTTTGCTGGAGAGTCCGTCCACGGCGCTGCAGCAGCAAACGGCCTGGCGGGAAATGATGCTGTCGCTGTTGCAACGTCACGCAGCCGTTCCGACCGCCAGCAAACCTGGCAAGGAACACCGGGCGGTGACCCTGGCCAAGGAACTGCTGCAATCACGCTTGGCGGCGCCGCCCTCGCTGGAAGAACTGGCGGCGACGGTGAACCTGTCGCCCTTCCACTTCGCCCGGGTGTTCCGCAGAGCCACCGGCATGCCGCCACACACCTGGTTGATGCAGCAGCGTATCGCCCGGGCCCGGGCGCTGTTAAAGCGCGGCTGCCTGCCGCTGGAAGTTGCGACGCAGCTGGGCTTTGCCGACCAGAGCCATCTGAGCCGGCAATTCAAACAGGTTTACGGAGTGGGACCGGGGGCGTATCGCAGCGCGCGGCAGCTGTGAAATCTCAAGAGCACCTTATTAACCATGTGGGAGCGAGCCTTTGTGGCGAGGGGGCTTGCCCCCGTTGGAGTGCGAAGCGCTCCCGAAGCCAGCGGATATGGTTTTTCAGTTAGACCGTATCGTCCCGATCTGCGACTGCTTCGCAGCCGAACGGGGGCAAGCCCCCTCGCCACAAAGGCTCGCTCCCACAATGGATTGGGGATTACTCGCCCTTGGCGACGCCTCGCGCAGGATCGTTGATCCACTCGCTCCACGACCCGGCATACAACGCTCCCAACGGATAACCCGCCAGGCACAGGGCGAACAGGTTGTGGCAGGCGGTCACGCCGGAACCGCAATACGCGACCAGCTCTGTCGGTGAACGATCACCGAGCTTCGCGGCAAACCGCTGCTTGAGCTGTTCGGCCGGCAGGAACCGCCCGTCGCTGCCCAGGTTATCGGTGAACGCGGCACATTGTGCGCCGGGGATGTGCCCGGCAATCGGATCGATCGGCTCTACTTCGCCCTTGAAGCGCGGCAAGCCGCGGGCGTCGAGCAAGGTCAACGCGGGCTGGCCGAGACGTTGCTGGAGCTGTTGGGCGCTGAGCACCAACGAAGCATCCGGCGTCCCGGTGAAGGTGCCACGGGCAATCGACGGCGGATCAAGACTCAGGGGCAATCCGGCGGCGTGCCAGGCTTTCAGCCCGCCATCGAGAATGAACACGCCATCTTGCTTGCCCAGCCACGCCAGCAACCACCAGGCCCGTGCCGCGTAGGCGCCGGGACCGTCATCGTACAAAACCACTTCGCTGTCGGCGTTGATGCCCCAGGCTTGAAAGCGTTCGATCAAGTCGGCGGGTTCAGGCAATGGATGACGCCCGGTAACCCCCTTGACCACTTCACCGCTCAAATCACGCTCAAGATCGGCAAAGCTCGATCCGGCAATATGCCCTTCGGCGTAGCTGCGTTGCCCGTAATCAGGGTCTTCGAGGGCAAAACGACAATCCAGAATCACCAGCCCCGGCGTCTCCTTTTTCAGGTCCAACGCTTGCGGGCTGATCAGTTGCGCAATGGGCATAACGGGCTCCTGTGATTTTGTCTGTCTGCAATCCTGCTGCACTCTTTATCCCACTTCTTCCAGCGCCTGGGCCAGCGGTACATAAAACTCTTCGAACAGTGCATTCACCGCATCGCGAGATTGATCCGTGACAAACCCGGCCTCCAGCACCAGCACCTGATACACGCCTCGTTTGATGGCCTGTTCGCTCAGATGGTTGGAATTTTCCCGCGTAGTGCACAGAAAACGCACCCACGAGGTGAGAATGATCCAGGCATTGAGGGTCAGGGATTCGATCTGAACCTTGTCCATGCACAGAATGCCAGCCTCGACGAAACCCGCGTAGATGTGTGTGCCCTGGATCAGGCAGCGCTGGGAAAAACGCCGGTAACGGGCAGCCAGCTCAGGATCGCTGTCGAGCAAATGCTCGAGGTCGCGATGCAGGAAGCGGTATTGCCACATGGCGGCGAGCAGTTCCTTGAGGTAGAAGCGCTTGTCTTCGACTGTCGCTGCGCGGCCCTGGGGCGGGCGCAGGAAGCTGTCCACCAGGTTTTCGTACTCACTGAACAACACGGCGATGATCGCCTGCTTGTTGGGGAAGTGGTAGTACAGGTTGCCCGGGGAAATTTCCATGTGGGCAGCAATGTGGTTGGTGCTGATACTGCGCTCGCCCTGTTGATTGAACAGCTCCAGGCTGTTCTGCACGATGCGCTCGCTGGTTTTGATCCGAGGGGCCATGGCTTGAGCTTTAATTCAGAGTGCGATGAGGGGCATCTTACGACCTATCCGCGCATGGATAAAACAAAGCTGTGCCAGAGCGCCATTTGACTTTCTAGAGTATAGACTCTAAAAAGTCCCTCATTACAATAAATCCGGAGCCGACCATGCCTGCAGACATTGCCTACCTGAAGAACCTGCAGCAGCCTCTGGACGAACTCCAAACCCTGTTCGATGCTCAACGCGCGGCGTATGCCGCCAACCCGATGCCACCCGCAGCTCAGCGCCAGCAATGGCTAAAGGCGTTGAAGGACCTGCTGAGCAATGAGCGCCAGGCCCTGATCAATGCGATCAGCCAGGATTTCAGCCACCGCAGCGCCGATGAAACCCTGCTCGCCGAACTGATGCCCAGCCTGCACGGCATTCACTACGCCAGCCGGCACCTCAAAGAATGGATGAAAGCCTCGCGACGCAAAGTCGGCCTCGCCTTTCAACCAGCGTCGGCCAAAGTGGTTTATCAGCCGTTGGGCGTGGTCGGAGTGATCGTGCCGTGGAACTACCCGCTTTACCTGGCCATCGGGCCGCTGGTGGGTGCGTTATCGGCAGGCAACCGGGTGATGCTCAAACTCAGCGAATCGACCCCCGCCACCGGTTTGCTGCTCAAGGAGTTGCTGGGCCGAGTCTTTCCCCAGGACCTGGTCTGCGTGGTGCTGGGCGAGGCTGATATCGGTGTGGCGTTCTCGCGGTTGCGTTTCGATCACTTGCTGTTCACTGGCGCCACCAGCATCGGCAAACACGTGATGCGCGCGGCGGCCGAGAACCTGACCCCGGTGACCCTCGAACTGGGCGGCAAGTCCCCGGCCATCGTTTCCCGCGATGTGCCGCTCAAGGACGCCGCCGAACGCATCGCTTTCGGCAAGACCCTCAACGCCGGGCAAACCTGTGTCGCCCCGGACTACGTGCTGGTGCCTGAAGACCGCGTCGGCTCTTTCGTCGAAGCCTATCGTCAGGCAGTTCGCGGGTTTTATCCGACGTTGGCCGACAACCCGGACTACACCGCCATCATCAACGACCGGCAACTGGCGCGGCTCAACGGCTACCTCAGCGACGCCACCAGCAAGGGCGCATTGCTGATCCCGCTGTTCGACCAGGGCCAGGGCCGGCGCATGAGTCATAGCCTGTTGCTCAACGTCAGCGACGACATGACGGTGATGCAGGACGAAATCTTCGGCCCGTTGCTGCCAATCGTGCCGTACAAGGATCTCGATGAAGCGTTTGCCTACATCAACCAACGGCCTCGCCCGCTGGCGCTGTATTACTTCGGCTACGACAAGCGCGAACAAAACCGCGTCCTCCACGAAACCCATTCCGGCGGCGTTTGCCTCAATGACACCTTGCTGCACGTTGCCCAGGACGACATGCCGTTCGGCGGCATCGGTGCCTCGGGCATGGGCCACTACCACGGCCACGAGGGTTTCCTGACCTTCAGCAAGGCCAAAGGCGTGCTGATCAAACAACGCTTCAATGCGGCGAAACTGATCTATCCGCCGTACGGTAAATCCATTCAGAAACTGATCCAGAAGCTGTTTATCCGCTAACGATCATCATCGCCGGGTAATAACAATAATGAGCCCAAGCCTGTCCGACACACCCGCGCTGTCACGGCGCGGCCTGCTTAAATTCAGCCTCGGCGCCAGCGCTTTTCTAGCCACGGCCGGATTAGGCGCGAGCCTCAGCGGCTGCTCGTCGAGCAACCCTGCCAGCGGGTTCGCGATTCTGCGCAGCGGCGACCTGCTGTTTCTGCGGACAGTGATTCCGGTGATGCTCGATGGCGCCGTGAGCATCGAAAAAATGCCGGCCGCCGTCGCCGAGACCTTGCACTGCCTGGATAACGGCCTGAATCACCTGTCGCCGGAAATGCTCAAACTGACCCGGCAATTGTTCGACGTGTTGGGGATGAGCATTACCCGCGGGCCACTGACCGGGATCTGGGGTAGCTGGGAAAACGCCAGCAGTGAACAGATCCGGCACTTTCTCGACCGCTGGGAAAACAGCTCATTGAGCCTGCTGCGCATGGGCCACAGCTCGTTGCTGCAAATGGTGATGATGGCGTGGTACAGCCGGGCGGAGTCATGGGCGCATTGCGGGTATCCCGGGCCGCCTACGGTTTGAAATCGTGGCGACCCCATCGCGAGCAGGCTCGCTCCCACAGGGGTTACGCGATCCATGTGGGAGCGAGCCTGCTCGCGATAGCGTCTGCTGCCTCACCACAGAACCCAAAATAATAAGAGAACCCCAAACATGCCCGTACCCGATCCGTTCCGCGAAGGCCTGGCCCGTGGCTGGAAAACCTACAACGGCGCCCGACTGACCGAGGACCTGACCCTCGAAGCGGACGTGGCAATCATCGGCAGCGGTGCCGGCGGCGGGACCACCGCCGAAATCCTCAGCGCCGCCGGCTACAAGGTATTGCTGATCGAAGAAGGCCCGCTCAAGACCAGCAGCGACTTCAAGATGCTCGAAGACCAGGCCTACAGCAGCCTCTATCAGGAAGGCATCGGGCGCATGAGCAAGGACGGCGCGATCACCATCCTCCAGGGACGGGCGGTGGGCGGCACCACGCTGATCAACTGGACATCAAGCTTTCGCACCCCGGACCCGACACTGGAACACTGGGCCAAAGAGCACGACGTCAAAGGCCACACGCCGGCCGAGATGGCGCCCTGGTTCGAGAAAATGGAACAACGCCTGGGTGTCGCGCCATGGAGGGTGCCACCCAACGCCAACAACGACGTCATCCGCAAGGGCTGCGAAAAACTCGGCTACGCCTGGCATGTGATTCCGCGCAACGTGCGCGGCTGCTGGAATATCGGCTACTGCGGCATGGGTTGCCCGACCAATGCCAAGCAATCGATGCTGGTCACGACCATCCCGGCGACCCTGGAAAAAGGTGGCGAGCTGCTCTATCTGGCCCGCGCAGAAAAGCTGTCGATCAAAGACGGCAGGGTTACGGGGCTGCAATGTGTGGCGATGGATGAGCGTTGCGTTGCGCCCACCGGACGCACGATTACGGTCAAGGCGCGGCATTACGTACTGGCTGGCGGCGGGATCAACAGCCCGGCGCTGCTATTGCGCTCCGAAGCGCCGGATCCTCACGAGCGGCTGGGTAAACGGACATTCCTGCATCTGGTAAACATGTCCGCCGGGCTGTTTGATGAGGTGATCAACCCGTTTTACGGCGCGCCGCAGTCGATCTATTCCGACCATTTCCAGTGGCAAGATGGCACCACTGGCAAGATGTCCTACAAACTTGAAGTTCCACCGCTGCATCCGGCGCTGGCCAGCACGTTACTCGGTGGTTTTGGCACGGAAAGCGCCCGGCATATGGAAAACCTGCCGCACACCCACGCCATGCTGGCGTTGCTGCGGGATGGTTTTCACCCGGACAGCCCTGGCGGCAGTGTTGAATTGCGCGGTGACGGCACACCGGTGCTCGACTATCAGGTTTCACCCTACGCCTGGGACGGGTTGCGCCGGGCTTTCCACAGCATGGCCGAGATCCAGTTCGCCGGTGGCGCCAACGCCGTGATGCCGATGCACGCCGACGCTCGTTACGTGAAAACCCTCGCCCAGGCGCGCACGCTGATTGATGATCTGAGCCTTGAGTTGTATCGAACGCGCCTGGGCAGTGCCCATGTGATGGGCGGTTGTGCCATGGGTGAAGACCCGAAAAATGCCGTGACCAACAGCCTCGGCCAACATCACCAACTCGCCAATCTGTCGATTCATGACGGCTCGCTTTTCCCCACCAGCATTGGGGCAAACCCCCAATTGTCGGTCTACGGACTGACGGCACAATTGGCGACTTCGCTGGCTGAACGTTTGAAAAACCCATGAAAACGCGGAATATTCCCATCGTCTATAGTGCTTTCTTACCCAACAGGCGACTTGGCCGACCGGGAAGGCTGCGATACCATCCGACTCCCCAACGGACTCCCGCCAGGACGACGCGATGAACCGAGTGTTGTACCCAGGTACCTTCGACCCTATTACCAAGGGCCATGGCGATCTGGTCGAACGCGCCTCGCGCCTGTTCGATCACGTGATCATCGCCGTCGCCGCCAGCCCGAAAAAAAACCCGCTGTTTCCCCTGGAACAACGTGTGGAGCTGGCCCGCGAGGTCACCAAACATTTGCCGAACGTTGAAGTCGTCGGTTTCTCGACGCTGCTCGCGCACTTCGCCAAAGAGAAGAATGCCAACGTATTCCTGCGTGGTTTGCGCGCGGTATCGGACTTCGAATACGAATTCCAGCTGGCCAACATGAACCGCCAACTGGCACCGGATGTGGAAAGCCTGTTTCTTACGCCGTCCGAGCGTTATTCGTTCATTTCCTCGACGCTGGTGCGTGAAATCGCGGCCTTGGGCGGCGATATCACCAAGTTCGTCCACCCGGCGGTGGCCGACGCCCTCACCCTACGATTTAAAAAGTAGGAGCTGTCGAAGGCTGCGATCTTTTACGGCTACCGCAATCTTCGAACGCTGCACTTGATCGCGCCCGCGTGCACTGCGGGCGCCAATGCGGCACAATTGTGCGCATTGATTTATTGCGCCCGGGCCTGCTGCCCTGGCTGGAGTTAGCATGTCCCTGATCATCACCGACGATTGCATCAACTGCGACGTCTGCGAGCCCGAGTGCCCGAACGCCGCCATCTCCCAAGGCGAAGAGATCTACGTGATCGACCCGAACCTGTGCACACAATGTGTCGGCCACTACGACGAACCGCAGTGCCAGCAGGTCTGCCCGGTCGATTGCATCCCGCTGGACGAGGCTCATCCGGAGACTGAAGAACAGTTGATGGAGAAGTACCGCAAGATTACCGGCAAGGCTTGAGCCTGACCGTTTTGTGTTGTCTTCCCGGGCCTCTTCGCGAGCAAGCCCGCTCCCACATTGAATCTGCGTCGTTCACAAATTTCATGTGGGAGCGGGCTTGCTCGCGAAGGCGTCATCAGCAACACCAAATACTTAACTGCTTCACTCCCGCTGCTCAAACCCCTCCCCGATACACCCCAGGCACCGCACAAATGCGGCTTTCGCCGGATCGACCACCAACGCCTGTCCCGCATCGCCAATGCCGCCGCCCAGTGCGGTAAACGGCAACGACAGCACAAATGCCCCGGCACCGATAACCGTCGCCGCCACCAACAAAGGTCGAGCAATCAGCAAGTCGCCAAGCATGGCGTAGGCCGGTGGGTTCTGGATGGTGTAGCGCGGATCGCCGCTGCCGTTCTCAGCCGCCAGCGCGGACGCACCGACGCTCAGCAGCAGCGCAACAACAAGGGTTCGAAACGGATTCATGGCACGGTCCTTCGGCTAGGCAGTGAGAACACTGACTATAGACCGTAGCCGGTATCAGCTCTGACAGCGCGGACAAAAGACGCTGGCGCGCTGCCCAAGCTTGACTTCCCGCAGCCCTGTGCCACAGACCTTGCAGTGCTCACCGCCACGGCCGTACACGAACAGCTCCTGCTGGAAGTAACCCGGTTGACCGTCGCCACCGATAAAGTCCCGCAACGTAGTGCCTCCGCGCTCGATGGCGAGGGCAAGGATGCGCTTGATCTCGATCGCCAGCTTCAAATAGCGTGCCCGGGAAATGCTCTTGGCTTCACGGCGCGGGTCGATGCCGGCGGCAAACAAAGCTTCGGTCGCGTAGATATTGCCGACGCCGACCACCACCGCGTTGTCCATGATGAACGGTTTGACCGCCATGGAACGCCCGCGGGATTGCTGGAACAGCCGCTCGCCGTCAAATAGATCGGTCAACGGCTCCGGCCCGAGGCGAATCAGCAGTTCATGGTTCAGCGGATCCAGGCTCCAGAGCATCGCGCCAAACCGTCGCGGGTCGGTGTAGCGCAGGGCCAGGCCCGATTCCAGTTCAATGTCCACATGCTCATGCTTGGCCGCCGGCAGGCCGACTTCCACCAGCCGCAGATTCCCCGACATCCCCAAATGACTGATCAGCGTGCCGACTTCGGCGTTGATCAGCAGGTACTTGGCGCGCCGTTCCACCAGCACGATGCGCTGACCGGACAGCCGCACATCCAGGTCTTCGGGGATCGGCCAGCGCAGACGGCGCTCACGCACGATCACCCGGCTGACGCGCTGGCCTTCCAGGTGCGGTGCAATCCCGCGGCGGGTGGTTTCGACTTCCGGCAGTTCAGGCATGGGGCTCTCGAATCAGGCGAGGTTCGACACTCAACGCGTGGCGAGGTCGCGAATCTCTTGTTTCTGGGTTTCGAAATCGTATTCCGATAGGCCGATGTAATCGAGCACAAGAGGCCCGACACTGTTCCATTCGTGGTCTTCGGACTGGTTGCCCAGTACCCGGAAGGAGGCGCAAATGTGTTCGGCCATCTTCAGGATCGCCAGCAAGTTTTTCAGCGGCGTGTTGCGTGACGATTCATCGCTGAAAATGGCCAGGGCGTTGTGATGGTTGGCAATGGCCTGGGTGACATGTTCCGGCAGGCGCCAGGACTTGGCGGTGTAATACCCGACCACGGCGTGGTTGGTGTTGTATTGCTTGTTTTCGGTATCCACCACCCGGCATTCGGCACTGGCATTGGCATAGGCCTGTTCCAGCACTTTCATGTAGTCGGGGAATTTCTTGATCATCAACGGGATGCCGCAATCGTGGAACAGACCCAGCGCATAGGCTTCATCACCGGCCTGAACACCGACACGCTTGGCCAGGGTCAGGCACGTCATCGCCACGTCCTGCGCCGTATCCCAGAAACGGTTGAGTGTAACGATGGCATCATCGTTAAGCTCGCCCTTGATCGACTGCGCATTGATCAGGTTGATGATAGAGCGGCTGCCCAACAGATTCACTGCCCGCTGGATCGCAGTGATCTTGTTACTCAAGCCGTAGTACGGCGAATTGACGATTTTCAGCAAGGCGCCGGAAAGGCCTGGGTCCTGGGAGATCAGCTTCGCGATCACTTCCAGATCCGGGTCGGGCATGTACTGCTCCATCTGCAGATCCACCATGATCTGCGGCTGGGGCGGCACACTGATGCCTTGCAAGGACTGTTGAATCTGTTCGGTCGTCAACTCTTGGGACATAAGTACACACTCCGGGTCAGGCGGGGATTCTAACCCTTAAAAAGATGGATCTGACACCTTTGGCCGGCACATCGCTTGAAGTTTCATCAGCAAATACTCAGGGCCCTCTCCCGGGTACAAAACAACCTCCTGTGGCGAGGGAGCTTGCTCCCGTCCGGCTGCGAAGCAGTCGCAAATCCAGCGAATGCGGTTTGCCCGAGTGCACTGCAACTACCGCTTATGGGACGGCTTCGCCATCCAGCGGGAGCAAGCTCCCTCGCCACATGTCCACTCGCCGGCCTATCCGGGATCTCAACACGCTATACTCCCGCTCTTTTTTCCGGAGCGACGTCATGTCCCTGCCTAGCCTGCGCCTTAAAGCCAACGCCGACCGTCGCCTGCGAAACGGCCACCTATGGGTCTACAGCAACGAGATCGATGTAGCCGCTACGCCTTTGCACGGTTTCAAGGCCGGCGACCAGGCGATCCTCGAAGCCGCCAGCGGCAAGCCGCTGGGCATCGTTGCCATGAGCCCGAACAACCTGATCTGCGCCCGCCTGCTGTCGCGTGACATCAAGTTGCCGCTGGACAAGTCGCTGCTGGTGCATCGCCTGAACGTTGCCCTGTCCCTGCGCGATCGCCTGTTCGACAAGCCGTTCTATCGCCTGGTCTACGGCGACTCCGACCTGCTGCCAGGCCTGGTGGTCGACCGTTTTGGCGACATCCTGGTCGTCCAGATCGCCTCGGCGACCATGGAAGCTCACAAAGACGACGTGATCGCGGCACTGACCCAAGTGCTCAAGCCAAGCGGCATTCTGTTCAAGAACGACTCCGCTGCCCGTGATGCCGAAGGCCTCAACCGCTACGTCGAAACCGTATTCGGCCTGGTACCGGAGTGGGTCGCGCTGGAAGAGAACGGCGTGAAATTCGAAGCGCCAGTCATCCAGGGACAGAAAACCGGCTGGTTCTACGACCACCGCATGAACCGTGCGCGTCTGGCCCCTTATGCCAAAGGCAAACGCGTACTGGACTTGTACAGCTACATCGGCGGCTGGGGCGTTCAAGCGGCTGCCTTCGGCGCCAGTGAAGTGTTCTGCGTCGATGCTTCGGCCTTCGCCCTCGACGGCGTCGAGCGCAATGCCGCACTGAACGGCGTCGCCGAAAAAATGACCTGCATCGAAGGCGACGTATTCGAAGCCCTGAAGGAACTGAAAGCCAGCGAAGAGCGTTTCGACGTCATCGTGGCCGACCCTCCTGCCTTCATCAAACGCAAGAAAGACATGAAAAACGGTGAAGGCGCCTACCGTCGCCTGAATGAGCAAGCCATGCGCCTGCTTAGCAAGGACGGCATCCTGGTCAGCGCTTCGTGCTCGATGCACCTGCCGGAAGACGATCTGCAGAACATCCTGCTGACCAGCGCCCGTCACCTGGACCGCAACATCCAGATGCTGGAGCGCGGTGGTCAGGGCCCGGATCACCCGGTACACCCAGCGATTGCCGAGACTCGCTACATCAAGAGCATCACCTGCCGTCTGCTGCCAAACAGCTGAGTACGCTGGTTTGACGGGGAGCCAACAGGCTCTCCGTCAGCCGTTTTAACGCCACACCATCCACTCTTCAGCCTCTGCGTCTTACTCTTGCGGTCCTACTGACTTGCAGGACGTTTCCCTGCATCTCTTACTTAAAAGAATATAACTTACAAACTTGCGCCTACCGCCAGATCGCTCCGACAAAATTACTAGAATCTTCCTACTTAATATCCCCTTGATAAGGACTCATTACAGCCTATGATTGAGTTGTCACCGCGAAGTGACACTCACTATCAATGACAAGGAGTCAAAAACATGAAAGCAATTACTCTGGAAACAAACAAAATCGCCAACCTGGCTTTTCTGGTTGCGCCAAAAACCCGCTAAGTAAATGAAACGCTGGGGAGTGCCGGCTACCCAGCGTTTTCTATAGCTACGTCCAGAGCGAACCGTCCATCATGCAGATAAACCCATACTTATTCATACTTCCTCGTACGCCCGGCCAAATAGTCTGGGATTACAAAAACCATAAACAATTTGAACTTAACCTGGAATATTCAACCCGGCTTGCACAACTTATCAACAACCCCAAACTGTATGACGACAACAACAGAGTAGACACTCAACTTCTGAACTCCGGAATATTGACCCATTCAATACAAGACTCTATTGAATGGGGTTGGGATGAACTGTCGAAGATATTCCATATCGGCACCAAGAACATTCCCTGCGAACATGTCCCTCAGAACATTCATGAATGGTCGAGGCACTATCTGGACCATTGCACCGAAGTACTGGCCGCACCCGCGCCGGGCACCAGGCTCAAAGAACACCAGGCGCGCGAGCTGATTGCCCTGCCAAAACCCTCCTGCCTGCCGGAGAGCTCCCTTGCCAACGTCCTGACCGGCCGAAAAACCTGCCGCACCTTCACGGATGAAGCGGTTTCGCTAGAAGATGTCGGCACACTGCTTTACCTGTCCCTGGGCTACTTGCATGAACGCGAAAATGACGTCGACGAAACCATTGTCGAAGGTCTCGGTGCCCGGCGCAGCAGCCCGTCCGGCGGCGGGCTGAATGCCTGCGAAGGCTTTCTTCATGTACAAAACGTCAGCGGCCTTGAACCCGGGTTCTACGCCTATCATCCCGTCGACCATGCACTGAGCTTCATCAACCCGGCACCTGACTCGCCCCTGGGGCAGTTGCTGTGTGGCCAACATTTCATCAATAACCTGCCGGTGGGTCTGTTCATTACCGCTTGCTTCGACAAGTTATGGTGGAAATATGAACACTCGCGAGCCTACCGAATGGCCTTCGTGGAGGCGGGGCATATTTCCCAGACCTTTCAACTGGTGGCCACTGCACTGGGGCTGAACACATGGTTGACAGGAGCTCTGACGGACGATCAGGTCGAAACATTGCTGGGGCTTGAGAACAATCCAGAACAACCCTTGTTTTTTGTTGGCTGTGGCCACAGCGACGGACAAGTGATGTGCAAGGAATTGAAGGATCTGCTGAGCAGTCGGGAGCCGCAACAATGACCGCCCCCATCATTGCGCCGGTAGATCGCCCCTTTTCCTGGGCGCGGCGTTTCACCCTCGGCGACTGGAATACCCGCGCGTCGGTGCGAACCAGCGAGCACGACTATCTATTGCCGCCAGACCTGGAACAACAATTGGAAACGCGCCACTGGTTTCCTCCGGCCTTCCTCGCGTACCTGAAGCACCCGGCTATCGAAGCGCTGGGCCAAACCGTCATCCATCGGCTGTCGGCCAATCATCTGGTGTATTTCCTCGACTACACCACCTTGCTCGAACACCGCATCGTCAACCGATCCGTGGAAACCATCATCCACGGTGAACTGAAGGCCTGCGTCCCCCCGCGGATGAAGACCGCCGCACTTCAGCTTTATACCGACGAGGGTTATCACGCCCTGTTCTCCAACAGCCTTGCCGAGCAGGTTGCCGGGGTTTACGGGATCAGTCCGCGTCCGGTCATGCCTCACCGCATCACGCGGTTGAACACCTTGCTCGACCGCACACCTGAAAAAAACAGGGCACTGGCCTGGTTTCTCGTCGGGTTCGTGTCGGAGACGATCATTGCCAAGGATCTGCTCGACATCTGCCGTGACGACCTGGTGTCCAGCGTTCAGGCAATGCTCAGGGACCATCTCTCGGACGAGGCGCTTCACAGCCGCTATTTCTCTGAAGTGTTCCATTACCTGTGGTTGACCCTGAACAGCCTTCAACGCACGTTCGCCAGCAGGCTGCTGCTGAACATCGTCCGGATTTTCTTCGAAGCCGATGAGCGATGGATGCGGGAAAGCCTGCGCAGCGCGGGTATCGACGAGACCGCCGTCACACAGATTCTCGGAGAACTGACTAGCCGCCAAGCCACCCTTCAGCGTGCGCGATCCGGCAGTGGCGCGACGCTTGATGCTTTGAAAAAAGCCGGATTCTTCGCCCTGCCATACAACCAGCAGCTGTTCATGAAGGCAGGACTTATCGATGAATGAAGGACATTCTGCGGCAACCGCCAGACAGCGTCGGGGGGCAGTCAGCCTGTTGTTGGCGATGGTGCTGCTTGGCGTATTCCCGCTGGATGTCCTGCTTCCCTCGTTCCCTGCACTTACCGAACACTTTCGCAGCACGCCCGCCGACATTGCGCTGTCGATCAGTCTGTTTGCCGGCGGTATAGCAGCCTCTCAACTGCTGATCGGGCCGCTGTCGGATGTGATCGGACGCAAAAGGTTGTTGCTCGCCGGAATCACCGTTTCGATGCTGGGGGCGGTGGGCTGCGTACTGACCACGGACTATGTCCATTTCCTGCTGCTTCGTGTCATTCAGGCGCTCGGCTGCGGGTGTTTCGTGCTGTCACAAGCACTGATTCAGGATCTGTTCGAGGGTGAGGAACGTGACCGGTTGCGGATCCTGATGGTCACCGCCACCGGCATTTTCATCTCGGTCTCGCCGTTGGCCGGTACATTCCTGCAAGCCACGCTGGGCTGGCAGGGCAGCTTCTGGGTGTTTACCGCACTGGCCGGCGTGGTACTGCTCAAAGCCTGGCTGTTTCTCGAAAATACCCGCCCGGCAGCAACCCGCGCGCGGCCGAACATCCTCCAGTCCTACTGTGGGGTCCTGCGTGATGCCGACTTCCTGCCCTACTGGTTGATTTCAGGCTTTGCTTTCGCCTGCCATTTCTCATTCATCGTTATTTCGCCGCTGATCTTCATGGACCAACTCCAGTTATCGGCCTATGACTACTCGCTGATCCTGCTGGTATACGGCGGCGCCTACATCGTCGGCGGCATGGCTGCGATTGTGCTGGGCAAACGCATCAGTCCCCGTCATCAGATCATCAGCGGGCTGAGCCTGATCCTGCTGTCCGGCCTCATCATGCTTTCCCTTTCAAACCACGTTGCACTGTCATCGGTCACCGTCCTGGTACCGATGCTCATCTGCACCGCCGGCACCACCATTGCCCGACCGGCCGCCACCTCCAAAGCCATGAGCCTGTTCCCTGAAAGTGCGGGAACCTCGGCGTCGGCCGGCAGCACAGTGATTTTCATCTGCGGCGGGTTGATCAGTGCGCTCATCAGCTTGGGGCCGGCCAACCTGTAATCCACCCTTGGATACAGCTTCGTCATCCTGAGCAGCATGGCGCTGGCGCTCAACAGTCGTATCAATCAACGAGCCAAAAGCCCAAGAGCCAGTCCAAGCGTCGAATAACCCCGCCGATCGTCACCCCACACGCTTCATCGGCGCTGGATCAACGTTTTCCGGCATTCCCTCCTGACGCCAGCGGTGTAGAATCGCGAGATTCATCGCCATTCATCCCCCGGCGGGTTTATGAGCTCAAGCTGAAGCGCGCGGCGATCCCGCAAAGTTATCGGCAACTTCCGGGCACACGGCCATTTCCGAGTGTTCCAGACGTCAATAGAAGCTCACTTCCCCTTTTGATACCTGATTAGCCGCCCGGAGTGCTTCATGCCTGATTACCGCTCGAAAACATCCACCCACGGCCGCAACATGGCCGGTGCCCGCGCACTGTGGCGCGCCACGGGGATGAAAGATGACGACTTCAAGAAGCCGATCATCGCCATTGCCAACTCCTTTACCCAGTTCGTACCGGGCCATGTGCACCTCAAGGACCTGGGGCAGCTGGTCGCTCGCGAAATCGAACGGGCCGGGGGCGTCGCCAAAGAATTCAACACCATCGCCGTGGACGACGGTATCGCCATGGGCCACGACGGCATGCTCTATTCGCTGCCGAGCCGCGAGATCATCGCCGACTCCGTCGAATACATGGTCAACGCCCACTGTGCCGACGCCATCGTCTGCATCTCCAACTGCGACAAGATCACCCCAGGCATGCTGATGGCCGCCCTGCGCCTGAACATCCCGGTGATTTTCGTGTCCGGCGGCCCGATGGAAGCCGGCAAGACCAA
The DNA here is from genome assembly GCF_050280605.1 of Pseudomonas sp. NPDC089918. Classification (NCBI taxonomy): domain Bacteria; kingdom Pseudomonadati; phylum Pseudomonadota; class Gammaproteobacteria; order Pseudomonadales; family Pseudomonadaceae; genus Pseudomonas; species Pseudomonas sp. NPDC089918. The sequence continues at coordinate 47,495 of NZ_JBNNVP010000033.1, read as the reverse complement.
ACTCGCCAGCCACGGTCTCGACCTGGTCGACGCCATGGTGATCGCCGCCGACTCCAGCGCCTCCGACGAGAAAGTCGCCGAGTACGAGCGTAGCGCCTGCCCGACCTGCGGCTCCTGCTCCGGCATGTTCACCGCCAACTCGATGAACTGCCTGGTTGAAGCCCTGGGCCTGGCATTGCCGGGCAACGGTTCGACCCTGGCCACCCACAGCGACCGCGAACAGCTGTTCCTGCAGGCCGGCCGCACCATCGTCGAGCTGTGCAAGCGTTACTACGGCGAGAACGACGAGTCGGTGTTGCCGCGCAACATCGCCAACTTCAAGGCGTTCGAAAACGCCATGACCCTGGATATCGCCATGGGCGGTTCCACCAACACCATCCTGCACTTGCTGGCCGCGGCCCAGGAAGCCGAGATCGATTTCGACCTGCGCGATATCGACCGTCTCTCCCGCCATGTGCCGCAACTGTGCAAGGTCGCGCCGAACATCCAGAAGTACCACATGGAAGACGTGCACCGTGCCGGCGGGATCTTCAGCATCCTCGGCTCCCTGGCCCGTGGCGGTCTGTTGCACACCGACCTGCCGACCGTGCACAGCAAGTCCTTGGCTGAAGGCATCGCCAAGTGGGACATCACCCAGACCACCGATGAAGCCGTGCATCACTTCTTCAAGGCCGGCCCGGCGGGCATCCCGACGCAAACCGCGTTCAGCCAGTCGACCCGTTGGGAAACCCTGGACGACGACCGTGAAAACGGCTGCATCCGCAGTGTCGAACATGCTTACTCGAAAGAAGGCGGCCTGGCCGTTCTGTACGGCAACATCGCTCTGGACGGCTGCGTGGTGAAAACCGCCGGCGTCGACGAGTCGATCCACGTCTTCGAAGGCAACGCGAAGATCTTCGAAAGCCAGGACAGCGCCGTACGCGGCATCCTCGCCGACGAAGTGAAGGCCGGCGACATCGTGATCATTCGTTACGAAGGCCCGAAAGGCGGCCCGGGCATGCAGGAAATGCTCTACCCGACGTCTTACCTGAAATCCAAAGGCCTGGGCAAAGCCTGCGCCCTGCTCACCGACGGCCGCTTCTCTGGCGGTACTTCGGGCCTGTCCATCGGCCACGCTTCGCCAGAAGCCGCTGCCGGTGGCGCGATCGGTCTGGTGCAGGATGGCGACAAGGTTCTGATCGACATTCCGAACCGCTCGATCAACCTGTTGATCAGCGATGAAGAAATGGCCGCCCGCCGTGCCGAGCAGGACAAGAAAGGCTGGAAACCGGTGGAAGTGCGTCCACGTAAAGTGACCACGGCGCTCAAAGCCTATGCCCTGTTGGCCACCAGCGCCGACAAGGGTGCGGTACGTAACAAGGCGATGCTCGACGGGTTGTAATACTTAACCGTCGAACAAAAAAAATGCCCCGCCAAGTGCGGGGCATTTTTTGATCGTTCCCACGCTCCCGCGTGGGAATGCCTCAAGGGACGCTCTGCGTCCAGTGACGCGGAGCGTCACGGGCTGCATTCCCACGCAGAGCGTGGGAACGATCAAACACTGGAGATCAACTGTGGGAGCGAGCCTGCTCGCGAAAGCGCCGGGTCAGTCAACACCAATGCTGAATGACACACCGCCTTCGCGAGCAGGCTCGCTCCCACATTTAGATCCTCGGTCCTACTGAATCTCTTCAGGCTTGACGATCACCCAGTTCTTGTCCGCCGTCACCGCCAATCCTTCTTTCGCCTGGGCTGCTGCGTTTTTGGCCATCATGCCGTTAATCTGGGTCATGTATTTGTCTTTGCGGTTGACCCACAAATGGATACCGCCCTTGGACACGTCGACGCTGTGGAACAGCATGTAGCCGTCGCTGGTCGGGGTATCGCCGCCCACCAGGACCGGTTTTTTCCATTCATCGATGTAGGTCAGAATCGCCGCCTGCTTGCCGGCCATCCAGGTTGCCGGGGTCCACAGATACGGCGTCAGCTCGAGGCCCAGGTTGGCCTTCTCGTCATACTTGCCCGCGGTGACCTGCTTGCGCGCGGTGGTCAACTCGCCGGTCTTGCGGTCCTTGAGCAACAGGCTCACGCCGATCACGTTCTGCGGTTTGACGTTATAGCCGTACTTCGGATCGGAGGCGACCATTCGCACCAGTTCTTCGGAGGCGGCGGTCATCACGTAGACCTCGATGCCGTTCTCCATCAGCTTGGTGTAGAGCTCTTTCTGACCGGTGAAGATTTTCGGTGGATTGACATCGATGGTCTTGACCACGTCGCCATCGTAATAAGTGCTAGGCACCGGTTTGCCTGACGCCATCAGCTCGTCGACGTTGGTCTTGAGTTCCTGAAGCGTGAAGCCGGAAAACACTTGGGCGACCCATGGATAGCAAACCATGTCGTCTAATTCGCAGAGGCGATAGTAGTAGCTGAACAGGCTTTCCTTATGGTCGGCGGTGTCCTTGAACGGCATCAGTTTCAGGGAGGGATCGAGTGACTCGCGAGTGATCAGGCCCTTGTTTTCCATGAACGGAAGCAACGATTCTTCGAGGTCGTAGCGATAACTGGTGTTGTCCATGTCGAACACCGCGAAGTTACCTTTGTTGGCGTTGGCCGCGATCATTGCGTCCAGCGCCTTGGCCTGATCGGCTGGCCAGTGCTTCAAATCTGTGGCGAAGACCTGGCCGGCAAGGCCCAGTCCCAAACTCAGTGCGGCAGCCAGAAATTTCGGTGCGAGCTTCATCTGCGTTTCTCCCTGATTCAAAGATATCGACGCTAACAAATCTGTATGACAGTCCCCGCCTGCCCGCGACCGCTTGCATCCTGATTCCGCCAACTGCATTCCTCACAGCGGCATCGGCTTATTCCAAAAACGACAGTTCACCGCTGTTTTTGATATTAAATCATTACATATCAAGCTGTTAGGCTTACCGGTTCGCAGTCACACACGAAGGTGGCTGGCACAAGTCTATGGAGCTTCTATGAATCTGCCGCTGATCCTCAATCTGCTGGTGTTCCTCGCCTTGCTCTTTGGCCTGGCGCAAACCCGTCACACCACCTGGAGCCTGGCGAAAAAGGTTCTGCTCGCGCTGGTACTGGGCGTGGTATTTGGTGTCGCTCTGCACACGATTTATGGTGCGGGCAACCCGGTACTGAAAGCCTCGATCGGCTGGTTCGATCTGGTGGGCAACGGTTACGTGCAGTTGCTGCAAATGATCGTGATCCCGCTGGTGTTCGCTTCGATCCTCAGCGCTGTGGCGCGCCTGCACAACGCTTCGTCGCTGGGCAAGATCAGCTTTCTGACCATCGGCACGCTGCTGTTCACCACCGCTATCGCGGCGCTGATCGGCATCGGCCTGACCAACTTGTTCGGCCTCACCGCCGAAGGCCTGGTCGCCGGCACCCAGGAAATGGCTCGCCTGCAAACCATTCAGAGCGACTACGCGGGCAAGGTCGCCGACCTGAACGTGCCGCAGCTGTTGCTGTCGTTCATCCCGCAGAATCCGTTCGCCGACTTGGCTCGCGCCAAGCCGACCTCGATCATCAGCGTGGTGATCTTCGCAGCATTCCTTGGGGTCGCAGCGTTGCAACTGCTTAAGGATGATGTCGAGAAAGGTCAGAAAGTGATCAACGCCATCGACACCCTGCAAGCCTGGGTGATGCGTCTGGTACGCCTGGTGATGAAGCTGACCCCGTACGGCGTATTGGCGCTGATGACCAAAGTGGTCGCCGGCTCCAACCTGCAAGACATCATCAAACTCGGCAGTTTTGTGGTGGTGTCCTACATTGGCCTGGGCTTGATGTTTGTGGTCCATGGCATGCTGGTGTCAGCTGCCGGGATCAACCCGCTGCGCTTCTTCCGCAAGATCTGGCCGGTGCTGACGTTTGCCTTCACCAGCCGCTCCAGCGCCGCCACCATTCCGCTGAGCATCGAAGCCCAGACCAGCCGTTTGGGGATTCCACAGTCCATCGCCAGTTTCGCCGCCTCGTTCGGCGCGACCATTGGCCAGAACGGCTGCGCCGGTCTGTACCCGGCAATGCTGGCGGTGATGGTCGCGCCGACTGTGGGCATCAACCCGCTGGATCCGCTGTGGATCGCGACGCTGGTGGCGATTGTGACGCTGAGTTCGGCGGGGGTGGCCGGGGTCGGTGGCGGCGCGACATTCGCCGCATTGATCGTGCTGCCGGCCATGGGTTTGCCGGTGTCACTGGTGGCGTTGCTGATTTCGGTTGAGCCGCTGATTGATATGGGTCGTACGGCGTTGAACGTGAGTGGTTCTATCACCGCTGGGGCGATTACCAGCCAGATCATGCAGCAGACCGATAAAGCACTGCTGGATGCGGATGAGCATTCGGAGTTGGCTCACGCTTAACCCGTACTGATCGTTCCCACGCTCCCGCGTGGGAATGCCTCAAGGGACGCTCCGCGTCCAGTGACGCGGAGCGTCACGGGCTGCATTCCCACGCAGAGCGTGGGAACGATCTACGTGCGCTCCCACACCTCAAAGCTATACGCCGGCTTGTCGCCTTCCGCCGGATTCGGAACATTCGACACCAGCTTCCACTGGTTCAAATCAAACTCCGGAAACCACGCATCCCCTTGCGGGCTCAGCGCCACGCGGGTCAGGTACAGCCGATCAGCCTGTGCCAACCCTTGCGCATACAACTGCGCCCCGCCAATCAGCATCACCTCATCGACGCCCTGCTCGTTCGCCCATTCCTGCGCCCGAGCGACGGCAGCCTCCAGCGACGGATAAACCTCCGCGCCTTCCAGCTGCAGATCCGCCTGACGGCTGACCACGATGTTCAACCGGCCCGGCAGCGGACGACCGAGGGAATCCCAGGTCTTGCGCCCCATGATGATCGGTTTGCCAAGAGTGGTGGCCTTGAAGTATTTGAAGTCCCCCGGCAAGTGCCAGGGCATGCTGTTGTCGACGCCGATCACACGGTTTTCACCGAGGGCTGCGATCAGGCTGAGGGGGAGTGATTTAGTCATGTCGGCGAGGATACCAGAGCCTCCCTTACCCCGATAAGCGTCACAGCGGTTATGCTCACCGCTCAATTAAGCGACGGGATGCCGCGTGACTGAACTGACCCCACTGCAAAACCTCTGGCTGAGCGAAACCGTGCGCCTGCGTGAAGAACACGCAGGCCCCTTGGACGATCTGGAAGCCAATCGAATCGCCCGTAGCGCCGGCGGCGACCTGCCGACGCGCATTCAACGCCGCGCCCTGTGGCTGGCCGAGCGCGACGGACAGACCCACGCCCTCAAACATTGGCTGCAAGGCGCGCGACTGGCGCTGATCGTGCTGGCCGTTCTGGCCGTGATCAGCGGCGCCGGCCTGGCGTTTGCCGCGTTGGGCGACGGCCAGTCCCCGGTCAATGTGTTCTGGGCGTTGGGCAGTCTGCTCGGGCTGAATCTGATTCTATTGCTGAGCTGGGCCCTGGGCCTGGTGTTCGCCGGAGAACAAGGCGCCGCCCTCGGACGCTTATGGCTGTGGCTCAGTGAAAAACTCGCCCGCGATGCCAACGCCGCGCAACTGGCCCCGGCCCTGCTGCTGTTGCTGCAACGACAGAAACTCAATCGCTGGGCGCTGGGCGTGCTGGTCAACGGGTTGTGGTTGCTGGCGATGCTCAGCGCCTTGGTAATGGTGCTGACGCTGATGGCGACCCGGCGCTACGGTTTCGTCTGGGAAACCACCCTTCTCGGCGGCGACACCTTCGTCGCCATGACCCAAGCCCTCGGCGCCCTGCCGGCCTTGCTCGGTTTCAGTGTGCCCAGCGTGGAGATGATCCGCGCCAGCGGCGATGCTGCGCTGAACATCGAAAGTGCCCGCCAGGCCTGGGCGGCGTGGCTGGTTGGGGTGCTGCTGGCGTACGGTGTTTTACCGCGATTGCTGCTCGCATTGTTCTGCCTGTGGCGCTGGAAAACCGGTCAAGCAGCCCTGCATCTGGATTTGAACCTGCCCGGCTACGCCCAACTGCGCGAACGGCTGATGCCCACCAGCGAACGCCTGGGCATCAGCGATGCTGCGCCAGAACAACTTCATCGGGTTGAAAGCGCTGCCAGCGATCTGCAAAGCGATGGCTCGCTATTGGTGGCCATCGAGCTGGACGACCAACGCCCCTGGCCGCCGCAGTTGCCGAAAAACGTCAACAACGCTGGCGTCCTCGACAGCCGCGAATCCCGGCACAAACTGCTCGAACAGTTGAGTCGTTTTCCCCCGGCCCGGCTGGCCATCGCCTGCGATCCACGGCGTTCGCCGGACCGTGGCAGTCTGGCGCTGATTGCCGAACTGTCTCGCAGCGCTACCGCCACCCGCGTGTGGTTGTTGCAAGCGCCGCCCGGCGAAGCGCTGGATGCCGAACGCCTGGGCGATTGGCATGTTGCGCTACGACAACTGGACCTGCCGTTCGCCGATTGCGCGCCGTTGAACTGGCTGGAGACGGGTCATGACTGATGCCTGGAAACAGCCCTTGAAGCTCGCCGTGGTCGGCCACACCAATGTCGGCAAAACCTCGTTGCTGCGAACGCTGACGCGAGACGTCGGCTTCGGCGAAGTGTCCCATCGCCCCAGCACCACTCGCCACGTCGAAGGCGCGCGATTGTCGGTAGACGGCGAGCCGTTGCTCGATCTGTTCGACACTCCGGGTCTGGAAGACGCCATCGCCCTGCTCGACTACCTCGAGCGCCTGGAACGTCCCGGCGAACGCCTCGACGGCCCGGCACGACTGGCGCGTTTTCTGGAGGGCAGCGAAGCCCGGCAGCGCTTCGAACAGGAAGCCAAGGTGCTGCGGCAACTGCTCGCCTCGGACGCCGGCCTCTATGTGATCGACGCCCGGGAACCGGTGCTGGCCAAGTACCGCGACGAACTGGAAGTGTTGGCCAGTTGCGGCAAACCGCTGCTGCCGGTGCTGAATTTTGTCAGCAGCGCCCAGCATCGCGAACCTGATTGGCGTGAAGCCCTGGCGCGTCTCGGCTTACATGCCTTGGTGCGTTTCGACAGCGTCGCGCCACCGGAAGATGGCGAGCGTCGACTCTATGAAAGCCTCGCGCTGCTGCTGGAAAACTCCCGCGAACAACTGGAGCGCTTGATCGCCGACCAGCAGGCCCAACGCCTGGCCCGTCAGCAGAGTGCAGCACGGCTGATTGCCGATTTATTGATCGATTGCGCCGCCTGTCGCCGCAGTGTGGTCAGCGAGGCGGCGCAGGAACAGCAGGCGATCAGCGAACTGCGCAAAGCAGTGCGTCAGCGCGAACAACGCTGTGTCGAGGCCTTGCTCAAGCTCTATGCCTTCCGCCCACAAGACGCGGCGGCCAGTGACTTGCCGCTGCTCGATGGTCGCTGGGGCGATGACCTGTTCAACCCGGAAACCCTGAAGCAGCTCGGTGTGCGGGTCGGCGGCGGCATCGCGGCTGGCGCGGCGGCCGGGGCCGGGGTCGATCTGCTGGTGGGCGGCCTGACCCTCGGCGCCGCGGCACTGGCCGGAGCGATTGCCGGCGGCGCCCTGCAAACCGCCCGCAGTTACGGCAGCCGTCTGCTGGGCAAGATCAAAGGACAGCGAGAACTGACCGTCGACGACGGCGTGCTACGGCTGTTGGCCTTGCGCCAGCGGCAATTGCTGCAAGCTCTGAACCAGCGTGGGCATGCGGCGATGGACAGCATTCAGGTCGCCACGCCACAAGACAAAACCTGGCGCGAAGGCAAACTGCCCGAAGCGCTGAACAAGGCGCGGGCGCATCCGCAGTGGTCGTCGCTTAATCCAAATTCGAAGTTGAGTCAGGGGGAGCGCCAAGAGCAGGTTGAGGTGTTGGCGCAGCAGTTGTAGAGCCCGAGTGATGTGCTGTTCAGGCGGGCCCCTTCGCGAGCAAGCCCGCTCCCACATTGGATCTGCGTCGTACACAAAATCTCTAATCACTGAAGATCAAATGTGGGAGCGGGCTTGCTCGCGAAGGGGCCGGCACAGTCACCGCAGGACTTAAGCCGGAGCCATTTCCTGCGCCAACCCGAGAAACGCCGCCGGCAGCCGCGCACCTTTTCGCTCCTTGAGGCAATACAGATACTCAGGAATCTGCGGCGCATTTTCGATGGTCAGCACCCGCAATTGCGGATCGTGAGGCACTTCCTGCCGAGCAATGATGCTGATACCAATGTTGCGCAATACCGCCTCACGAATCGACTCGCGGCTGCCAATCTCCAGCAACGGCCCGAAACGCACCCCGGCGCTGGCCAGCAACTCTTCGGTCAAGCGCCGAGTGGTCGAGCCCGATTCGCGCATCAACAAGGTATGCCCCGCCAACGCACTGAGCGGCACATGATCATGCACCGCCAGCGGATGATTGCGATGCACCGCCAGCACCAACGGATCACTGCCGAGCACGCGGCGGATCAGCCGCGCATCGTCCAGCAACTGCGAGGACGCCGCGACATCGACCCGGTAATCCTCCAGCGCCTCGAGCACCTGTTGGGAGTTGCCGATTTCCACCGACACCTCCACTTGCGGCAAGCGCTCGCGAAAGGTCTTCACCAGGTCGAGGATGTAATACGGCGCCGTGGCGGCGATGCGTAACGTGCCCTGGACCTGACCGCTGTTGCGCAGGAAGAACTCAATGTCGGCCTCCTGCTGCAGATGCCGAATCTGGGTCGTTACCGTCGGTTGGCTCAGGCCGAGTTTTTTCGCCGCCAGGGTAATACTGCCCAACCGGGGCAACCATGTAAAACGCCTTCAGCTCGGCACTCAGCACACCCTTCCCTCATCGTCTATTTGCGCAACAGGCGCAAACCGTTGAACACCACTAACAGGCTCACGCCCATGTCAGCGAACACCGCCATCCACATGGTGGCGAGCCCGGCGAAGGTTACCCCAAGAAAGATCGCTTTGATGACCAATGCGAGGGCAATGTTCTGTTTGAGGATATTCGAGGTCTGCCGCGACAGGCGGATGAAGGCCGGAATCTTGCGCAGATCGTCGTCCATCAGAGCGACATCAGCGGTTTCGATGGCGGTGTCGGTGCCGGCGGCCGCCATGGCGAAACCGATCTCGGCCCGCGCCAGTGCCGGGGCGTCGTTGATGCCGTCGCCGACCATCCCGACCCGATGGCCTTGGGCATAAAGCGTTTCGATGGCTTGCAGCTTATCGGTCGGCAACAGATCGCCCTGCGCCTGATCGATGCCCACGTGGGCGGCGATGGCCTGGGCGGTGTGAACGTTGTCGCCGGTCAGCATCAGGGTTTTGATGCCCAACTCATGCAACTGCTGGATCGCTTCGCGACTGGACGCTTTCACGGTGTCCGCCACGGCGAACAGCGCCAGGGGGCCCGACTTATTGAGCAACAGCACCACGGATTTGCCCTGTTTCTCCAGAGCAAACAGCTGCTCTTCCAGCGCTGGTGAACACAGGCCCAACTCTTCCACCAGACGGTGGTTGCCCAAGTGGTAGAGCTCACCGTTGAGCTCGCCGCGCACGCCACGACCCGCCAGGGCTTCGAAGTTATCCACAATCAGCGGCACCGGATGTTTATCCGCAGCCGCATTGGCGATGGCCAGCGACACCGGGTGATCCGAACGACCGGCCAGTGCCGCCGCAATGGCCGGGGCTATTTCATCCGCGATTGGGTCGAGGGACAAATAGTCGGTCTGCACCGGTTTGCCGTGAGTGAGGGTGCCGGTCTTGTCGAGGGCCAGGTAATCGAGTTTGTGGCCGTGCTCCAGATAGACGCCGCCCTTGACCAGAATCCCTTTGCGCGCCGCAGCCGCGAGACCGCTAACGATGGTCACCGGGGTAGAAATCACCAATGCGCACGGGCAGGCGACCACCAGCAACACCAGCGCCCGGTAGATCCAGTCGAACCACAGCGCATCCATGAACAGCGGCGGAATCACCGCTACGGCCAGGGCCAGGATGAACACTGCCGGGGTGTAGATTTTCGAGAAACTGTCGACGAAACGCTGGGTCGGGGCGCGTGCACCCTGAGCCTGTTCCACGGCGTGAATAATCCGCGCCAGGGTCGAATTGTTCGCCGCCGCGGTTACCGTGTATTCCAGCGAACCGGACTGGTTGATGGTGCCGGCGAATACTTTGTCGCCGATGGCTTTCTCCACCGGCAGGCTTTCACCGGTGATCGGCGCCTGGTCGATGGTCGAGCTGCCGGACAGCACTTCGCCGTCCAGACCGATCCGCTCGCCGGGACGCACCCGCACCCGCGCGCCCAGTTCGATGTTTTTAACCGGTTGTGCGACCCAACTGCCGTCGGCCTGCTGCACCGTGGCTTGCTCGGGGGTCATCTGCATCAGCCCGCCAATGGCGTTGCGCGCCCGGTCCAGGGACCTGGCCTCGATCAACTCGGCCACGGTGAACAGGAACATCACCATCGCCGCTTCCGGCCATTGACCGATCAGAATCGCGCCGGTCACTGCGATGCTCATCAGCGCGTTGATGTTCAGGTTGAGGTTTTTCAGGGCGATCCAGCCCTTTTTGTAAGTGCTGAGGCCACCACTGAGGATCGAGATCAGCGCGATAACCGCCACTACCCAGTTCGGCGCCGCGTTGGTGAAATGGATAACTTCAGCTGCCAGCGCGCCAACGCCGGACAATGCCAATGGCCACCAGGGCTTTTTCTCAGGCGCCGGGATTGGCGCTTCGACGCCCGGCTCCAGCGGCTCGGCGTGCATGCCGAGGGACTTGATCGCATCGATGATCGGCGCGGTGCCTGGCAGGTCATGGGTCACGCCCAACACCCGGTTGATCAGGTTGAATTCCAGTTGCTGCACACCCGACAGCTTCCCGAGTTTGTTCTGGATCAGCGTCTGCTCGGTCGGGCAGTCCATGGCCTCGATGCGGAAACTGCTCAGCCGCGCACCGGCGGTCGGCGTTTCGCTCAACTTGATCAGCGACGGCGCTGCTGCTTTGGAGGAACAGCAGGAATCCCCGTGGCCGCCATGGTCATGCTTGGACACAGGCTGCAGCTTGTGGCTGTGATCGTGCCCGGGTTTGTGGGTGTGAAGAGAATCGCTCATTGGTCGCGTCCATGAAGGTGCCTGTTGCCAAGTAAAGACCCTGTAGCCACTATAGGGTCAAGCACCCTTTTGGAGATTGTCGCGATGAAAATCGGAGAACTGGCGAAACTCACCGACTGCGCCGTGGAAACCATCCGCTACTACGAGCGCGAAAACCTGCTGCCGGAGCCGGCCCGCAGCGACGGCAATTACCGCGTCTACACCCAGGCCCACGCCGAGCGCCTGACCTTCATCCGCAACTGCCGCACCCTCGACATGACCCTCGAGGAAATCCGCAGCCTGCTGGCCCTGCGCGACAGCCCGCAGGATCAATGCGAAAACGTCAACGCGTTGATCGACGAACACATTCACCATGTGAAGGCTCGAATCGACGGCTTGCTGGCCTTGCAGACACAATTGCTCGACCTGCGCCAACGCTGCAGCGAAGGGCCGGATATCGATCAGTGCGGGATTTTGCAGCGGCTGGAAGTGAGCGGCGGGGTTGTGGCGACGGAGGTTGAGCATTCTCATGTCGGCCGAAGCCACGGCCACTAAGAACACCACAAATCAAATGTGGGAGCGAGCCTGCTCGCGATGGCGGCCTGACAGTCAACAATAATGCTGAATGTGACGACCCCATCGCGAGCAGGCTCGCTCCCACATGGATTGCGCTAAATCTTAAACCGCCATCGGCGCGGTCATCGGCGCGTGGTGCTCATAGCCTTCGAGCGAGAAATCGCTCGGCTCGATCAACTCCAGCCATTCCGGCTGATAAACACCGGTCTTGGCAAACTCCGGCACGCGGTCGGATATCTTCAGCTTCGGCATGGCGAACGGCTCGCGCTTGAGCTGTTCGTTGAGCATGTCCAGGTGGTTTTCGTAGACGTGGGCGTCACCGATGAAATAGGTGAACCAGCGCGGTGTGTAACCGGTCAGGCGACCGATCAGGCTCAGCAGCGCGGCGCCTTCGGTGAGGTTGAACGGCGTGCCCAGGCCCAGATCGTTGGAGCGGATGTAAAGGGTCAGGGAGATTTCCCTGGTCTCGACATTCGGGTGAAACTGGTACAGCAAGTGGCACGGTGGCAGGGCCATTTCGTCGAGCTGCGCAACGTTCCAGCCGTGGAACAGGATGCGACGGCTGCCTGGGTCCTTGATGATGGTGTCGACGCACTGGCGGATCTGGTCGATCGCCTTGTACAGCACCACATAGGCCTGACCGTCTTCTTCGCCTTCGGCAATCTGACGATAACCCTGGCTCAGGGTCTGCTCGATGGCGGCCTGATTGCTGACCGGAATCTGCTTGTACGCCGGCCATTTGCGCCATTGCACGCCGTAGATCTCGCCGAGGTCGTCTTCGCCCTGACGGAACGGGTTGGCCAGCCACTGCGCGTTTTCGTTGGCGTTCTGGTCCCAGACCTTGCAGCCCAGCGCCCGGAATTCGGCGGCGTTGTTCACCCCGCGCAGAAAACCGCACATCTCGCCGATGGCGGATTTGAAGGCCATCTTGCGAGTGGTGATCGCCGGGAAACCTTCCTGCAGATCGAAGCGCAGCATCGCGCCCGGAAAGCTGATGGTGTTCACGCCGGTGCGGTTGGCCTGTTTGGTGCCGTTCTTGATGACGTGGGCGACCAGTTCGAGATATTGCTTCATGAATTACCTGTGTCCTTGAACCCGGGACCATCGCCCCAGGGTTCGAATTTATAGCGCCTGCTTCTTATACAGCAGCTGCGGGGGCCGCCGGGGCGCGCCGATAAGCCAGCCAGATCAGGAACAGCCCGCCGACGATCATCGGTACGCACAGCACTTGGCCCATGGTCAGCCAGTTCCAGGCCAGATAACCCAGTTGCGCGTCTGGCACGCGAACGAATTCGACGATGAAGCGGAAGATGCCATAGAACAGCGCGAACATCCCGGACACCGCCATGGTCGGCCGCGGCTTGCGCGAGAACAGCCAGAGGATGGCGAACAGCGCCACACCTTCCAGCGCGAACTGGTACAGCTGCGACGGGTGACGCGCCAGTTGCGCCGGATCAGTCGGGAAGACCATCGCCCACGGCACGTCGGTCGCCTTGCCCCACAACTCGGCGTTGATGAAGTTACCGATACGCCCGGCACCCAGGCCGATCGGCACCATCGGCGCGACGAAGTCCATCAGCTGGAAGAACGACTTGTCGTTCTTTTTACCGAACCACAGCGCCGCCAGCATTACACCGATAAACCCGCCATGGAACGACATGCCGCCCTTCCACACTTCGAAGATCAGGGTCGGGTTGGCCAGATAGGCGTTCAGATCGTAAAACAGCACATAACCCAAACGTCCACCAACGATGACACCCATCGACATCCAGAAGACCATGTCGGAGAGTTTCTCCTTGGTCCAGGTCGGGTCGAAGCGGTTCAGCCGGCGTGATGCCAGCCACCACGCGCCGCCGATGCCGATCAGGTACATCAGGCCGTACCAGTGGATTTTCAGCGGACCGATGGCCAGGGCCACCGGGTCGATCTGCGGGTAAGGCAGCATTGCGACTCCTCGTTAGAGTTGAAACCTTCAAATTCCCGGGCAACGCTGTCACGCCAGGATTAAGCCAGGATTGCGCTACGCGTCAGAGCAAGAAGCTCAAGCCGACGCAAAACAGCAAAGCGGCAAACAGTCTTTTCAGCAAGCGCGGCGACAGCCTGTGGGCCAGTCGCGCACCGAGGCGGGCGAATACCATGCTGGTCAGGGCAATCCCCAGCAGCGCCGGCAAATAAACAAAACCGAGACTATGGGCCGGCAGCAGTGGATCGTGCCACCCCAGAATCATGAAACTTAATGCACTGGCCAAGGCGATTGGCAGGCCACAGGCCGACGAAGTGGCCACCGCTTGCTGCATCGGCACGCTGCGCCAGGTCAGGAACGGCACGGTCAACGAGCCGCCGCCAATCCCGAAAATCGCCGAAGCCCAGCCAATCACACTGCCGGCCACGGTCAGACCGACTTTGCCCGGCACCGTTCGGCTGGCCTTGGGTTTGAAGTCCAAAGCGAGTTGAACGGCGATGATCAGCGCAAATACACCAATGATCTTCTGCAAATTCGGCCCGGAAATCGCTTCGGCAGTCAGCGCGCCGAAACCGGCACCGATCAGAATGCCAAGGGTCATCCAGGCAAAAATCGGCCAACGCACGGCGCCGCGGCGATGGTGCTCGCGAACCGCATTGACCGACGTAAAGATGATCGTCGCCAGCGAGGTGCCGACTGCCAGATGCGTCAGGATCGACGCATCAAATCCCTGCAAGGTGAAACTGAACACCAGCACCGGGACAATGATGATCCCGCCGCCTACCCCGAACAGCCCGGCCAGCACGCCCGCACAGGCGCCCAGCGCCAGATAGAGCAGAAATTCCATGGCCGCATCCCCAAGCATCCCGAATCAGGAGCGGCATGGTAACGGAAGCATGGCCTCGGGCTCCACTGTGGATGGCGATGGATCGATGAGCGATGTCTGCGTAGAGTGAGCAAAAAACACACAAGGACCACCTTATGTGCCTGATTGTTTTTGCCTGGCGACCGGGTCATGCCCAGCCACTGATCGTGGCGGCCAACCGCGACGAATTCTATGCCCGGCCCAGCCTGCCCCTGGCGCAATGGCCGCAAGCCCCGCACGTGTATGCCGGTCGCGACCTTGAGGCTGGCGGTACGTGGCTCGGGGTCGGCGCCAATGGGCGCTTCGCCGCGCTGACCAACATCCGTGATCCCCTTCAGCCGCCGGCGCGCAAGTCGCGAGGCGAACTGGTGGCGCAGTTTCTCAGCGGGGACATGTCGATTGACGACTATTTAAAGGACGTTGTCGGACGTTCGCCTGAATATGCCGGGTTTAATCTGTTGATTGGCAATGCCAACGAGCTATGGCACTTCAATGCCCGGGAGACGGAGGCGGTCATGCTCCAGCCGGGCATTTATGGGTTATCGAACGCGGGGCTTGATACGCCGTGGCCGAAAGTGCTCAAGGCGAAGGCAGCATTGAGCGAAGTATTGGGCGATCCGCAGCCGCAGGCGCTGTTAGCCTTGCTGAGCGACCCGCAGACGGCACCGCTTGCCGAACTGCCGGACACTGGCGTGGGACAGGCCACCGAGACGTTGTTGTCGAGCGTGTTTATCAAGAGCCCGACTTACGGGACACGGGCGAGCACGGCGTTGATTGTTCAGGCGGATGGGGGAAGGCATATGGTCGAAAGGAGTTTCGGGCCGTATGGGGGGCATTTGGGGGAGGTAGAGATCAGGATTTGAAGCTCGGGCTATTAATTGTGGCGAGGGAGCTTGCTCCCGCTGGAGTGCGAAGCGCTCCCGATCCGGCCAATGCGTTCTTTCAGAAAGATCGCATCGGCCGGATTACGACTGCTTCGCAGCCGAACGGGAGCAAGCTCCCTCGCCACAGGCCCTCAGCCTTTTAAAGGGTTTTGACCGAAGCCGGATTGATCATCCGCGCCAACCCAAGGTTCTTCAGCGCCAGTTGCAGCGAGCTGTGGATAACTTGCGGGTTGTCGATGGTCATCAGCTCAGCCAGCAATTCCTTGGCCTTGCTCAGGTTGATCTGACGCAGCATCCACTTCACTTTCGGCAAGTTGGTAGCGTTCATCGACAGGCTGTCGAAGCCCATCGCCATCAACAACACCGCCGCCGCCGGGTCACCGGCCATTTCGCCGCAGATACTTACGGGCTTGCCTTCGGCATGAGCATCACGCACCACGTTCTGCAAGGCTTGCAACACTGCCGGGTGCAGGTAGTCGTAGAGATCGGCCACCCGCGGGTTGTTGCGGTCCACGGCCAGCAGGTACTGGGTCAGGTCGTTGGAGCCGACCGACAGGAAGTCCACTTGTCGCGCCAGTTCCCTGGTCTGATACACCGCCGCCGGAATCTCGATCATCACGCCAACCGGCGGCATCGGCACGTCGGTGCCTTCGTCGCGAACTTCGCCCCAGGCCCGATGAATCAGGTGCAGGGCTTCTTCCAGTTCATGGATGCCGGAAATCATCGGCAGCAGAATACGCAGGTTGTTCAGACCTTCGCTGGCCTTGAGCATGGCGCGGGTCTGCACCAGGAAGATTTCCGGATGGTCGAGGGTCACACGAATGCCGCGCCAGCCGAGGAACGGGTTGTCTTCCTTGATCGGGAAGTACGACAGCGCCTTGTCGCCGCCGATGTCCAGGCTGCGCATGGTCACCGGTTGCGGATGGAACGCGGCGAGCTGCTCGCGATAGATTGCCAGCTGCTCCTTTTCGCTCGGGAAGCGCTGGTTGATCATGAACGGCACTTCGGTGCGGTATAGACCCACGCCTTCGGCACCGCGCTTCTGCGCCCGCGCCACGTCCGCCAGCAGACCGGTGTTGACCCACAGCGGCATGCGGTGGCCGTCGACCGTTACACACGGCAAGTCCCGCAATGCATCCAGCCCGAGGGCCAGCTGTTTCTCTTCCTCGACCACTTCGGCGAACTGCTTGCGCAGCACGTCACTGGGGTTGGTATAGACCTCACCGTGGTAGCCGTCGACGATCATCTGGATGCCGTCGACCTTGGAGTACGGCAAGTCGACCAGGCCCATCACCGTCGGAATACCCATGGCGCGCGCCAGGATCGCCACGTGGGAGTTGCCGGAGCCGAGTACCGACACCAGACCCACCAGCTTGCCTTCCGGCACCTCGCCGAGCATCGCCGGCGTCAGTTCTTCGCTGACCAGAATGGTGTTGTCGGGGTAGACCAGGGTCTGCTGCCGCTCTTCCTGCAGATAAGCCAGCAAGCGCCGCCCGAGATCCTTGACGTCCGAGGCGCGCTCACGCAAGTAGGCGTCGTCCATCAATTCGAATCGGTTGACGTGTTCGGTGACCACCTGACGCAACGCGCCCTGAGCCCACTGACCGGTCTTGATCACCGTGGTGATTTCGCTGCCGAGCGAGGCATCGTCGAGCATCATCAGGTAAACGTCGAACAGCGCCCGCTCTTCAGGCCGCAGTTGGGTCGCCAGCTTGGCGGACAAGGCCCGCATGTCGGCGCGCACACCTTCGATGGCGGTCTTGAACAGGCCAAGTTCCGCATTGATGTCGGTGATGGTCTTGTCCGGCACCACATCCAGATCGGCCGGCGGCAGCATGACAACCGCGGTTCCGACCGCCGCGCCCGGCGAACCCGGTACACCGACGAACTTTGCTTCCTGGATACCTTTGCCCTGCCGACCCAGGCCACGGATCGAACCGGTGGCCTCGGCGTGGGCGATAACGCCGGCAAGTTGCGCGCTCATGGTCACGAGGAAGGCTTCTTCACCTTCATCGAACTGGCGGCGTTCTTTTTGCTGAATGACCAACACGCCGACAACGCGACGGTGGTGAATGATCGGCGCCCCGAGGAACGAGGCGTAGCGCTCTTCACCGGTCTCGGCGAAGTAACGGTAGCGCGGGTGATCCGCGGCGTTTTCGAGGTTCAGGGGTTCTTCACGCGTGCCGACCAGGCCGACCAGACCTTCGTTGGGTGCCATGCTGACTTTGCCGATCGAGCGCTTGTTCAAGCCCTCGGTGGCCATCAGCACGAAGCGATTGGTCTCGGGGTCAAGCAAGTAGACCGAGCAGACCTGGCTGCCCATGGCCTCTTTGACGCGCAACACAATAATCCCCAACGCCGCCTTGAGATCCTTGGCGGAGTTAACTTCCTGGACGATCTTGCGCAGCGTATTGAGCATGGCTCGGGGTCGAACTCCGTCGTCAGTCGCGCGCTAAAAGGCGCGGGGCAAGCTCTTTGAGAGCGCGGCGATAAACCTCGCGCTTGAATGTCACCACCTGGCCCAACGGATACCAATAACTGACCCAACGCCAGCCATCGAATTCCGGTTTACCGGTCAAATCCATCCGCACCCGCTGCTCGTTGGAGATCAGGCGCAGGAGAAACCATTTCTGCTTCTGGCCGATGCACAGCGGTTGGCTATGCGTCCTGACCAGACGTTGCGGCAAACGATAGCGCAACCAGCCCCGGGTGCAGGCGAGTATTTCAACATCTTCGCGCTCCAGGCCCACTTCTTCGTTCAACTCGCGGTACAAGGCGTCTTCCGGCGTCTCCTGGGGGTTGATCCCTCCCTGTGGAAACTGCCAGGCATCTTGATTGATACGGCGAGCCCATAGCACCTGGCCGGCATCATTCGTCAGAATGATCCCGACATTGGGGCGGAAACCATCGGGGTCGATCACGGCAACAACCTCGCAAACGCATGTCGTCGCATTGTTCCACAAAGGTTGTGAAAGCAGCAACGAGCCGACCTACCTTATGTGCACTCTTGTGAAAAGTCCGTATTCTGGACACCTTTCTACAGACTTTTCAGCGAGTAACTGTAATGCGGCTGGCTTTATTCGACTTGGACAACACGCTTCTGGGCGGTGACAGTGACCACGCCTGGGGCGACTATCTGTGCGAACGCGGTTTCCTCGACGCCGTCGCCTACAAGGCACGCAACGACGAGTTCTATCAGGATTACCTGGCCGGCAAGCTGGATAACGACGCGTACCTGAACTTCTGCCTGGAAGTTCTCGGCCGCACCGAGATGGCCACGCTGGATCAATGGCACCTGGACTACATGCGCGACTGCATCGAACCGATCGTGCTGCCCAAAGGCATCGAACTGCTGGCCAAGCACCGTGAGGCCGGCGACAAACTGGTGATCATCACCGCCACCAACCGCTTTGTGACCGGGCCGATTGCAGCACGTTTAGGCGTTGAAACCCTGATCGCCACCGAATGCGAAATGATCGACGGCCGTTACAGTGGGCGCAGCACCGACGTTCCGTGCTTCCGTGAAGGCAAGGTGACCCGGTTGAATCGTTGGCTGCAAGAGACTGGCCACAATCTGGAAGACAGCTATTTCTATAGTGATTCGATGAATGACTTGTCGTTGCTGGAACAGGTGGCGAATCCGATTGCTGTTGATCCGGATCCTAATTTGCGGGCCGAGGCCGAGAAGCGTGGCTGGCCGGTGATTAGCCTGCGCGACTGAAACCGCTTTCGCGAGCAAGCCCGCTCCCACATTTGATCTGCGTCGTACACAAAATCTGTGTTCGCTGAAGATCTAGTGTGGGAGCGGGCTTGCTCGCGAAGGGGTCGACTCGATCGGAAACCTTAAACCGGCTTGGCGCCCATCAGCCCCGCAATCGCGATAAAACAAACAACGCTGAACAATGCGAGGGCGAAGGTAAACTTGCCATTGCCTCCCGGAACAGTGCGCAGCCGATTCAGCCGCACCACCAGCCAGAACCAGCCCAACGCCGCCACGGTGTAGAGCACACTGGAAGCCAGCAGCCAGGTCTGCCCCAACGGCCAGCCCACCAGATGCACCATCCACCAACCGGTGAACGGCATGCTCAACAGTGCCAGCCCCATCAATAGCCAGATGAACACCAGCGGTCGTTGCAAAGTACGAGCGTGAGCGCTCGCGTCGCCGTTACGGCGGGCGCGCCAGACCCAGATCGCCAACCCCAGTGCGCTGATCAACAGCAATACCGTCGCCACGCCATGAGCGATTTTGAGGGCGGTTAACGTTTCCATTGTTCGATTTCCTTATGGCCTGCCGATCAGCGTAGCCGCTCAGCCGAGAAACAGCTGATAGGCCGGGTTGTCGCTTTCGTCCCAGTACGGGTAGCCGATTTCTTCCAGCGCGGCCGGTACCAGATGACGCTCGTCGTGCGGCACTTGCAGGCCCGCGACTACACGGCCATCGGCCGCGCCGTGGTTGCGGTAGTGGAACATCGAAATGTTCCAGCGCCCGCCGAGCTTGTTGAGGAAGTTGAACAACGCACCCGGACGCTCCGGGAACTCGAAGCGCAGCACCACTTCATCGACCACATGGACAGCACGCCCGCCAACCATATGGCGAATGTGCAACTTGGCCAGTTCGTTGTCGGTCAGGTCGAGCACCGGGAAACCCTGTTCGGAGAGACTGGCGAGCAGCGCACTGCGCGGGTCGTTTTCCGGATGCGTCTGCACGCCGACAAAGATGTGCGCTTCGCTGCCGGTGTTGTAGCGGTAGTTGAATTCGGTGATCTGGCGCTTGCCGATGGCTTCGCAGAACGCCTTGAAACTGCCCGGTTTCTCGGGGATGGTCACGGCGATGATGGCTTCGCGACCCTCGCCCAGTTCAGCGCGTTCGGCCACGTGGCGCAAGCGGTCGAAGTTGACGTTGGCGCCGGAATCGATGGCCACGAAGGTGTGGCCGGTGACACCGCGCTGCTCGACATACTTCTTGATCCCGGCCACGCCCAAGGCGCCGGCAGGCTCAGTGATCGAGCGGGTATCGTCGTAGATATCCTTGATTGCCGCACAGATCTCGTCGGTGCTGACAGTGATCACTTCGTCTACGTAGTCTTTGCAGATGTCGAAAGTGTGCTGGCCGATCTGAGCCACGGCAACGCCATCGGCGAAGAGCCCCACGGTCGGCAGCACCACGCGCTCGCCGGCCGCCATGGCGGCTTGCAGGCAGTTGGAGTCATCCGGTTCGACGCCGATGATTTTGATGTCCGGGCGCAGGTATTTCACGTACGCCGCAATCCCGGCGATCAGCCCGCCGCCGCCCACCGGAACGAAGATCGCATCCAGACGCCCCGGGTGCTGGCGCAGAATCTCCATGGCCACCGTGCCCTGCCCGGCAATGGTGTGGGGATCATCGTAAGGGTGAATGTAGACGTAGCCTTTTTCGTCGACCAGTTTCAGCGAGTAGGCCAGGGCTTCCGGGAACGAATCCCCGTGCAGCACCACTTTACCGCCACGCGAGCGCACACCTTCGACCTTGATTTCCGGGGTGGTCTTGGGCATCACGATGGTCGCTTTCACGCCCAGAACCTTGGCCGCCAGGGCCAGGCCTTGCGCATGGTTGCCCGCCGACGCGGTGACCACGCCGCGAGCGCGCTCATCATCGCTCAGTTGCGTCAGCTTGTTATAGGCGCCGCGAATCTTGAACGAAAACACCGGCTGCAAGTCTTCACGCTTGAGCCAGATATCGTTGCCCAGCCGCTCGGAGAGCTGGCGGGCAGTCTGCAATGGGGTTTCTACGGCAACGTCATAAACGCGCGAGGTGAGGATCTTTTTGACGTACTGTTCGAGCATCGGAAAGCATCACTGAGCGGGTTGGGCAGGGCCAAGGAGTCTAACCCGGCTTTTGGGCGGGCGACCACACTAAACAGGTGGTTTTAAGGTCAGACGCAATACCTGTGGCGAGGGGGCTTGCCCCCGTTCGGCTGCGAAGCAGTCGTAAAACCTATGAATCCGGTGCGGCTGGAAGAATGCAGAGGAGCGCTTCGCACTCCAACGGGGGCAAGCCCCCTCGCCACAAAAGCCAACGCGCGCCGCCTGCCAATCGGGCAATGACCTTCCCCATCGCGAGGCCTATAATGCCGGCCTTTCGTCCCCTCTTCGGCACTTCGGAGCCCGCATGACCCAGGATCAACTCAAACAGGCAGTGGCTCAGGCCGCCGTCGACTTCATCCTTCCGAAACTCGACGACAAGAGCA
The DNA here is from genome assembly GCF_050280605.1 of Pseudomonas sp. NPDC089918. NCBI lineage: Bacteria > Pseudomonadati > Pseudomonadota > Gammaproteobacteria > Pseudomonadales > Pseudomonadaceae > Pseudomonas > Pseudomonas sp. NPDC089918. The sequence continues at coordinate 26,007 of NZ_JBNNVP010000033.1, read as the reverse complement.
TCGTCGGGGTCGGCACCGGCTCCACCGCCAATTGCTTCATCGATGCCCTGGCCAAGCACAAAGGCGCGTTCGATGGCGCGGTCGCCAGCTCCGAAGCCACCGCCGCCCGCCTCAAAGGCCACGGCATTCCGGTGTATGAGCTCAATACCGTCAGCGACCTGGAGTTCTACGTCGATGGCGCCGATGAAAGCGACGCGCACCTGAACCTGATCAAGGGCGGCGGCGCGGCCCTGACCCGCGAGAAGATCGTGGCGGCCGTGGCCAAGACCTTCATCTGCATCGCCGACGCCAGCAAACTGGTGCCGGTGCTTGGCGCCTTCCCGCTGCCGGTGGAAGTGATCCCGATGGCCCGCAGCCACGTGGCCCGCCAACTGGTGAAGCTCGGCGGCGACCCGGTCTACCGTGAAGGCGTGCTGACCGACAACGGCAACATCATCCTCGACGTGTTCAACATGCAGATCACCAACCCGGTGGAGCTGGAAACACAGATCAACGCCATCGTCGGCGTGGTCACCAACGGCTTGTTCGCAGCCCGCCCGGCCGATTTGCTGCTGTTGGGGACGAGCGAAGGCGTGAAAACCCTGCGCGCCCAATAAGGCATACACAAAACAAAACCTGTGGGAGCGAGCCTGCTCGCGATGAGGCCATATCATTCAACATCAATGCTGAATGATAGACCGCTATCGCGAGCAGGCTCGCTCCCACATTGGTTGTTGGGTGCCCATCAGGGTTGCGGTGGTTTTTTGAAGACGTAGAACAGATTTGGCTCGCTGACAAGGTACAGGGTGCCGTCGTCGTCCATGGCGATGCCTTCCGCTTGCGGTACAGTTTTCTGCAATCCCTGACGCCCCTTGCTCAGTGACAGGGTGGTCAGCGGTCGCCCGTCAACGTCCAGCTCCAGAATCAGTCGCGATTCATCGGACAGCGCCAGCAGATGGCCGCTACGCTCATCGTATTGCAGGCTCGACAGGTCTCGCACGAACATCCCGGCATCGCGCTTGGGGTTGTTCACCACATGCACCGCGTAGGACTTCTCCGGGTTGTAGTGCGGGAAGCCCTGCACTTCGTAGATCAGCATCGGATCGCGCTCCTTGGCAACGAACAAGCGCTTGCCCACCGAGTCATAGGCCAACCCTTCGAAACCCTTATTGCCACGCATATGCACGCCGAGGGTGATCTGTTCAGCGTCGGCGGCATCAAGGAACGTCGTGTCCGCCTCCAGATGAATCTTGATCAACCGTTGCTGGCGCTCGTCGGTGATCACGTAAGTGTCAGCGCTGATGAACTCCACTGCCTCCGGGTCGCCAAACCCGATCAGTGCCACACGCCGCAGGATTTTGCCTTCCAGGGACAATTCGATCAGTTCGGCATTTTTGTTGGTAACCGTGAACAGGCTTTTGCGCACGGGATCGAAGGTCAGCGCCGAAACATCGTCATCCAGACCGTCAATGACTTGCGCCTCGATCGTTACCTGATATTGATCCAGGCCAATCGACTGGGCATTCATCGGCTGCCATAACGTCTGCACATTGAACCAGGTGCGCTCGAACAGGCGCAGGTATTGGCCGACGGCAACCAGCATGATCAGCGCAATGACCGACAGGATCAGTATCAGGGGTTTGGGACGGGCAAGTCGGCGCATTCAGGCGGGCTCGGAAACAAGACGGGTGGATGAAATACCACGGCAGTATGAATTCAAGCTTAATGGCCAATGGCCTTTGACGACAATTGCCGAACGCCTACGGTTGTTTTTCGAAGCGATAGAACAGGTTCGGCTCACTCACAATGTACAGCGTGCCCGCTTCGTCCATCGTCACGCCTTCGGCACGAGGAATGGTTTTTTTCAGACCATTGAAACCACCCAGCAGAGTCATGAAACTGACCTGCTCGCCGTTTTCGTCCAATTCCAGCAACAAGTGAGAGTCGGCGGACAGCACCAAGGTATGGCCGGTGCGCGGATCGATGGCCAAGGCCGACAGGTTGCGGATATCCAGTTCGTCGCTGGACAGCTTTTGCTTGTCGCCCTTGAGGATTTGGCTGCCATCGCTTTTCCAGCTGAACAGCGCCGGCGGACGCTCTTCGCCCAGCAGCAGTTGCTGGTTACGCGCATCCCAAACGATCGCCTCGAAGGCCTTATTCTGGTTTTTCGACGGGCCCAGGTCGTATTTCGGGAAACTGGCGATATTCAGTTCCCGGGTATCGGCATCGACCTTGACGATGGAAAGCAGGTGTTTGCGCTCATCGGTAATTGCCAGCAAACCGTTGCCCATGACCGCTACCGCTTCCGGGTTGCCCCAACCCACCAGCGGCATCTTGCGCAACACATCGCCCTGTAATGTCAGCTCGACCAGAAACGGCTTCTTGCCCATCACCGCAAACAGGGTTTTGGTCTGCGGGTCATAAGAAACATCTGACGCTTCATCCTTCTCCATGCCCGGCAGCAACTTGGCGTCGATCACCGCCCGGTAGTCCGGCAGCCAGATACTCTCTTTTCGTTCGGCCGGGCTTTCAAAGCGCTCCATCACCCAGAGCACGCCGCGATCATCCCAGTGCATCGCAAACACGAGGCCATACACAGCAGCCGCTACCAGCAAAAGCCAGGAATACCAACGCATGACAAAGCGCGAGCGGCGGGCAGTTTTCAGCTTGGACAGCGGTTGGGTGGCCATGCAGGGATGTGTTCCAGAAATTCAGGCTATGGGTAATAGCACATTGGGACTGGCTCAGACGCCAGAAGCCCCGGAATTATCCGGACAGTATGTGAAAAAAACGGGAAATGGCGGGATTGCCCTGCGTGGGCGATCACGAAAACCAATGTGGGAGCGAGCCTGCTCGCGATGGCGGTGTAACAGCCAACATAGATGTTGGATGTTATGGACTCATCGCGAGCAGGCTCGCTCCCACAGGTTTTGCGGTGTTTGTGTGCTAGCGCACGCTGCTGGTGAAGCGGCTGGCGCCTGGCAGTTCGAGCACCAGTTCGTCACCGACATTCAGCGGGCCAACACCCACCGGCGTACCGGTGAGGATCACGTCACCGGCCTGCAGCGAGAAGCAACCGGCCATGTACTGGATCATCGGCACGATCGGATTCAGCATGTCCTTGCTGTTGCCATCCTGGCGCACTTCACCATTGATGGTCAGGCGGATACCGATGTCGGTCAGGTCGGCGAAGGTGCTGCCAGCCACGAACGGCGCAATCACTGCCGCGCCGTCGAAGGACTTGGCGATTTCCCACGGCAGGCCCTTGGCTTTCAGCTCGGCCTGTTTGTCGCGCAGGGTCAGGTCCAGAGCAGGGGCGATGCCGGAGATGGCATCCAGTACTTCTTCACGGCTCGGCTTGGTCGACAGTGGCTTGCCGATCAACACGGCGATTTCCGCTTCGTAATGCACCGAGCCACGTTCGGTCGGAATACTGAAACCGCCTTCCAGCGGCACCACGCAACTGCCCGGTTTGATAAACAGCAGTGGCTCAGTAGGCACCGGGTTGTCCAGTTCCTTGGCGTGTTCGGCGTAGTTACGGCCGATGCACACCACTTTCCCCAACGGGAAATGAATACGCGTACCGTCGACATACTGGTGCTGATAGCTCATTACCGACTCCTGTTTCGTAGCTCTTAAATTCCAAGTCAAACAGCGAAAATCTTGCCGGGGTTCATGATGCCGTTCGGGTCGAACACCGCTTTGACGGCTTTCATGTACTCGATCTCAACCGGCGAGCGACTGTAGGCCAAGTAATCACGCTTGGTCATGCCCACGCCATGTTCGGCGGAAATCGAACCGTTGTACTTCTCCACGGTTTCGAACACCCATTTGTTGACGGTCGCGCATTTGGCGAAGAACTCGTCCTTGCTCAGGTTGTCCGGCTTGAGGATGTTCAAATGCAGATTGCCGTCGCCGATGTGGCCGAACCAGACGATTTCGAAATCCGGGTAATGTTCGCCGACGATCGCGTCGATTTCTTTCAGGAACGCCGGGACTTTCGACACAGTGACCGAAATGTCGTTCTTGTACGGCGTCCAGTGGGAGATGGTTTCGGAGATGTACTCGCGCAACTTCCAAAGGTTCTGCAACTGGGTTTCGCTCTGGCTCATCACGCCGTCCAGTACCCAGCCCTGCTCGACGCAGTGCTCGAAGGTTTCCAGGGCATGATTGGCCACTTCTTCGGTGGTCGCTTCGAATTCCAGCAGCGCGTAGAACGGGCAATCGGATTCGAACGGCGCCGGTACGTCACCGCGGGCCATAACCTTGGCCAAGGCTTTATCGGAGAAGAATTCGAAGGCAGTCAGGTCAAGCTTGCTCTGGAACGCGTGCAATACCGGCATGATCGAATCGAAATCGGCAGTGCCGAGGACCATCGCGGTGAGGTTTTTCGGCGCACGGTCCAGACGCATGGTGGCCTCGACCACAAAACCCAGGGTGCCTTCGGCGCCGATGAACAGCTGACGCAGGTCGTAGCCGGTGGCGTTCTTGATCAGATCTTTATTCAGCTCCAGCAGATCGCCCTTGCCGGTGACGACTTTCATGCCGGCCACCCAGTTGCGGGTCATGCCGTAGCGAATCACCTTGATCCCGCCGGCATTGGTGCCGATGTTGCCGCCAATCTGGCTGGAACCTGCCGAAGCGAAATCCACCGGGTAGTACAGACCGTGCTCTTCGGCCTTGTTCTGCAATTGCTCGGTGACCACGCCCGGCTGACAAACGGCCGTGCGATCAGTCAGGTTCACGTCGAGGATCTGGTTCATGTAGTCGAAGGACACGACCACTTCGCCATTGGCTGCCACGGCCGCAGCCGAAAGCCCGGTACGACCGCCAGACGGCACCAGCGCAACCTTGTGTTCATTGGCCCAACGGACAATGGCCTGGACCTGCTCGGTCGTCTTGGGAAACACAATGGCCGTCGGGGCCGGGGCGAAATGCTTGGTCCAATCCTTACCGTAAGCATTCAGGGAGTCGGCGTCGGTCAGGACCTTGCCAGGCTCAACCAGGGTCTTCAGCTCATCAATCAGCGCAGGATCGGTCATCGACAGAACTCTCGAACAATTCATGGTCATCCTGAGAACGCTTCACGTCGCAGGAATGAGTGTTTAGCGGGGTGCATATGCTAGCATATCGACCCCGCAGCATAGTGCCCAACGGCTGTCCTGCGGCGACGGCTTTCTTGCCGTCCGGGTCAGCATCTGTTGACCATTTCCTGCCATTTTTCTCCGGGATACAGGTTTACGCAGATGAGCAAGACTTCTCTCGATAAGAGCAAGATCAAGTTCCTTCTTCTCGAAGGCGTCCACCAATCGGCTGTCGACGTCCTCAAGGCGGCGGGCTACACCAGCATCGAGTACCTCACAGGTTCTCTGCCGGAAGCCCAGCTCAAGGAAAAGATCGCTGATGCTCACTTCATCGGCATTCGCTCCCGCACTCAGCTGACCGAAGAGATCTTCGATCACGCGAAGAAACTGGTGGCTGTCGGCTGTTTCTGCATCGGCACCAACCAGGTCGACCTCAACGCGGCTCGCGAACGCGGCATCGCGGTATTCAACGCGCCGTACTCCAACACTCGCTCCGTAGCCGAGCTGGTATTGGCCGAGGCGATCCTGTTGCTGCGCGGCATTCCTGAGAAGAACGCTTCCTGCCACCGCGGCGGCTGGATCAAGAGCGCAGCCAACTCCTTCGAGATCCGTGGCAAGAAGCTGGGCATCGTCGGTTACGGCTCGATCGGCACCCAACTGTCGGTTCTGGCTGAAGGCCTGGGGATGCAGGTGTACTTCTACGACACCGTGACCAAGCTGCCACTGGGTAACGCTACCCAGGTCGGCAACCTGCACGAGCTGCTGGGCATGTCCGACATCGTCACCCTGCACGTTCCGGAAACCGCAGCCACCCAGTGGATGATCGGCGAGAAGGAAATCCGCGCCATCAAGAAGGGCGGCATTCTGATCAACGCTGCTCGCGGCACTGTTGTAGAACTGGACGCCCTGGCGGACGCGATCAAGGACAAGCACCTGATCGGCGCGGCCATCGACGTATTCCCGGTGGAGCCGCGCTCCAACGAAGAAGAGTTCGAAAGCCCGCTGCGCGGCCTGGACAACGTGATCCTGACCCCGCACATCGGTGGTTCCACCGCTGAAGCGCAGGCCAACATTGGTCTGGAAGTGGCGGAAAAACTGGTCAAGTACAGCGACAACGGTACGTCGGTATCGTCCGTGAACTTCCCGGAAGTGGCTCTGCCGGCTCACCCTGGCAAGCACCGTCTGCTGCACATCCACGAGAACATTCCGGGTGTGATGAGCGAGATCAACAAGGTCTTCGCCGAAAACGGCATCAACATTTCCGGTCAGTTCCTGCAGACCAACGAGAAAGTCGGCTACGTCGTGATCGACGTCGATGCCGAATACTCGGAAATGGCGCAAGAGAAGCTGCAGCACATCAACGGCACCATTCGTTGCCGCGTGTTGTTCTGATCGCATTTTGAGCGACAAAAAAGGGAGCTCCTCGGAGCTCCCTTTTTCATGGCCGCTTTTTCATGGCTGCTTTTTCATGCCCTGTGGAAATGTTATTTCACATTCACGGTGATTTTCTTCGAAACGATTGGCGGATCGAACGGCATGTGACCGCTGTCGCCCAGCTCGAGCTGCAAGGTGTGCTTGCCCGGTGTTAATTTAACTTCAGCCTGGGTCTGCGCCTTGCCAAAGTGCAAATGGTTGGCATCGTTCGGAATCGGGGCGCCAGCGGCTGGCAGCTTATCGACATCGATCAACAAATGGTGATGGCCGGTGTTCTTGGTGATATCACCCGCCGGCGCCAGCGCAATGTTCTCGACAGCGAACTTGACGACGACAGTTTGCGGAACCGTGGCTCCGTCCGCAGGAGAAACGATGGACGCTTGTGCACCTTTGGGAGCAGGTGTGGCAGCCATTGCCAGCATCGAAGCACTCAATAACAGGCCAGCCCACGCTGCACGTGACATAAAGCTTTTCATTCTCTTCTCCACTTTTTCCGTAAAATTCGCTCGACCGTGACAACTTCACGGCCATTCGTTGTCGAAGGCACACGACAACCATAGCAAAGCGAGCCTGAACAGCGCGTCGCGATAAATGAATTCAAAGGAGTGACCATGCGCTTTTTGCCTGGCCTGATCTGCCTGCTACCCCTTTTGAGCCCTTTGGCTCATGCCGAACTGATGGACGATGTAAACGACCGCGGCGAATTGCGCATTGCCCTTGAGGCTAATACACCGCCCTTCAATTTCAAGGATGACGACAAACTGACCGGCTTCGAGGTCGAGTTGGGTCAACTGCTGGCCGGCGAGCTGGATGTACGGGCCGACTTCGTCGTCACCGATTCCGGCGATCTGTTGACCGGCGTCGAAAGCGGCAAGTACGACGTCGCCATCAATCACATAGCACAGACCCCGGACCTTAAGGATCGTTTCGACTTCACCGAACCTTACATTCACACCAATGCGCAATTGATCGCGCAGAAAGAAGAGCAGCCGCGTTCAATCCTGTTGGTGCAGTCGCTGACGGAAGAAAAGCCGAAAGCCGCCCCGGCTGTGAGCCTGGCCATTCCGTTTCAGAAGGGTAACCCGGCGTTTCACGCCAGCCTGGAAAACGCCTTGCAGCGAATCAAGGCTGATGGCCGGCTGGAGGCGCTGGAACAGAAATGGTTCGGGGCGGATGCGAGTGTGGCGCCGAAACCCTGAAATCGCGGAGAAACCTGTGGGAGCGAGCCTGCTCGCGATGGGGTCATAACAGTCAACATTGATGTTGAATGTAAGACCGCTATCGCGAGCAGGCTCGCTCCCACAGTGGATTTGGGTTTGTCGTTAGTCGAGGGTTGCCAGTGCCTGCGCCGCTTCAGCCAACTCCAGCTCACTGAACACCTGCACGCCATGACGCTTGAGCAACGCCGCGGTGACACCCTCACCGCTGACCTTCACGCCACTGAACGTCCCGTCATAGGTCAACAGATTCCCGCAAGACGGGCTGTTGGCCTTGAGCACGGCAATGCGGATGCCGTGCTGTTGCACCAGCTCCAGAGCCTGATAAGCCCCCGAAAGAAACTCGGCACTGACGTCCTCGCCCTCGGTGGTGATGACCGACGCAAGGCCATCAAGCACTTCACCGCCCTGCCCGCCCGGAATCTCCGCCGCGGCCCTTGGCGTCGGCAAACCTCCGGCGACTTCCGGGCACAACGGCACCACTCGGCCTTTGGCAATCCACTGCTCCAGCAGATTGAATGGCCCACTGGCGCCGCCGTCGTAACGGACGCGGTGACCGAGCAAACAGCGGCTTACCAGAATCTTTTGCATGATCAGAACGGCTCGTTGCCACGACGGCGGAACCAGCCCGTCAACGACAGGCGATCTCGGGTTGCGGGCAGGACTTCGTGGGGGACTTCGCCCGACAGGAAGACCACCAGGCATCCGCCGGTGGGCACCACATCGTGTTCGACGCCTTCGTTCAGGTACATGCGCAACTGACCGCCATGCTCGGGCAGCCAACCGTCATTGAGGTAGATCACCGCCGAGACCATGCGCCGGTCGTCGTCGCGGAAACGGTCGACATGCTTGAGGTAGAAAGCGCCAGGCGGGTAGAGGGCGAAATGGCTTTCGAAATCTTCCAGGCCCAGAAACAAACTGCGATTCATCGCCTCACGCAGGCTGTTCATCAACCCCAGATAACTGTCGCAGGCCTCGACCTGACCGGGTTCGAGCCACTGGATATGGTCGCCACGAATGCCCTCGCGGATCTCCGAAAACGGCCCGCGCCCGACGGCGGCCGGGGCGAGCTCACCCTCGGCGGCACGTTTGCGGCACTCGGCCGCCAGCGCCCGGGTCAGATCCAGAGGCAGGAAAATATTCTGCTGCGACCAGCCGCGCTCAGCCAGGTCGTCGACGATACGTAACAGCAGCGGATGATCAGAGGATATTTGCATGGCGCGCATAGTATTCCTGTGCCCGCAAATCCGACAGAGCCGCGCAGCGGAGTATTGGTCGGATAAGGCACGCAACCTGATACGAATTCTCGACAAGTGCGAATGCCGCACGGAGAATAGTCGCCTGCTGACAGGAGTCCCTATGCGCCGTTTGCTTTTCTCACTGCTGATGTTCTGTGTTTTGCCCGCCTGGGCGGACGGCCACGACCAGTTGTACAAGGTCGCCGGTTGGCCAGAACAACGCGCGCATTTCAACGATGCTCTCTCCGCCGCTCAGCAGCGTTACCAGAACAGCCTGCCGCCGGCGGTGTTTCAGGCCCTGGTCAACAACAGTAATCAGCGTTTCGCCCCCAAGGCCATGGACCAGCGTGCCGAAACGCAGCTGCGCAAAAAGCTAGCCGATCCGAAACCTGCATTGACCTTCTTTCAATCGCCCTTGGGCAAGAAAATCGTCGCCGCCGAACTGCTGGCGACCCGTCGCGATCAATTGGCGAAAAACGCCAAGGGCTTGCCGAAAATGCAGGCCAGCGATACCCGTCAGCTGATCATTGGTCACCTGGCCCAAGCCCTGCCTGCCCGCGAGGCCGGCGCTGAAGTCAGCCTGGCAATAGCGGGCGTGGCGGCCGACAGCCTGAGCTCGATGATCCCCGGCCTGCTCGGTGGCGGTCAGGCACAAGGCATGCTGAACGGCCAGCGCCAGCGCCTGATGGAGCAGATCGGCGCCGACCTGAACAATACGCTGCTGTATGTCTATCGCGACCTGTCGGATGACGAGCTGGAAGAGTTCGCCACGTTTGCCGAGTCCAGTGAAGGCAAGGCTTACTATCAAGCGGCCTTGGCGGCGATTCGGGCGGGGTTGGCGGTGGGGCAGAGTACGTCGAGCCTTACTCAGTAATCTGCAGCGTCTGGACGATCGCTTTCGCGAGCAAGCCCGCTCCCACACTTGATCTCTGGCGTACATGAATTCTGTATCCGCTGGAGATCTAATGTGGGAGCGGGCTTGCTCGCGAAGAGGCCCGAACGACCGCTAGAGATTCCGCCCCTTCATCCGCTTGCTCAAAAACCCGAAATACTCCTGCCGCAATCCCGCTGACTCATTCGCCAGATGATGCCGCGCCTCAGGCAGCATCAGCACCTGCGGTCGATCGAACTTACCTCGCAATACATCAAGGTTGTGCTTCCAATCCACGGTCATGTCCGCCTGCCCCTGCACGATCAGCGGCCGCCGTGGGCTGCTTGGTGCCGCTTCGATGCGCTTGATCCACCGCCCCAGCGCACCGACCCAGGCCGTCGGCAGACGCAACGGCTGCAGCGGATCGGCTTGCAGGAATGCGAGGAAGTCAGGGTCGTTGGAGTTCTCGCTGAAACGCCGGGCGATGCCTTTTACGAACGGTTTGAGCAGGTAATAGCTGAGCTGCGACCAGCCCCAGGCTCGCGGCCGAACCAGGGGTGACAGCAGAATCACCTGCCCCTGGGCCGGACTGCTCGCGCCCTGATTGAGCACATGATCGATCACGATCGCCCCACCGGTGCTTTGCCCGCACAGGTGCCAAGGCTGCGGAAGGCCCAGCGATTGCGCCTCGGCCAACAGCCCTTGCAGCGCGCTCTGATACTCGGCGAAGTCCTTGATGCTCGCCCGTTCGCCACTGGACAAGCCATGCCCCGGCAGGTCACAGGCGATCACCGCAAAACCCTGTTCCAGCGCCCACTCGATCACATGCCGATAGAGCCCGGTGTGATCGTAGAAGCCATGAAACAAAAACAGCGTCGCCTTCGCCTGCTCGGGCCACCAGAGCTGGCTGACCACTTCATAGCCATCGACCTCGAAACGCCCCAGGCCACTGCGCAGGTTTCGCCGGGGGAAATCCAGCCCATAAAAATGCTGATAGGCCATGGCCTCGGTCGACAGCGGCTGCCACTCGGCCAATGGCCGCAGGCTGGCACGCAAATGATCGGGGTCGAAAGTGGCAGACATGGGCTATTCCAGAGCGCGAAACGGACTTTATGGGCCTGCGATATTCATCTGTCGCGGCAAGCATGGCAAGCTAGCCGACCTTCGAGGATTGAAACCCATGCGTCCGGCCTACCGCACCACACTGCTTGCCAGCCTGCTCGCCCTTGTGTGTGCCGGCGTGCTGTGGGCCGCCTACGACTGGTTTCAGGGTCGCTACTTGCGCGCCTTCAGCTCGCACACTGCGGTGTTCTCCGGCGACCCATTGCGCCTGCCGGACGAACTTGCCGGGCCCGGCGCCATTCGCCTGGTGCATTTCTGGGACCCGGCCTGCCCGTGCAATGTCGGCAACCAACAACACCTGACCGAACTGGTCGAGCAGTATGTACCGCAGGGCGTCGAGTTCTATGCGGTCCAAAAGCCCGGCAGCCACGGTCAATTGCCCGGCACATTGAGCCGCCTTAAAACCATTACTGTCCTGCCTGGTTCCGAACAGATCCCTGCCAGCCCGGCGGTGGCGATCTGGGACCGCAGTGGCAAGCTGGCGTATTTCGGTCCGTACAGCGAAGGTCTGACCTGCAATTCGAGCAACAGCTTTATCGAGCCCATTCTGCAAGCGCTGAATGAAGGCCGGGCGGTGAACGCCACCCACACGCTGGCGGTGGGTTGCTACTGTCCGTGGCCTGCCGAGGTGAAGTAAGGCATTCCTGACTTTTCCAGGACCGCGATGCTCGGCACAGGAGGTCTGTGCTACACGTTTGCAGCCCCCACGGGCGGCAATCCCGAAAGAACAAGGAGTCACCATGAAACGCGTCCTGACCGTACTTGCCTTGCTGATCGTCGTACTCGCCGCTGGGGGCGGCTGGTATGTGTACAGCAAGCAACCGACGCGCCAGGGCCAGGTGCAATTGCAGCACCTGCAAGGTTCGGTGACCGTGCGCTACGACGTGCGCGGTGTGCCGCATATCCGTGCCGAAAACGAAACCGACCTCTACCGCGCCCTCGGCTATGTGCACGCCCAGGACCGGCTGTTCCAGATGGAAGCCATGCGGCGCCTGGCCCGTGGAGAGCTGGCCGAAGTCCTCGGCCCGAAACTGGTCGACACCGACAAACTGTTTCGCAGCCTGCGCATCCGCGAGCGGGCTGAAAGCTACGTCGCCGCGCTGGATCGTCAGTCGCCGGCGTGGAAGGCCCTGCAAGCTTATCTGGACGGCATCAATCAATATCAGGACAGCCACGCTGCGCCGGTAGAGTTCGATGTGCTGGGGATCCCCAAGCGCCCTTTCACCGCCGAAGACAGCATCAGCATCGCCGGCTACATGGCCTACAGCTTTGCCGCGGCGTTTCGCACCGAACCCTTGCTGACTTACGTGCGTGACCAACTGGGCGCCGAGTACCTGAACATCTTCGATCTCGACTGGCAGCCCAAGGGCGTGCTGGCCAAAGGGCGCGCCAACCCTGCGCCGACCCTCACCGCCAATGACTGGAAGGGGCTGAACGCCCTCGCCCGTTTGAGTGAGCAAGCCCTGGCCGACAATGGCCTGCCGCAATTCGAAGGCAGCAATGCCTGGGTGATTTCCGGCAACCGTAGCAAAAGCGGCAAGCCACTGCTGGCCGGTGACCCGCACATTCGCTTCTCGGTGCCTTCGGTGTGGTACGAAGCGCATCTGTCAGCGCCGGGTTTCGAGCTGTATGGCTACCATCAGGCGCTGGTGCCGTTTGCGTTTCTGGGCCACAACCTGGACTTCGGCTGGAGCCTGACGATGTTCCAGAACGACGATCTGGACCTGATCGCCGAGAAGGTCAACCCGGACAACCCGAACCAGGTCTGGTATCGCGGCCAGTGGGTCGACATGGTCAACACCGAACAACAGATCGCGGTCAAAGGCCAGTCACCGGTCACGCTGACCCTGCGCCAGTCGCCCCACGGCCCGATCATCAACGATGCGCTCGGCACTGCCGCCGGCAAGACACCGGTCGCCATGTGGTGGGCCTTCCTCGAGACCCCGAATCCGATCCTCGACGGCTTCTACCAGCTCAACCGCGCCGACACCCTGGCCAAGGCCCGCGCCGCCTCGGCCAAGGTTCAGGCACCGGGGCTGAACATCGTCTACGCCAACGCCAAGGGCGACATCGGCTGGTGGGCCTCGGCGCTGCTGCCCAAGCGCCCGGTCGGGGTGAAGCCCGGTTTCATCCTCGACGGCAGCACTCCTCAGGCGGACAAGGAAGGTTTTTACCCGTTCAGCGCCAACCCACAGGAAGAGAACCCGGCGCGGGGCTATATCGTCTCGGCCAACTTCCAACCGGTGTCGCCGACCGGCATGGAGATTCCCGGTTATTACAACCTCGCCGATCGCGGTCAGCAGCTCAATCGCCAGCTCAGCGACAAGAATGTGAAGTGGGACAACGAGTCCAACCAGAAGCTGCAACTGGGCACCACCACCGAATACGGTCCGCGTTTACTCGCGCCGTTGCTACCGGTACTGCGTGAAGGGGTGAGCGATCCCGCCGAGCTCAAACTGGTGGAACAACTGGCGCAGTGGAGCGGCGATTACCCGCTGGACTCCATCAGCGCCACGCTGTTCAACCAGTTTCTGTTCAACCTTGCCGACGCGGCGATGCGCGATGAACTGGGCAATGACTTCTTCGAAACGCTGCTGCCGACCCGGGTGATCGATGCCGCACTACCGCGTTTGGCGGCCTCCGCCGACTCACCGTGGTGGGACAATCGCAACACCCCCGGCAAGGAAACCCGCGCCGATACGGTCAAGGTGGCCTGGCAAGCGAGCATGGCTCACCTCAAAACCACCCTGGGCGACGACTCCACACAATGGCAGTGGGGCAAGGCGCACACCTTGACTCACGGCCATCCGCTGGGGACGCAAAAACCGCTGGAGCGGATCTTCAACGTCGGGCCGTTCGCGGCGCCCGGCACCCACGAAGTGCCGAACAACCTCTCGGCCAAGATCGGCCCGGCGCCGTGGCCTGTGACTTACGGCCCGTCGACGCGGCGGCTGATCGACTTCGCCGACCCGGCCCACAGCCTGACCATCAACCCGGTCGGCCAGAGCGGAGTGCCGTTCGACAGTCACTATGCCGATCAGGCCGAGGCGTATATCGAAGGGGTTTACTACCAGGCGCATTTCAATGATGAAGAAGTGACGGCCAATACCCGTAGTACGTTGAAGCTGTTGCCGGCCAGGGCTGCTCATTAGTTTTGTGGTGTGACGGCGGGCCTCATCGCGAGCAGGGCTCGCTTCCACAAGGGATCTTCAGTGAACATAAATTTTGTGTCTGCCACAGATCCTGTGGGAGCGAGCCTGCTCGCGATGCAGGCAACTCGGTGCAACTAAGATACCGAGGTGATGCTATCGCGAGCAGGCTCGCTCCCACATTGGATCTGTGGTTGGCCACACAGACGTGGTCAACCCGGCATCAAGCTCAAGCCGCTTCCGGCGCCTGGGCCCGGCGCACGTCCGGTTGTTTCCAGGAATCGGCGGCGCCCTCTTCGATGGCCTGCTGGATCGCTCGCTTGCGAATCTCTTCGGCACGACGGCTGAAGTACCAGACCAGGAACGTCACCAGCGACACCGCCAGCAAAATCAGGCTGGCCACGGCATTGATCTCAGGCTTCACGCCCAGGCGCACCGCGGAGAACACTTCCATCGGCAGCGTCGTGGAACCCGGACCGGACACGAAGCTCGCCAGCACCAGGTCATCCAGCGACAGGGCAAACGACATCATGCCCCCCGCCGCCAGCGATGGCGCGATCATCGGGATGGTGATCAGGAAGAACACCTTCCACGGCCGCGCGCCAAGGTCCATGGCCGCCTCTTCGATGGACAGGTCCAGCTCACGCAAGCGCGCCGACACCACCACCGCCACATACGCCGCACAGAACGTGGTGTGGGCGATCCAGATGGTGACGATGCCGCGCTCCTGCGGCCAACCGATCATCTGCGCCATGGCCACGAACAGCAGCAACAGCGACAGACCGGTGATCACTTCCGGCATCACCAACGGCGCGGTGACCAGACCACCGAACAGCGTGCGCCCCTTGAAGTGGGTGATACGGGTCAGCACGAACGCCGCCAGCGTCCCCAGTGCCACTGCTGCAATCGCGGTGTAGCAAGCGATTTCCAGCGAGCGCACCACCGAGCCCATCAGTTGGGTGTTGTCCATCAACCCCACGTACCACTTGATCGACCAACCGCCCCACACCGTCACCAGTTTGGAGGCGTTGAACGAGTAGATCACCAGGATCAGCATCGGCGCGTAGATGAACAGCAAACCCGCTACCAGCATGAAACTTGAGAAACGGAAGCGCTTCATTCCTTGCCCTCCATTTCTTTGGCCTGACTACGGTTGAACAGAATGATCGGCACAATCAGGATCGCCAGCATCACCACCGCCAGGGCAGAAGCCACCGGCCAGTCACGGTTGTTGAAGAACTCTTGCCAGAGCACTTTACCGATCATCAGGGTTTCCGGACCGCCGAGCAGTTCCGGGATCACGAACTCACCCACCACCGGGATGAACACCAGCATGCAGCCGGCGATGATGCCGTTTTTCGACAGCGGCACGGTGATCTTCCAGAAACTGTTGAAGGTGCTCGAACCGAGATCCGACGCGGCTTCCAGCAGGCTGGTGTCGTGTTTGACCAGGTTGGCGTAGAGCGGCAGGATCATGAACGGCAGATAGGAGTAAACGACCCCGATGTAAACCGCGAGGTTGGTGTTGAGGATCTGCAGCGGCTCGTCGATCCAGCCCATGCTCATCAAAAAGCCGTTAAGCAGGCCGTTGTTGCTGAGGATGCCCATCCACGCATACACGCGGATCAGGATCGCGGTCCAGGTCGGCATCATGATCAGCAACACCAACACCGTCTGCAGTTCTTTGCGGGCACTGGCAATGGCGTAGGCCATCGGGTAGCCGATCAACAGGCAGAGAACGGTGCTGATCAGCGCCATCTTCAGCGAACCGAGGTAAGCGGCGATGTACAACTCGTCATCGCCCAGCATCGCGTAGTTGCTCAGGTTAAGCAGCACCTGGAGCTTCTGGTCGATGAAGCTGTAGATCTCGGTGTACGGCGGAATGGCCACGTCGGCTTCGGCGAAGCTGATCTTCAAGACGATGAAGAACGGCAACATGAAGAACATGAACAGCCAAATGAACGGAACCCCGATGACCAGCTGACGGCCACCGGGAATTATTCGATTGAGGCGGCGTTTGAATTTGCGCAGGTTCATGAGCGAAGTACCACGCCACTATCGTCTTCCCAATACACGTAGACCTGGTCACCCCAGGTCGGCCGCTGGCCACGGCGCTCGGCGTTGGCGACGAACGACTGGACGATCTTGCCGCTCGGCAGCTCGACGTAGAACACCGAGTGGCCACCGAGGTAGGCGATGTCATGCACTTTGCCGCTGGACCAGTTGTATTCACAGGTCGGCATGGTCGGCGTCACCAGCAGTTTTTCTGGACGGATCGCGTAGGTCACGGATTTGTCCTGCACCGAAGTGCTGATGCCGTGGCCCACATAAATCTGCCGGTCCAGGTCCTTGCAGGTGATGATCGCGTGGCCTTCGGCGTCGTCGATCACTTCACCGTCAAAGATGTTGACGTTGCCGATGAACTCGCAGACCAGGCGGCTGGTCGGGGTTTCGTAGATGTCGATCGGGCTGCCGATCTGGGCGATCCAGCCCAAGTGCATGATCGCGATACGCTCGGCCATGGTCATGGCCTCTTCCTGGTCGTGGGTCACCATCACGCAGGTCACGCCGACCCGCTCGATGATCTCGACCAGTTCCAGCTGCATTTGCGAACGCAGCTTCTTGTCCAGCGCACCCATCGGTTCGTCGAGCAGCAACAGCTTCGGTCGCTTGGCCAAAGAACGCGCCAGCGCCACACGCTGACGCTGGCCACCGGACAATTGATGCGGCTTGCGCTTGGCGTACTGGCTCATCTGCACCAGCTTGAGCATGTCGGCCACACGTGCATCGACTTCAGCGGCGGGAAGCTTGTCCTGCTTGAGGCCGAAGGCGATGTTCTGCGCCACGGTCATGTGCGGGAACAAGGCGTAGGACTGGAACATCATGTTGATCGGCCGCTCGTACGGCGGCATGTCCGTGATGTCTACGCCATCGAGGTAAATGCGCCCCTCCGTGGGCCGTTCGAAACCTGCCAGCATCCGCAGCAAGGTGGATTTGCCCGAACCCGAGCCGCCGAGCAGGGCGAAGATTTCGCCTTTCTTGATTTCCAGGGACACGTCGTCCACGGCAATCGTCTCGTCGAACTTTTTTGTGACCCGGTCGATTTTGACCAGCACCTGTTTAGGTGTCTGGTCGCCCTCGAGGGCTTTCTTATAGGCGCCGGAGGCAACTGCCATTTACGAAACTCCCAACAGAATTTGCAGTTCGCTCAACGTGGCGAACCTGGATAGTTTGAAGCTATTTGCCCGACTTGACCTTGGTCCAGCTGCGTGTCATCAAACGTTGAATGTTCGGTGGCAACTCGATGGAGACGTATGTCTTGTCGAGGACCGCTTGCGGTGGATAGACCGATGCGTCGGTGCGTATGGATTGTTCCATCAGTTTGTCCGACCCGGGGTTCGGGTTGGCGTAGCCTACGGAATTGCTGACCTGGGCAATCACTTCGGGTTTCAGCAAATAGTTGATGAAGGCATGGGCTTCCTTGGCGTTGGCGGCATCCTTGGGGATCGCCAGCATGTCGAACCAGAGCGCGCCGCCCTCTTTCGGAATCGAGTAGGCGATGTTCATGCCTTTGCCGGCTTCAGCCGCGCGGGCCTTGGCCTGGAACATATCGCCGGAGAAACCGATCGCCACGCAGATGTCACCGTTGGCCAGGTCCGCGATGTATTTGGACGAATGGAAGTACGTCACGTAAGGGCGCACCGCCAGTAACTTGGCTTCGGCCTTTTTATAGTCTTCAGGGTTGGTGCTGTTGGCGTTCAGGCCCATGTAGTTGAGGACCGTGGGCATCATTTCATCGGCGGAGTCGAGGAACGCCACGCCACAGCTGTGCAGCTTCTTGATGTTCTGCGGCTCGAACACCACATCCCACGAATCGATCTTGTCGAGGCCCAGCACTGCCTTGACCTTGTCGACGTTGTAACCGATGCCGTTGGTGCCCCACAGATACGGTACGGCGTACTGATTGCCCGGATCGTTCTGTTCCAGGCGCTTGAGCAGTACCGGGTCGAGGTTGGAATAGTTAGTCAGCTTCGATTTATCGAGCTTCTGGAAAGCCCCGGCCTTGATCTGCTTGCCAAGGAAGTGGTTGGACGGCACGACTACGTCATAACCGGTACGCCCGGCCAGCAACTTGCCTTCCAGGGTTTCGTTGGAATCGAATACGTCATATACCGGCTTGATGCCGGTTTCTTTCTGGAAGTCGGCCAGGGTGGTCTCACCGATGTAGTCAGACCAATTATAAATATGCACTGTGCCAGCGGCCTGAACACTGACAGCGAGTGTCAGCCCGGCGCCGACCAGCAGGGCATTGCGCAACAAAGAAAAAATAGGCAAGTGGAGGTCCTCTAAAATTAGTTGGGCCCAAGTTGCCCCGCGTTACATGACAGCCATGGCTGCCTGGCAACAAAACCGGCGCGCAACTTACCCTCGAAAAACCGTTCCAGCAAACTTTATGAAGATCCTGTAGCAGCTGCCGAAGGCTGCGTTCAACTGCGAAGCAGTTGTGCCGTCGAAAAGCGGAGGTCCTTTCGGACCTCAACGCAGCCTGCGGCAGCTGCTACAGGGTTTATTACTTATTTACCGGATTTGATCTTGGTCCAGCTGCGAGTCAGGATCCGCTGGGTCGCGGCCGGCAAGTCGGCAATCGCGTACAGCTTGGCCAACACTTCCGCTGGCGGGTAGATGCCTGGATCGCTGGTGATTTCTTTATCAACCAGTGCGGTAGACGCCGCGTTACCGTTCGGGAAACGTACGGCGTTGGTGATTTCAGCCATGATTTCCGGCTTCTGCAGGAAGGTCATGAACTTGTAGGCGCCTTCGACGTTTTCGGCATCTTTAGGGATGGCGACCATGTCGTAGAAGCTGCCAGCACCTTCTTTCGGAATGTTGTAGCTGACTTTCACCTTGTCACCGGCTTCAGCGGCGCGAGCCTTGGCCTGGTAGATGTCACCCGAGTAACCCACGGCGACGCAGATGTTGCCGTTGGCCAGGTCGGAGATGTACTTGGACGAGTGGAAGTAGCCCACCGAAGGACGGATTTTCAGGAACAGCGCTTCGGCTTCAGCCAGTTGTTTCTTGTCCTGGCTGTCGGTTGGATAGCCCAGGTAATGCAACGCCACCGGAATCATCTCGGTTGGCGAATCGAGGAAGCTGATACCGCACGACTTCAACTTGGCAGCGTTTTCAGGTTTGAACAGCAAGTCCCAGGAGTTGGTCGGCGCATCGGCACCCAGTGCAGCCTTGACCTTCTCGGCGTTGAAACCGATACCGATCGAACCCCACATGTAAGGAAACGCGTGTTCGTTACCCGGGTCGCTTACCGATACTGCTTTAAGCAGGTCCGTGTTCAGGTTTTTCCAGTTAGGCAGCTTGGACTTGTCCAGCTTCTGGTAAACGCCGGCCTTGATCTGCTTGGCCAGGAAGTTGTTCGACGGCACGACGATGTCATAGCCGGACTTGCCTGCCAGCAACTTGGCTTCAAGGGTTTCGTTACTGTCGAACACGTCGTAGACGACTTTGATACCCGACTCGGCCTCGAACTTCTTGACGGTATCCGGCGCGATGTAATCGGACCAGTTGTACACGTGCAGCACTTTGTCGTCGGCCTGAACGGCGCCCGCCATCACGCCCATCAGGGACATGGCGAGGAGGGTCTTGCCAGCTATCTTCATACCTAATGCCTTCATGGGTAATGCTCCAATTTTTCTTTTTAACCACGTGCTCAGCGGCCTGTT
Source organism: Pseudomonas sp. NPDC089918 (assembly GCF_050280605.1). Classification (NCBI taxonomy): domain Bacteria; kingdom Pseudomonadati; phylum Pseudomonadota; class Gammaproteobacteria; order Pseudomonadales; family Pseudomonadaceae; genus Pseudomonas; species Pseudomonas sp. NPDC089918. The sequence goes on along the minus strand of NZ_JBNNVP010000033.1, from coordinate 6,178 downwards.
ACTGGGCATCCGAACAACCGGTAGTCTGGCAAGATCCAAGGCAGGCTTTCAAGGAAAGACCCATCCTTTGTTTGCACTGAGCGAAGTGCAATCTTCGCACCTCGCTCAGAGCCTAGCACTTAGCCCTGCAACGCACTCAGGGTCAGGTCCAGACACTTGCGTGCCTTGGTCACCAACTCGTCGATTTCAGCCGGTGTAATCACCAGTGGCGGAGCAATGATCATAGTGTCGCCGACGGCGCGCATGATCAGGCCGTTTTCGAAGCAGAACGTGCGGCAGATCATGCCAACACCCTTGCCTTCGTAACGTTTGCGGGTGGCTTTGTCCTGAACCAGTTCGATGGCCCCCAACAGACCGACCCCACGCACTTCCCCCACCAACGGGTGATCGCTCAGTTCCCGTAGACGCTTTTGCAAATAAGGTGCCGTTTCTGTGCGCACGCGCTCGACAATTTTCTCATCGCGCAGGATACGAATGTTTTCCAGCGCCACCGCAGCGGCCACCGGGTGCCCGGAATACGTGAAACCGTGGTTGAAATCACCGCCTTCGTTGAGCACCTCGACCACATCGTCGCGCACGATCAGGCCACCCATCGGGATATAGCCGGAGGTCAGGCCTTTGGCGATGGTCATCATGTGAGGTTTGAGGTCGTAGAAATCGCTGCCGAACCACTCACCGGTACGGCCGAAACCGCAGATCACTTCGTCGGCCACGAACAGAATGTCGTACTTGGCGAGGATTTCCTTGATGCGCGGCCAGTAGCTGTCTGGCGGAATGATCACGCCGCCGGCGCCCTGGATCGGCTCGGCAATAAAGGCGCCGACGTTGTCGACGCCGACTTCCAGGATTTTCTCTTCCAGCTGATTGGCCGCCCAGATACCGAACTCGTTCGGCGTCATGTCGCCGCCTTCGCCGAACCAGTACGGCTGGGCAATGTGGACAATGCCCGGGATCGGCAAGTCGCCCTGTTCGTGCATGTACGTCATGCCACCCAGGCTCGCGCCGGCCACGGTGGAACCGTGATAGCCGTTCTTGCGACTGATGATGACTTTCTTCTTCGGCTGGCCCTTGATCGCCCAGTAGTGGCGAACCATCCGCAGCATGGTGTCGTTGCCTTCGGACCCGGACCCGGTGAAGAACACGTGATTCATGCCTTCAGGCGCGACGTCGGCAATCACCTTGGCCAGCTCCAGCACCGGCGGGTGAGCCGTCTGGAAGAACAGGTTGTAATAAGGCAGTTCGCGCATCTGTTTGCTGGCGGCATCGGCCAGTTCATCGCGACCGTAACCGATCGCGACACACCACAGGCCAGCCATGCCGTCGAGGATCTTGTTGCCTTCGCTGTCCCAGAGGTAAACGCCCTTGGCATGGGTGATGATCCGCGGGCCTTTCTCTTTCAGCTGCTTGAAGTCGCTGAACGGGGCCAGGTGGTGATCGCTGCTCAGGGCTTGCCATTCACGGGTTTGCGGGTTGTTGCTGGTCATGCGAATTCTCCTAAGATTCGAGTGGAGGGCGCCGCCAGGAACAGCGGCGCCCGGCGCATCAGACGGCGAAGAGCAGGAATTCCCGCTCCCACGAACTGATCACGCGCTTGAAGTTTTCATGCTCGGCCCGCTTGACCGCGATGTAGCCCGTGATGAATTTCTTGCCCAGGTACTTTTCGATGGTCTTGCTGTTTTCCATGCGATCCAGGGCATCTTCAATAGTCAGTGGCAGGCGCAGGTTGCGCCGCTCGTAACCACGACCCACGACCGGAGCACTCGGGTTATGCCCTTCGACCATGCCGATAAAGCCGCACAACAGGCTGGCGGCGATGGCCAGGTAAGGGTTGGCATCGGCACCCGGCAGACGGTTTTCCACCCGACGATTCTGCGGCCCGGCATCCGGAACCCGCAGGCCCACGGTGCGGTTCTCCTCGCCCCACTCCACGTTCACCGGTGCCGAGGTATCCGGCAGGAAGCGGCGGAACGAATTGACGTTGGGTGCGAACAACGGCAGCAGTTCAGGAATGAATTTCTGCAAGCCACCGATGTGGTTGAGAAACAGCTGGCTCATGGTCCCGTCTTCATTGGAGAAGACGTTTTTGCCAGTCTCGATGTCGATGATGCTCTGGTGCAGGTGCATGGCGCTGCCCGGTTCGCCGGTCATGGGCTTGGCCATGAAGGTCGCCGCCACGTTGTGCTTGAGCGCGGCCTCACGCATGGTGCGCTTGAACACCAGAATCTGGTCGGCCAGGGACAGGGCATCGCCATGACGGAAGTTGATTTCCATCTGCGCGGTGCCGTCCTCATGGATCAGCGTGTCGAGGTCCAGCTCTTGCAGTTCGCACCAGTCGTAGACGTCTTCGAACAACGGATCGAATTCGTTCGCGGCTTCAATCGAAAAGGACTGACGACCGGTTTCCGGACGACCAGAGCGGCCGATCGGCGGTTGCAGCGGGTAGTCCGGGTCATCACTGCGCTTGGTGAGATAGAACTCCATTTCCGGCGCCACGATCGGCTGCCAGCCGTGGTCGGCGTAGAGTTTCAGCACCTTTTTGAGCACGTTGCGCGGCGACAGCTCGATCGGATTGCCCTGCTTGTCGTAGGTATCGTGGATCACCTGGGCGGTGGGCTCGATGGCCCAGGGCACCAGAAACACCGCGTTCTGGTCGGGGCGGCAGATCATGTCGATGTCGGCCGGGTCGAGCAGTTCGTAATAGATGTCGTCTTCGACGTAGTCGCCGGTGACGGTCTGCAACAGAACGCTTTCGGGCAGGCGCATGCCATTTTCGGCAATGAACTTGTTGGTCGGCGAAATCTTGCCCCGGGTGATGCCGGTCAGGTCGCCAATCATGCATTCGACTTCTGTGATCTTGTGGTCTTTCAACCAATCGGTGAGCTGGTCGAGGTTGTTACTCATAAATGCCTCTTAGGCTGAGTTTCCTGACTCTTATAAGTCAGGCGTTGTTTGACGCATCGGCGTCGCGTTGTAGAGCGTACTTGCGGCAGGCATCGCCAAATGCCTGGAAAATCGCAAGGTAGTCAGGATTCAAGCTTACCTGCCATTCGGGATGCCATTGCACACCTAAAGCAAAAGCCTTGCCTTCGGTAACAGAGACGGCTTCGATCAACCCGTCGGGCGCCACGGCTTCCACACGAAGGCCCGGCGCCAGACGCTCGATACCCTGGCCATGAATCGAATTGACTTGAATCTCGCTCGCCAGGCCCAGCCCGGCCAGTACACCACACGGCTGAACGTGCACCGGGTGACTTGGCGCGTACTGCCCTTCCAGCGGCAGGCTGTCGTCTTCACGGTGATCCATGAATGGACCGGCCTCGTGAACCTTCTGATGCAAACTGCCGCCGAACGCCACATTCATTTCCTGGAAGCCGCGGCAAATGCCGAGCACGGGAACACCGGCCTCGACAGCAGCGCGGATCAGCGGGAGAGTGGTGGCATCGCGTGCAGAATCATGAGCAGTACCTGGCGCACTGGCCGGGCCGTTATAGTGAAACGGTTCTATATTAGAAGGAGAGCCTGTAAAGAGAATGCCGTCCAGAGCGTCCAGAATTTCGGACGGCGCCAGCTGATCCGCCAGGGATGGAAGAATCAACGGCAGGCCCTTGGCAGCTGAAGCCACGGCGCGTACGTATTTGTCGCCACTGATGTGATAAGCATGCAGACCGATCTGCTTTGAGCAGGCGGTGACGCCGATTAACGGCAGGCGAGACATGAAGCACCCCGGTATTATTGCTGTTATGGGTTTAAATCGAGCTTAGCCTTGTTCATTTTTTTACACAACACCCCCGTAAAAAATACAACACGGCCCGCTCAAGCTCGCGGGCGCCAAGACGACTGAAGGCAAAAAAACGCCCCAAAGTGCCTCAAAAATGCCTCGTGAGTGCTTTTTTAGGGCAAAAAAGGCCTTGCTTGACTTCGGCATGCCGTTCGGGTTGACTGGAATCCGAAGAGATCAATGATTGATATTTTTAACAACAAAGGTGTTGCATCATGTCGGTACCCCCGCGTGCCGTTCAGCTTAACGAAGCGAACGCGTTCCTTAAGGAACATCCTGAGGTTCTGTACGTTGACCTTCTGATTGCGGATATGAATGGTGTGGTGCGCGGCAAGCGCATTGAACGCACCAGCCTCCACAAGGTTTACGAGAAAGGCATCAACCTGCCGGCCTCTCTATTTGCTCTGGATATCAATGGCTCGACGGTGGAAAGCACCGGCCTGGGCCTGGACATCGGCGATGCTGACCGAATCTGCTATCCAATCCCCGACACCCTGTGCAATGAGCCCTGGCAGAAGCGCCCGACCGCGCAACTGCTGATGACCATGCACGAACTCGAAGGTGATCCTTTCTTCGCCGACCCGCGCGAAGTCCTGCGACAAGTCGTAGCCAAGTTTGACGAGATGGGCCTGACCATCTGCGCTGCGTTCGAACTGGAGTTCTACCTGATCGACCAGGAGAACGTGAACGGCCGCCCACAACCACCGCGCTCGCCGATCTCCGGCAAACGCCCGCATTCGACACAGGTCTACCTGATCGACGACCTCGACGAATACGTCGACTGCCTCCAGGACATTCTGGAAGGTGCGAAAGAGCAAGGCATCCCTGCCGACGCGATCGTCAAGGAAAGTGCCCCGGCACAGTTCGAAGTGAACCTGCATCACGTGGCCGACCCGATCAAGGCCTGCGACTATGCGGTCCTGCTCAAGCGCCTGATCAAAAACATCGCCTATGACCATGAGATGGACACCACCTTCATGGCCAAGCCTTACCCTGGCCAGGCGGGTAACGGTCTGCATGTCCACATCTCGATTCTTGATAAAGATGGCAAAAACATTTTTGCCAGCGAGGATCCCGAGCAGAACGCCGCACTGCGTCACGCGATCGGCGGTGTGCTCGAGACCCTGCCGGCGCAGATGGCTTTCCTCTGCCCGAACGTCAACTCCTACCGTCGTTTCGGCGCACAGTTCTACGTGCCGAATTCGCCGTGCTGGGGCCTGGACAACCGTACCGTGGCCATCCGCGTACCGACCGGTTCCTCCGATGCCGTGCGCATCGAACACCGTGTCGCCGGCGCCGACGCCAACCCGTATCTGTTGATGGCTTCTGTTTTGGCGGGCGTACACCACGGCCTGACCAACAAAATCGAGCCGGGCGCACCCGTGGAAGGCAACTCCTACGAGCAGAACGAGCAAAGCCTGCCGAACAACCTGCGTGATGCATTGCGCGAGCTGGACGACAGCGAAGTCATGGCCAAGTACATCGACCCGAAATACATCGACATTTTTGTCGCCTGTAAAGAGAGCGAGCTGGAGGAGTTCGAACACTCCATCTCCGACCTCGAGTACAACTGGTACCTGCATACCGTGTAAGCGGATTGCCGATCTGAAAAAACGCCGTTGGCTCTCGCAGCCAGCGGCGTTTTTTTATGGCCGCCTTCGGCGGATCGCCAGCAGGCTAGCTCCCACAGTTGATCTCCAGTGAACATACATTCGGTGTACACCGGAAATCCCTGTGGGAGCTAGCCTGCTAGCGAAGGCGTCCGGGCAGACAACATCAAACCCTGCTCGTACAATGCCCGCTGCCCCCGCAGGAGACTTCAATGACGCGCACCGCCACCATTCGCAAACCCCGCGCCCGCAGTCAGGCCCGGATCGATTCGATACTCGATGCCGCCCGCACGCTGCTGGCCGCCGAGGGCGTGGCAAGCCTGTCGATCTACAGCGTCGCCGAACGCGCGGAGATCCCGCCCTCCTCCGTCTACCATTTTTTCGCCAGCGTCCCGGCCCTGCTTGAAGCCCTGACCGCCGACGTCCACGCCGCATTCCGCGCCTGCCTGCAAGCGCCCATCGATCACCATGCCCTCAACGGCTGGCGTGATCTGTCGCGCCTGGTGGAACAACGCATGCTCGCCATCTACGACGAAGACGCCGCCGCCCGCCAACTGATCCTCGCCCAGCACGGCCTGACCGAAGTCACCCAGGCCGACCGCCAGCACGACATCGAACTCGGCGACCTGATGCACAAGCTGTTCGACCACCACTTCGAATTGCCGACCCTGCCGAGTGATGTCGATGTGTTTGCACTGGCCATGGAGCTGGGGGACCGAGTGTATGCACGCTCGGTGCAACAGCATGGGCAGATCACGCCGCGAATGGCCGAGGAAGGGATGCGGGTGTT
>NZ_JBNNVP010000032.1:0-77229 GCF_050280605.1 Pseudomonas sp. NPDC089918 | reverse complement strand
CTCGCGCTTCACGCGCAACGGCTCTGCCTTGCTGGTCAGTGACTTGCCCCCGTTCGGCTGCGAAGCAGTCGCAAAGCTTTTGGGGCCGCTTCGCGACCCAACGGGGGCAAGCCCCCTCGCCACAAAAGCCCCCCAGTCAAAACCCCCAGCCACAAAAGACATTCCTCGAATGACTTAGACAAACACAATTTCATACGGCAAACGCATGCGCTCCAGCAGTACCCGGGGCACTGACGGGGAGGCGCCGATTATCGGCTCACCGTCGAGTTGGCTGGCGTAGGCGTAGGTGGCATGGCTTTTACGCGCGACGGTCCAGGTGTCGAGGCGTACCTTGCGCGCGCGATGCCAGGGGATCAGCCCATGGTCACGTGTCGGCCAGTGCCAGGCCCAAACCGGTATTTCGTTGAGCGTCGCACCGACCAGCGCTGCGGCCCTGGCGCTGGCGCAGCCGACGGCGTCGTGGTCCAGGTGGCCGTCTTCGCGCCAGGTGGTGAACACCACATCGCCGGGGCGCAGGTAGCGGACGATGAATTGGGTCAGTTCAGACTCCCGTTCGGCCAGCCCGCTGTCGGTGAAGCCGGCGCGAATCCACTTCAGGCTGTGCATCGGCACTCCGAGCCGGCGCAAGGCTTCGACGCTTTCCTGGGGGCGGAATACGCTCAGGCGTTTCTGTGACCACTGTCGCGAACCAAAATGACTGTAGCTACCGTCGGTGATCGAGATCAATTGCAGAGGATGACCAAGGGCGCACAGCTGTTGCAGGAGGCCGCCGCAGGTCACCACTTCATCGCCAGGATGCGGCGCGATCACCACTGCGCGAGCGCCGGCCGGGACCAGGGTTTCGGTATCGATGACAGGGATGTTGTCCAGTTGCTGGGCGCTGTTCCAGATCTGCGCGGGCAGACCACTTTCGCTGATGGAAACCGTTTTCATAGGCGCTACGTCCTTGTTCTGTCTGGCCCTCAGTCGTGCGCAATGCTTGCGAGGGCGCAAGCCTGGCAGACCCGTGAAGGCGGGGTAAATAGCAATTGCAGCGCTCCGAACCCTGGATTGCCGCGGGCAGAGTATTGCTCATGGATCGCTATTCGTCGCCTCAGTCTTTGGTCTGATGCGGTTTTTTTAACCCAGGCTGTGTCAGGCTTCGCAAATAATCAGCGAAACCGTCCCTACGGATTTCATTACGGCTTGCCCCCGAGAGCCCCGTTCACTCTTCTTCTTCGCGCTGCAATTCGAACAGCAGCAGCGAGCGACCGGTGACCGAATATTGGTGACCGAACTCGAAGCGTTCCTGGCCCCGAATCGACGGTTGATTGGTGTCGATCATGCAGGTCCAGAAACCGCCGTCAGGCACTTCCGGGAGCAGGAAGTTGACGATGTCATGGTGGGCGTTAACCACCAGCAGCAGGGTCGCGTCACCGCCCTTGCGGCGAATGCCGGTTTCCTGGGCGCGACCATCGAGCAGCATGCCCAGGCAACGACCGTGGCCTTCTTCCCATTGTTCGATGGACATTTCGCTGCCGTCCGGGGCCAGCCAGGTCACGTCCTTGACGCCGATGTCTTCGTTGTAGTTGCCCACCAGGAAGCGCCCGCGACGCAGGATCGGATAGGCCAGGCGCAATTTGATCAGGCGTTTGACGAACTTGAGCAGGGCCTTGCCGTCTTCGCTCAGGTCCCAATTGACCCAACCGATCTCGCTGTCCTGGCAATAGGCATTGTTATTACCGTTCTGGGTGCGAGCGAATTCATCGCCAGCCACCAGCATTGGCGTGCCCTGGGACAGCAGCAACGTGGCGAAGAAGTTGCGCATTTGCCGCTGGCGCAGCTCATTGATCTCGGGATCGTCGGTGGGGCCTTCGACACCGTGGTTCCAGGACAGGTTGTTGTTGCTGCCGTCCTGATTATTCTCGTCGTTGGCTTCGTTGTGTTTGTCGTTGTACGACACCAGGTCGTTCAGGGTGAAACCGTCGTGGGCGGTGACGAAGTTAAGCGACGCATACGGCCGGCGCCCACGCTGGTTGAACATCTCACCGGAGGCGGTCATGCGGCTGGCGAAGTCGGCGAGTTGGCCGTCGTCGCCTTTCCAGAACGCCCGCACGGTGTCGCGGAATTTGTCGTTCCATTCGACCCAGCCCGGCGGGAAATTCCCGACCTGATAGCCGCCGGGGCCACAGTCCCAGGGCTCGGAAATCATCTTCACCTGGCGCAGCACCGGGTCTTGACGGCAGGCCACGAGAAAGCTGTGACGCTCGTCGAAACCGTCGTGATAACGGCCAAGAATGGTCGCCAGGTCGAAACGGAAGCCGTCCACGTGCATTTCCGTGGCCCAGTAACGCAGGGAGTCGGTGACCATTTGCAGCACGCACGGGTGACTCAGGTCCAGGGTGTTGCCGGTCCCGGAATCGTTGATGTAGTAGCGCTTGTCGTCGGGCATCAAGCGGTAGTAAGAGGCGTTGTCGATGCCGCGCATCGACAGGGTCGGGCCTTGTTCGTTGCCCTCGGCGGTGTGGTTGTAGACCACGTCGAGGATCACTTCCAGATTGGCCTCGTGCAGGTGCGCGACCATCTCCTTGAACTCGGCGATCTTGCCGCTGGCCAGGTAGCGCGGGTCCGGGGCAAAGAATGCAATGCTGTTGTAACCCCAGTAGTTGGTCATGCCTTTGTGCAGCAGATGCTGGTCATTGACGAAGGCATGAATCGGCAGCAATTCGACGGTCGATACACCGAGCTTGCGGATGTGTTCGAGCACGTCATCGACCATCAACCCGGCAAAGGTGCCACGCAGGTTCTCGGGGACGGAGGGGTGACGCATGCTGAAGCCGCGTACGTGTGTTTCATAAATGATCGTTTTGTCCCACGGCACGCTGACGCGATGGTCATGACCCCAGGTGTGAGCCGGGTCAATCACTTTGCATTTGGGCACGAAGGGCGCGCTGTCCCGTTCATCGAAACTGAGGTCGGCGTCAGGGTGGCCGATGGTGTAGCCGAACAACGCTTCAGACCATTTCAATCGACCGACCAATTGCTTGGCGTAGGGATCGATCAGCAGCTTGTTGGGGTTGAAACGATGACCATTGGCCGGGTCGTAAGGACCGTACACGCGATAGCCGTAGATCAACCCCGGGTGGGCGTCAGGCAAGTAGCCGTGGTAGATCTCGTCGGTGTATTCCGGTAACTCGATACGCTCGAGTTCCACCTCGCCGGAATCGTCGAAGATGCACAGTTCGACCTTGGTCGCGTTAGCTGAAAACAGCGCGAAATTGACCCCCAGGCCATCCCAGGTCGCGCCTAGCGGGAAGGGCAAGCCTTCACGGATTCGCGAAGCCTCGGCACGAGGTTCGGGCGCGGTTTTCTTTGGACTGCTCATAGTTGCTCCTGCATGGGGTGACGGTACTCGGCTGCGATGAACCGTGGCTCTGGTTTTTTTCGAGGGCGAGCGCGCCCTCGGTGGCGAGAGACACGCCACAAATCAAGCGAGGCAAGGCGATAAACGCGTCAGGTCGTTGGCGGTTTGCGCGCAGCGCGTGGCTTTTTCTCGACGTTTTTTTCGCCAAGCGGGGTCACTGTCGAAGCAGAGGGTTTGGCTTTGGCTTTGGCCTTGGTTTTGGGTTCGACGCCTTTGGCATTGAGCTTGCCGTCGGGCTTGCCGACCGCGGACTTGGCACCGATGCTTTTGCTGCCAGCTTTCGATGACTTGCCGGGCGCCAGCGCTTTGGCTTGGGCTTCAGCGTCGGCCAGTTTGCAGGCCATCTCCCAATGGCGTTTTTCCTGGCCCGTGGGTTTTCCTTCGGATTCCCAGATTTGATAGGCAAATTCGCGGATGCGTTTATCGTCGGTACTCATCGCAATGCTCCTGAACTGAACTCAAGCTTGGGTCGTTTGGATAAAGAGATTGACCGGGAAATTCCCCAGCGCGGTGCTGACCAACAGTTCCCTGTGTTTTGTGACTATGACGCTTGTAAAAAGTCCCTTCAGATTTTCTTCAGGGGCGGCGAACGGCAACTTTACCCGTGTATCGCCCCAGAGCGGCGCATCAATCTGTGGTTCGGCACTGTTTTCCAGCAGTTCGGCACAGCGTATCGGTACTACCACGATAGCCCGTTTTCCCTGCCATTCACGAGCAAACGCCAGTACCCGGTGAGCCTGGCTGCCAAGGACTTCAAGGGCTTGATAAGTCCCTTTTTGAAACAGCCCGGCATGCTCGGCACGCCGGTGTAACGTCTGGGTGATCAGGGTTTGCTTGATGCCCCCGTCACGCCAGTTCACCAACAGATCGGGCAGGTCCAACCGTAGGTTCATGGCCTGCTGACGGCTGGCGTAATCCACCGGCCGACGGTTGTCCGGATCGACCAGCGTGAAGTCCCAGAACTCGTTGCCCTGATAGAGGTCCGGTACTCCCGGCACGGTCATTCGCAGCAAGGTTTGCGCCAAGCCATTCAATGCACCCGGGGCGGCGATGCTCTGCGCCGCCGCACCGATGGCCGTGCGCAGTGGCTGGCCTTCGGGGCTGAGCAGCAAGCGTTCGAGAAACCCATGGGTCGCCTGTTCATACCCCTCGTTTGGCGCACTCCAGCTGCTTTGCAACTTGGCTTCGCGCAGGGCTTTCTGTTGCCACTGCCAGAGGCGCTCGGCGTAGTTCTCGAGCGCCACCTGATCATCGCTGCGCAGCTCCAGCGGCCAACTGCCGAGGATCGCTTGATAAAGAATCAGCTCGTCACCCGCCGAAGGCGCGCCGGGTTCAATGCGCAATTCATCGGCCAGGGTTCGCCAGTGTTCGACCTGTTCGGCATACCAGGCGCTGCGTTCGCTCAACACCGCCAGCCGCGCGCGGGTGTCTTCGCCGCGTTTGTGGTCGTGGGTCGCGGTGGCCAGCAGGTTGTCGGGGAACTCGGCGAGGCGATTGACGCAGGCAGCATGGAAGTCAGCTACCGGAGCGCTGAATTGCTCGGTGTTGTAGCCGACATCGTTGCGCGACAGCAGCACCGCCGAGCGATAAAGCGCGGTGTCTTCCACTGCCTTGGCCGCCGCCGGTGAGGTCAGTTGCTGGAAGCGCACGCAGGCATGCTTGAGCAGTTTGCGTGGGCGGCCCACCGGGTGTTTGCGCCAGGGTTGACCGCCGAGCCAGCCGGACAGGCAATCGAGCACGGGCCAGTCGGCCTCGCCGAGGGTTTGCCTTGCACCGTCCATGGCCTGCTGGAAAAACACCTCGTCCTGGGCGCAGTTTCGGCCCAGCGGGCTGATGTAAGTGCGATACACCGGGAAGTGCACGATCAGTTCCTGCAAGGCCCGACGAATCGCGCCGAGGGTCAGGTCCCGGGTCATCAGATCGTCCCGGGCCACTTGCAACAGAGCGTGGGCGACACTTTCGAAATCCCCTGCGAGGGAGCCGTTGAGAATCTGCTGGCGCGCCAGTTGCGCTTCCTGACGAAAATCGGCGGGCCGTTCGCTGTGCCGGCTCCAGAGTTCACCCAGGGGCTGGGCGCCTTCGGGGTCGTGTTGCAGCAATGACAACTGGTTCATGAATTCGTAACCGGTGCTGCCATCGACGGACCAGTCGCGGTGCAAGGTTTCACCTTCGCCAAGGATCTTTTCGACGTAGATCGGCAGGTGCCGATCCGGTGCCAGGCGATCGACTCGGCGCCGCAGTTTGCGGCAGTAACCACGCGGGTCGGCGAGGCCATCGATGTGATCGATGCGCAGCCCGTCGACAAGACCTTCGGCCACCAGCTCGAAGATTTTTGCATGAGTCGCCTCGAACACCGCCGGACGTTCGACGCGCAGGCCGCCCAGTTCATTGATATCGAAAAAGCGCCGCCAGTTGATGTCGTCCGCCGCGGTGCGCCAGCTGGCCAGGCGATAACTCTGGCGCTCCAGCAGGTTATGCAGGCGCTGGAAACCTTCGGGGGTGAGCGAGTCGTAGGTGCCGAGGGTGTGCTGGATGGCGTGAAGAATCGCCGGATCGCTGGCGAGTTCATGCAGCTCGGTTTTCAGCGCAATTGCCAGGCTGTGCGCGTCGGTCTGGTAACTCAAGGTACTGAAGCGGTCTGCCAGGGATTTGAGCTGCTCGACCTGCTCGGCATTCAATTGATCATCGGCCTTGAGCAATTCGCCGTAGTTGGCGGGGCAAATCGGGAAGTGATGTTCGTAGTGCTCGACATAAAAAGCGCCGCGCCGGGCATCGAAACGCAAGGGAAGGGTGCCGTCCTGCAAGGCGATGCCGTAATCGCTGCCCAAAAAAGGCAGCAGCAATTGGCCCTCCATCAACGGGTCGGGCGAGTGCCATTGAATGTCGAAGAACTCGCCGTAAGGGCTCAGTCGCCCCCATTCGAGCAAGTCGAGCCACCAAGGGTTGTCGCCACCGCCGACGGCCATGTGATTGGAGACAATGTCGAGGATCAGCCCCATGTTCTGTTCGCGCAATGCAGCGACTAAACGGCGCAACGCAGCTTCGCCACCCAGTTCAGGGTTGACCGTGGTCGGGTCCACCACGTCGTAGCCATGCATGGACCCTGCGCGGGCGGCGAGCAGCGGCGAGGCATAGACGTGGCTGATGCCCAGGCTGGCGAAGTACGGCACCAGCGGCACCGCCTGATCCAGGGTGAAACCTTTATGAAACTGCAGCCGCAGAGTCGCCCGCAGCGGTTGGTTGAACGGTTGATTCATTGGTCACGCTCGGCCGCCTGAAGTCGCGCACAGGCGAGCAGTTCCAGGCGCCGGGCGGCGTCCGGATCATCGAGCAGGGCTTCGCTGTCGCCGGGTAGCCTGCGCGACCAGTTGGGATGGGTGTCGGTGGTGCCGGGCAGGTTGGCCTGCTGTTCGATACCCAAGGCATCTTCCATTGGCAACAGTACCAGCGGCGCGCGGGTATGGCCGAGGAAGCGGATCGCGGCGTCGAGCACCTGATCGGTTTCGTGGGACTCTTCGCGGAAATTCTGCGGGTCCTGGCTCAGCACCCGGCGCAAACCTTCGCGCTCGCGTTCACGGTGTTGGCGCCATTCGATTTCCCCTGGGGCGTCGACCAGATTCAAGCGCGCGCTCCAATCGATATCGCGGCCATGCCACCAGCCATTGAGCGTCGGCAGGTCGTGGGTGCTGGTGGTTGCCAGGGCGTTGTCCGGCCATTCGAGAATCGACTTGAAGTGAGTGTTGTCCTGTTCGAACAGCAGCACGCGCATGCCGAGAATCGAGCGCGCGATGAGTTTCTCGCGCAGCCCCTCGGGCACGGTGCCGAGGTCTTCGCCGAGGACGATGGCCTGATGTCGATGGGATTCGAGGGTCAGCAAGCGCAGCAGGTCGTCCACCGGGTAATAGAGGTAGGCACCGTCGCGGGGTTGTGCGTCGTTGGGGATCACCCACAGTCGTTGCAGCCCCATGACGTGATCGATACGCAGGCCGCCGGCATGGGCGAAGTTGGCCCGCAGCATTTCGATGAACGCGCGAAAGCCGTTGCGCACCAGGCCTTCGGGGGAGAACGCGGAAATACCCCAGCCCTGGCCGGAACGGTTGAGGATGTCCGGTGGCGCACCCACGGTCAGCGAGGTGAGCAATTCGTCCTGACGACTCCAGGCCTGGCTGCCGCCGCCGTCGGCGCCCACCGCCAGGTCGGCAATCAGGCCGATGCCCATGCCGGCACCGCGGGCGGCGGCTTGGGCGCGTTCCAGGCTGCGCGCAATCAGCCATTGGCAGAACGCGTAGTAGCCGATGCGGGTCGAGTTTTCTTCGGCAAAATGCGCCAGGGCGGTGCTGCGCGGGTCACGCCATTGTTCGGGCCACTCGCGCCAGTCGAGGCTTTCACCGTCCCGCGCACGGACTTCCTGGATGGCTTCGAAGCGGCAATGATTTTCCAGCGCTTCGCCACCGGCATGGCGGAAGCTGCTGAAATCCGGGTGCAAGGGGTGTTCGCCGTGGGTGAATCCTTCATACAAGGCTTCAAGCAAGCGATGCTTGGCTTCGGCGGCGGTGGGCCAGTCGATCAGCGGCAGTGCTTCAAGGTGCTTGAGCTCAGCGGCAAGGCCGGTGGCGTCGATCGCGGTGCGCAGGGCACGCTCACCGAGAATCGCACCGGGCGCCGCGTACAGGCTATTGAGGAACAAGCGGCTGGAGGGCGAGTAAGGGCTGTAACGCTGGGTGTCGCCGCTGAACATCGCATGCAGCGGGCTGATCGCCAACGCTTCGGCGCCTCGTTCCCCGGCCACCCGGGCCAGATCTTCGAGGGCCTGGGTATCGCCGAAACCGCCATCGCCGGGACGGCGCAGCGAGTACAGCTGCACGCTCAGGCCCCAGGCGCGGGGGTTTTTACTATCAACCGCGTCGCCGACGCTGTAGCAGCGCTGGGGTGCCACCGCCAGGGTGAAGGATTGATCATCGATGCTGACGTGCTGATAACCCACCGGCACCAGCCCGGGCAACACAGCGTTGTCATCGAGCTTCAAGTTGATCCGTGAGCCGTCTTCGAGATGGATTTCACATGGGGTTTGCGGTTCGAAGTAATGGGCCAGGTCCAGGCCGACGCCCACATCGCAGGTCAACAGCGGTGGCAGGTGCCGGGTTTGTTGCACTTCCTGCAATTGCAGCAGGCTGGCGTCGATCTCCTGGGCAGTATTGGCGGGATGGCCAAGCCCGCTGAGCACCGAGCGCAACACCGCCGGGGTCACTTTCTGTGGACGGCCATTGGCATCGATCCAGTCGACGGCCAGGCCTGCTCGGCTGGCCAGTATTTCCAGTTGCGCATTGCTCATGGGCGCTCTCCATCCGGGGGTAGCAAAGGGGCTGCGGCCGTGAGGCTGACTAGCGCGCAATACGGGGCAAGTGTGCCCTGATTCAACAGACCGGCCGATTGTGGCGGGTGTTCGAACAGCAACGTCGCGTCGGCCTGTGGGGTGTGGACCACGGGTGCATCGCTGAGGTTCAGGTCAATGCGCAACTGACTGCCATCGCCCAACCGCCAGCGCGCCGTCACCGCGCCCGCGGCCAGTACCTGCGCCCCCAGCGCCTGGGCGCCGGGCAGGTGCGGGATGATGTGTTGATGGCGGATCTTCAACAGTTGGCGATACAGCTCATAAACCGGCGATTGGCGGCTGGCGCTCAGTTTCGGCCGTGAAGCTTCGAAGGTCTGCGTCGCGTTCGGGTCGGGAATCTGCTCGCGTTTGTGCGGATCGGCAAAGGCGCTGAACGCTGCGAACTCATTGCGTCGTCCTTCGCGCACCAACTCCGCCAATTCACCATGGTGGCTGGTGAAGAATAGAAACGGTTGCTCGACGGCGAATTCGTCGCCCATGAACATCAGTGGGATCATCGGCGACAACAGCAGCAACGCGGTGGCGGCGTAAAGGGCATCAGGATGGGCCAACTGATGCAGACGCTCGCCAAAGGCGCGATTGCCGATCTGGTCGTGGTTCTGCAGGAACAGCACGAAGGCCGTGGGCGGCAAGTGACCGCTCGGCTCACCGCGTGCCGTACCGTGGCGGGTGATGTGGCCCTGAAACACGAAGCCCTGGCTCAGGCAACGGGCGAGCTGTTCGGTGGGCTGCCGGGCATAGTCGGCGTAATAGGCATCGGTTTCACCCGTGAGCAGAACGTGCAGGGCGTTATGGCCGTCGTCGTTCCATTGCGCGTCGAAACCTTGTTCCAGCAGGCTGGCCTGGTTGTGTTCGTTTTCCGCCATGAGCCACACGTGTCGCGCCGGATCGGTTTGCCGCCGCACCCGTTGCGCCAGCTCCTGAAGAAAGTCCGGGTCTTCGATGGCATGCACCGCGTCCAGGCGCAGGCCGTCGAAGCGGTACTCCAGCAACCACATCAGCGCGTTGTCGATAAAGAAGTCGCGCACCTCGCGCCGCCGGAAGTCGATCGCCGCACCCCACGGGGTGTGTTTGTCTTCGCGGAAAAAGCCTTTGGCGTAGCGATGAAGGTAATTGCCGTCGGGGCCGAAGTGGTTGTAGACCACGTCGAGAATCACTGCCAGGCCATGGCCGTGGGCCGTGTCGATCAGGTGTTTGAGTTGTTCGGGCGAGCCGTAGGAGGCTTGAGGCGCATAAAGCAAAACCCCGTCATAGCCCCAGTTACGTTCGCCGGGGAACTGCGCCAGCGGCATCAGTTCGATGGCGGTAATCCCCAACTCAACCAGGTGCGCCAGGTGTTGTTCGACCTCGCTGAAGCCGCCGAGTGCACCGACGTGCAATTCGTAGATCACCGCCTCATTCCACGGTCGACCTTGCCAGGCGCTGTGTTGCCATCGATAGGCGAGGGGATCGACCACCACGCTGTGGCTGTCGATATCGCCCACCTGGGCGCGGGAGGCCGGGTCCGGCACCGTAAGCTCGCCATCGATGTTGTAGCGGTAGCGGGTACCCGCGGGGCAGCGGGTCTTGATCACAAACCAGCCATCGGCCTGAGGCAGCAGTGGCAGGGATTGTCCATCTTCCAGTTCGAGACTGACAAAAAACGCATCTGGCGCCCACAAGGCAAAACGCGTGTGTTCTGCGTCCAGCATGATTGCGCCGTGGGGCCAGGTCTCAAGGGTCCGTAACGGCATCGTTGAAAGCCTCTTACTGTTTGCCCGATTTTCCCAGCGCTTTAGCCACCAGTTGTTCGTAGAGTTCGGCGTAGGGTTCGACTGCCTTGCACCAGTTGAACGGCGCCGCCATGGCTCGGCAACGCATCGCGTTGAGCAGGCCGGGGAAGGCGAACACCTTGAACGCGCGGCTCAGGGCTTCGCGATAACTTTCCACCGTGGATTCGTCGAAGAGGAAACCGGTCACGCCGTTTTCGATGGTGTCGGCCAGGCCGCCGGTATTGCGGGCCACCGGCAATGAACCGAAGCGCTGGGCGTACATCTGGCTCAGGCCGCAGGGTTCATAACGCGAAGGCATCAGCAGGAAATCGCTGCCGGCGAACATCCGGCGGGCGTCGGTTTCATTGAAGCCGATGTGCACGCCGACTTGCCCGGGGAAGCGCAACGCCAGTTCACGCATGGCTTGTTCTTCTTCCGGTTCGCCACGGCCGATGATCGCGATTTGCCCGCCGTTGTCGACAATGTATTCGGCCACTGCTTCGGTCAGGTCCAGGCCTTTCTGGTAGACCAGCCGCGAGACCACGGCGAACAGCGGACCTTCGGAGTCGTCGAGGTCGAACAGCCGGCGAACATGCGCCGCGTTGACTGCTTTGCCGTCCCAGTCGCCGATGCCGAACGGGTGGAACAGGTGCGGATCGGTCGCTGCATCCCAGCTTTCATCGATGCCATTGGGAATCCCGCTGAGCAAGCCTTGCTGGGTCTTGGCGGCGAGAAAACCGTCGAGACCGCAGCCAAAGGCCGGCGTGGTGATTTCCTGGGCATAGGTCGCGCTGACGGTGGTGATGTGGCTCGAGTAGGCCATGCCGGCCTTTAGGAACGACATCTTGCCGTAAAACTCCATGCCTTCCTGTTGCAAGGCATGCATGGGGATACCGAGTTCCGGGCACGAGCCGAGGCTGGTGACACCTTGGTACGCCAGGTTGTGAATGGTGAAAAGGGTCGGGGTGCGTTGGCCACGCCAGTGCATATAGGCCGGCGCCAGGCCCGCGGGCCAGTCGTGGGCGTGCACCAGGTCCGGGCACCAGTGAATTTGGGCGAGGTTGGCGGCGATATCGGCTGCTGCGAGGCCCAGTCGGGCGAAACGAATGTGGTTGTCCGGCCAGTCGCGGCCGTTGTTGGCGCCGTAAGGTGAACCTTCGCGCTCGTACAATTCAGGGCAGATCAACACGTAAATGACCAGGCCATCGGGCATGTCCATGCGCCCGATCTTGCAGGGCGGCAACGCTGCGTGCCCGCCCAGTTCACCGATGATATGAATCGGGTTTTCGCTGTTCATCACTTGCGGATAACCGGGGATTAGCACACGCACATCGTGCAGATGCGCCATCGCCCGGGGCAGTGCGGCGGAAACGTCGCCAAGACCTCCGGTCTTTACCAGGTCGGCAATCTCCGAGGTGACGAACAGGACTCTCTTCTTGTTGGGATTCTGACTGACTACCGGTGCCAGTGTCTTGGGGACCGGCGCTTTGACCGATTTGGCATTGAGGACACCGACGGTGCTCGTTTCCCCGACCTGCTGATGAGCACGTTCTCCCTGGATATCTAAAGCCGCACTGATCATATGAATCTCCCGTGTTGTTGATCTAATTCTAGGCCTGGCACAAACGGTGTTCGTGGCCAAATCCTGTGGCCGGGCGCAAACGCGCTACGCATCGGTGAGCAAGTGCTGCCCATGCGCTGAAGCAGAATGGGTGAAGTGGCTGTTGCAAGGAATGCACCAGTCGCTGTGGCCCTACCTTTAACCTGACACGAGGCCAGCACCAAAAGTTTCTATTTTTTTCACCGAATGACCAGCCGGTTTTACTCCGCGAAAATCAGTCTAGGCCAGAACTTAGAGCGGGGGCGGCCAACGGGTGAAATTGTTCGACAATCGGTCAAAAGAGGGTACAGGCATAGCGCTTTGCGGGGAGGCGCACCGACGAAGGGCAGGTTTATTTTCTGGTGCGGGTCAAATCGGGACCAGGAAGTTCTGGCGATGGGCACGGAGGGGTAGGTGTTTGCACCGTTGTGGTGCGTGAAATTTAGGGGGAGGTGGTGGGTTTGAGGGCCTCATCGCGAGCAGGCTCGCTCCCACATTTGGATCTGCTTCGTCACACATTCTGTGTACACCCAAGATCCAATGTGGGAGCGAGCCTGCTCGCGATGAACGATAACTCGGTTTCAGCCCAGCAGCCGGATCGGCGCTCCCGCCGCCCAAGCTTGAATGTCCTCGATCATTTGCGAAAAGAACAGTTGGTAGTTCTGCCGGCTGACATACCCGATATGCGGCGTGGCCAGCACATTGTCCAGCGTTCTGAAAGGATGATGGCGGGGTAACGGTTCGTGCTCGAACACATCCAGCGCCGCGCCCGCCAAGCGTTTTTTTTGAAGAGCCTTGATCAATGCCGACTCATCGACAATGGGCCCGCGGGCAGTGTTGACCAACCATGCCGTGGGTTTCATCCAGTCCAGTGCCTGAGTGTCAACCAACCCTCGGCTGCGCTCGCTGAGCACCAGATGGACCGACAGCACATCGGCCTGCTCGAACAGTTCCTGTTTGCTGACATAGGTGACGTCGACCTCGGCAGCCCGTTCGGCGGTCAGGTTTTCGCTCCAGGCAATCACCCGCATGCCGAACACCTGCCCGAACCGGGCTACCCGTTGACCAATGCTGCCCAGACCGAGAATCGCCAAGGTCTTGCCCTGCAGGTCGCCGCCCAATCCTTGTTGCCATTGACCGGCGCGCAAGGCGTTGGCTTCGGCCACCAGGTTGCGGGTGGCGGCCATGATCAGCGCCCAGGTCAGTTCGGGGGCGGCGTGTTTGTAGCTGTCGGTGCCGCACACCTGAATGCCCAGCGCGGCGGCGGCTTTCAGGTCCAGGGCGGCGTTGCGCATGCCGCCGGTGACCAGCAGCTTGAGTGTGGGCAAGCGGCGCAGCAGGTCTTCATCGAACCGGGTGCGCTCGCGCATCACGCAGATCACCTCGAATGCGCCGAGCCGTTCGGCCAGGGTTTCGTTGTCGGCCGGGTAGTCATGGATAAAACTCACCTGGCCGATGCTGTCCAGCACCGACCAGTCCACCACATCGCGAGCCACGTCCTGCCAATCATCGATCACCGCAATCTGCACCGCCATCAGCCTTACCTCATCAACGAACGGGATTTGTTTTGTTTAGCCAGTCGAGTAAAGCCTGATGGAATTTGGCCGGTTCCTCCATCTGCGGCGCGTGGCCAAGGCCCGGGAATTCAATCAGTGTCGACCGGGGAATCAGTTTCGCCACTTGCTTGCCGAGTACGTCGTAATGACCGATTTTCGCCTTGACCTCGGGCGGTGCGATGTTCTTGTTGATGGCCGTGGTGTCGCGGGTGCCAATCAGCAGCAGGGTCGGCACTTTCAGGTCCTTGAACTCGTAGTACACCGGTTGGGTGAAGATCATGTCGTAAATCAGCGCCGAGTTCCAAGCCACCGCTGTTTTGCCTGGCCCTTTGGCCAGGCCCGCGTACATGTTCACCCAACGATCAAACTCCGGCTTCCAGCGGCCATCGTAATAGGTGTTGCGTTGGTAGTCGTGGATACCCTGCGCCGTGACTTTCAGCTCGCGCTCATACCATTGATCAACCGTGAGATAGGGCACGCCAAGGGCCTTCCAGTCTTCCAGGCCGATTGGATTGACCAGCGCCAATTGTTCGACTTGATCGGGGTATTGCAACGCATAGCGGGTCGCGAGCATGCCGCCGGTGGAGTGGCCGAGCAGGGTGGCCTTCTGGATGCCCAGGGTTTTGAGCAGTTGCTGGGTGTTGGATGCCAGTTGCTGGAAAGTGTATTGATAGTGGTCCGGTTTGCTGGAGGTGCAAAAACCGATCTGGTCCGGCGCGATGACCCGGTAACCGGCCTCGCTCAGCGCCTTGATCGAGCTGTCCCAGGTCGCGCCGCAGAAGTTTTTGCCGTGCATCAGCACCACGCTGCGTCCATTGACCTTGCCTTGGGCGGCAACGTCCATGTAACCCATCTGCAGGGGTTTGCCTTGGGACTCAAAGTCGAAGTACTTGATCGTGTAGGGGTAATCGAAGCCCTGAAGTTGCGGGCCGTATTCCGGCGTTTCGGCCTGGTTCTGGTTCTGGTTCTGGTTCTGGGCGTGAGCGAGAACGGGCAGAGCCGCTGTCAGCAGCAGGCCGGGTAACCAGCGGGAGAGGATGGGGGACATGGGTAAAGCTCCACGGGAAATCCGCCGATGCTGGACTGGCATGATTAGGGTGACATTAAACATAGGTCATGGCCGCAATGCCGAGCGAAATCCATGTGGGAGCGGGCTTGCTCGCGAAGGTGGTGTGCCAGACAACATTAATGTCGACTGACACTCCCTCTTCGCGAGCAAGCCCGCTCCCACAGGTTCCGCGCCGCCATGGCCCTGATCATTCAACCCATCCATCCCAGCGTAGCCACGGCCAACACACCATAGCGGGCGCCCTTGGCGAGTGTCACGATCACCAGGAAACGCCCCAGCGGTTCGCGCATGACGCCAGCCACCAGCGTCAGTGGATCGCCGATGATGGGCACCCAACTGAGTAGCAACGACCAATGGCCATAACGCTGGTAGTGCTTTTGGGCTTGCTCGAGATGGCGAGGGCTGACCGGAAACCAGCGCCGCTCGCGAAACCGCTCGATGCCGCGCCCCAGCCACCAGTTCAGCAACGAGCCCAGCACATTGCCCAGCGTAGCGACTGCCAACAACGACCAGAGCCAATCCTGATTGCTGAGCAACAACCCCACCAGCACTGCTTCGGATTGCAGTGGCAGCAGCGTCGCGGCACCGAACGCCGCGAGAAACAGCCCGATGTAGGCGCCGAACATCAATGGGCGGGGTAGTCCGCCACCACCACGTCAGTGCCGTCCTTTTTCAAACCGATCACTTGATAGGCATCACTCATGCCGTCCATTTCCATGCCGGGCGAGCCCATGGGCATGCCGGGTGCGGCAACCCCCAACAAATCGTCACGCTTGCTCAAGGCCAGTACTTGATCGGCCGGCACGTGGCCTTCGACGAATTTGCCGTTGATAAGGCCGGTGTGACACGACGCGAGCCGAGGTGGCACACCGTGTTGTTGCTTGAATTGGCTCATGTCGGCTTCAACATGGTCTGCGACCTTAAAACCGTTGGCTTCCAGATGGCTGACCCATTTTTTGCAGCAACCGCAGTTGGCATCGCGATGAACTTCGATGGGAATCAGCTCAGCAGCCTGGGCCAGGGAAGAGATGAAAAGGGCGCTCAGGGCGGCCAGACGCAGGTGGGTTCGCATGGGGATCTCGTCTCGGGTTGTGGCCAAAAAGATGCATTTTGACCATTTTCTCTCGCGAAGAGGAGGCGGATTGTTTCGAAGTAATACAGCATGAGTAACGCATTGTGGCGAGGGAGCTTGCTTGCGCTTGGCTGCGAAGCAGTCGCAAAACCAGACGCTCGTATTCGATCCGGATCCCCACGTTGGCAGATTCGGGGCCGCTGCGCCCCAGCGGGAGCAAGCTCCCTCGCCACAGGTACGATGTTTCTCTGACTGGCATCAGCGCAAGCCCCTCACCGAAGGGCATGCCTTGCTTTTGCGATCAACGAACCTTGAAACGCCCCATGATCGCGCTCACCCGGTTATTGGCTTCCAGCAGTTGCTGAGTGTTGAGCTCACTGGCCTGGCCGCTTTTCACCAGCTCATCGACCATATGGCGGATCTGCACCATGCTGCGATTGATCTCTTCGGTCACGGCGCTTTGCTGCTCGGCGGCGGTGGCGATCTGGGTACTCAGACTGTTGATGTGGCTGACGGAGCCGGCCATTTCATCCAGGCCGGAGTTGACCCGGGCCGTGGCGTCGGCAGCCGACTGACAGCTGACCTGGGTGTTTTCCATGGCGCTGACCGACGAACTCACGCCTTGGGTCAGGCGGGTTAGCATTTCGTTGATTTCCGAAGTGCTGGCCTGGGTGCGGGCGGCGAGGGCGCGGACTTCGTCGGCGACCACCGCGAACCCGCGGCCTTGCTCACCGGCCCGGGCTGCTTCGATCGCGGCGTTCAGTGCCAGCAAATTGGTTTGCCCGGCGATGGCGCCAATCACCCCGAGAATTTCGGTGATGCGTTGGGCGTCCTGTTGCATGTTTTCGACTTTATGGGTGGCACTTGCTACTTCATCGATCAACGCCACCACACTGCTCGACGCTTCGCCGACCACCACGCGGGAGCGATCCGCGTGCTCGTTGGCGCGTTGCGTGAAAGCGGCGGTTTCGGCGGCGTTCTGCGCGACGCTGTCGGCGGTCGAACTCATCTCGGTAATGGCGGTGACGGTCTGATCGGTTTCCGAAGCATGACGCACCAGAATCTGGCTGGTGTGAGCGGAAGTCCGTTGCAGATTCTCCAGGCTCGACGCCATTGCGCCCGTCGCCTGAGTAACTTCGCCGATCATATTCTGCAAGTAGGCGATAAAGGTGTTGACCGAATGACCGATGGCGCCGAGTTCGTCTTCGGCGCGGATGGTGATGCGCTTGGTCAGGTCGGCATCACCCGTGGACAAGGCGTCGATATTGGCTTTCAGGGCTTTCATGCGCTGGATCAGTTGGCGGATGGCATAGACCTGCAGCAACACCAGCAGAATCACCATCGGAATCTGCAACAGGCTCAACGTGTTGAGCACATCGTCACGCTGGGCCGTGATCAGTGTGGTCGGCAGGGCGGTGGCGAGGAACCACGGCGTACCTTCGATCGGGCGCATGAAGAAGGTGCTGGTTTCGCCGTTGTTATCGAACTCGACCCGTTGCAGCGATTGGTCCCGCTGTGCCAGCCCGGCCTTGACCTGAGCGGCAAACGGCGACTGGCCGGCCAGTTCAGCGATGTTTTTCAATACGATCGGCCCGCTGATTCGCGAGCTGTTGCTGATGATCTTGCCATCGGCCTCGACGATCAGCATCTCGGCACCCAGGTCTTTTTCCTTGCGCGCCACCAAGTCATTGAAGAAGCCTAGTGTCACGTCAATGGTCGAGACACCGTACGCCGCGCCATTTTTCTGAATGGCCATGGCGCAGTTGGTGCGCGGTTCGGCGCTGGCGTCATCTTTATAGGCAGCGGCCCAGGCACATTGGCCGCGCGGAGTCTGCATACCGCCCTTGTACCAGGTCTGGTCGTAATAGTTGGGCGCGGCGTCGCTGTTCCAGAACGTATTGACCGCCAGTTTTCCCGAGGCATCGCGGTGCCAGAAGGTGCTGAACTTATTGCGCCCGGCTTCGCGCTGACCGGGCAATGGCCAGATCCCGCCACCGAAGACTTTCAGTTCACCGTACTGATCAACCAGGCCCGGCAGAACCGTGTCGATGGCGGCGCTGTCGAGCAGGGGAATGGTTTGAGTGATGCTGCGCTGCTGGGCTTGCACCTTGTTCAGTTCACCCTGGATCTGCTCGGCCACTTCGGCGATGCGATTGAGGGCTACCTGTTCTTCGGTATGACGCAGTTTTGGCGCGACCAGCTGACTGATGCCAACCACGGTCAGGACGGATAAAAGCAGGATGAACAGGACCAGAAACAGCGTGTAGCGAGCCTGAATGGTACGAAATGCGGGCATGGGACCGGTCCTTGTGCAGCGTTTTTATTATGGGGGTGTGGGTTTGAAAATCGGGGCATCGAAAGGGTATCGGCTCACGAATGTCGAGCTTTAGGTACGATCGTGCAAGATTTGCCTGGGGTGACGAACGGCGGGAAGGGACGTGTCCATATCGATACAAACAAACTAACCAAGACGTGCATAAGGGCTTGATTAGTTATCTGCGCCAATATCGAAAAGTTCGTATTGGCCAATGAAACAAGGGGCTTTTTGGTATGTGTCGTAAATGTACAAGAATTGTAAAAAGCGGAAATATTTGTTGGTGACGCTGAAGCGTGCATCGATACTCGCCCGCACTTAACTCGGATAAACAAGGAACTTTTATGGTCGCCTCACAAGGACGTCTGTGTGTTTTGGATGATCGGCATCCCGTCACGCAGTCGGGAGCCCGGTCATGACAATCGGCTATACAGGCGCATGGACGAGCAAGGCAGGTTTACTGGTCAAGGATACCGGCAGCGGCAAGCCTGTTACCCACAGCGCCAGGGTCAAGCAGATGCTGGCATTGGTGGGAAGCAATCCCAATGCGCTGAATACGGCGAAAATGGATGAACAGAAACTGCACAGGAACATCAAGGGCTTCGATCCGGAAAATGTATCCGCCAAGCAACTGGGCAATCTCAGTGCCTTCTTGAGAGGCAAAGGCCTGATTTCCGATATTATTTCGATGACCTTGCTTAATGCCGGTGACAAGTTTGATCGTTTTGGCGTACAGAAAGACCCGGATGCGAAGTTCAATGCGCTGGAGTATTTCGCCACGCAACTGGACACCATTCAGAACAACAGTATCAAGGGTGACAAGTACGCCGTTGGCCTGATCCCTGAATACAAGACGGCGATCTACGTACTGCAGAACTTGCAAGCTTACGGCAAGGGCAACGGTACGACGGTTCCTAATGACAAGGGCGTTAACGCCAAGGCGTGATGTTTGGCAGCGCTGGCCCGCTCTAACCATCGAACGGGCCGGGCACCTGTTATCGGTCAAGCAACTTCATGACTTCTTCCGGATAACGCAGCCCTGCCGTGGCATTGGCCGGGAATATCGCTTCCAGGGCCTGCAACTCTTCGCGGCTCAGCTTCACGTCCAGCGCGGCCACATTTTCTTCCAGGTATTTACGCTGTTTGGTGCCTGGAATCGGGATCAGGTAATCCCCTTGGGCCAAGACCCACGCCAACGCCAGTTGTCCCGCCGTCACACCTTTGTCAGTGGCCAGGGTCTGCACTTGCTGCACCAGCAACAGGTTTTTAGCGAAGTTTTCCCCTTGAAAGCGTGGACTGAAGCGACGGTAGTCGTCGGCTGCGAAATCATCCGGACTTCTTAGAGCACCGGTCAAAAAGCCCCGGCCCAACGGACTGTAAGGCACAAAAGCAACACCCAGACGCTGGCAAGCTGCCAGGCAGCCGTTCTCCTCTTGGTCGCGGCTCCATAGCGAGTATTCACTTTGCAGTGCGCTGATCGGGTGAACCTTGTTCGCTCGCTCCAGCGTGGCGGCCGATGCTTCACTCAATCCCAGGTAACGCACCTTGCCGGCCTTCACCAGTTCTGCCATGGCGCCGACGGTTTCCTCGATGGCCACCTGCGGATCGATGCGGTGCTGGTAATACAAATCCAGGGTCTCCACACCAAGACGTTTGAGGGTGCCTATTACCCGCGTTGCGTGCGGCTGCTGGCGGATCTGGAGGAAACCGAAGCGGTGTTTTCCGCTGCTCGCCAAAACCCCAAAGGTCTGCTGCGAGTGGATATGCCTGCGGGAGTGGGACGTTTGATCGTGATTCCGGCATTGCCGCAATTCACTGCCCGGTATCCCTTGATCGAACTGGAAATCGGGTTGAATGACCGGCCAGTGGATCTGATCCGCGAAGGTGTCGATTGCGTGTTACGGGGTGGCTCGGCCCTGGACGATTCTCTGGTGGCAAGGCCGCTGGTCATGATGGACCAGGTCACCTGCGCGAGCCCGCAATATTTGCAACGTCACGGAACGCCTCAGTGTCTGGCCGATCTCGACGGCCACCAGATGGTGGAGTATTTCTCCAGCAGCACCAGCAAGCGTTACGGGCTGGAGTTTGTGGTTGATGGTCAGGTGCAGCCGATCGATCTGCCCAAACAGGTTTCGGTCAACAGCGCCGATGGATATCTCGCCGCTTGCGAAGCGGGCTATGGTCTGGTCCAGACCCCGTATTATCACGTCGCCCGACAACTGGACGAAGGCCGTTTGTGTGAAGTGCTAAAGGCAGTGCCGCCACCGGCGTTTCCGTTGACGGCGCTCTATCCACCGCACCGCCAGTTGTCTCGACGGGTGAGGGTGTTTGTCGATTGGCTGGTGGAGCTTTGCGCGCAGCCGAGCGGTGACTTTTATAGAAAACA
The DNA here is from genome assembly GCF_050280605.1 of Pseudomonas sp. NPDC089918. Lineage (NCBI taxonomy): Bacteria > Pseudomonadati > Pseudomonadota > Gammaproteobacteria > Pseudomonadales > Pseudomonadaceae > Pseudomonas > Pseudomonas sp. NPDC089918. The sequence continues at coordinate 56,686 of NZ_JBNNVP010000032.1, read as the reverse complement.
CTCAAGCGGCTGAGCGGGAACCGATACGGGCGTTGACGTACCGGTGGGGTCTCGTGGCATTTGCGTTTTGCTGTAAGTCGTCATGCAATCGTTGCATGTGCGCGCAGTGCAGGTTGAGGGGGCGAGACTGGACGCCTCGATGAAACAGGGCGAACCAGCCATTATCATCTGGCGTGGGCATCAAGCCGGTGAAGGCGAAGCCCAGAGCCGAAAAACTCAGCATGTCCCGGGCAAAGTGCCGGGACAGTTCCAGCCGTGCCGAGATCAGCCAGTGCTGGGGTAATTGGCTGATCTGCTCAAGCAAACGTCTGTTCAAACGCTGAATGACAATGTCGAACCGATGCTGATGTTGTTTGATTTGCAACGGCATCGCGGGTCGTGACGCCTTGTCCTGGCAGGTTCCGAACACCGAGCACAGGTGCTGCATGAATGCTCGGCAGCTTTCAGGCCAGGGGATATCGGGGAGCGGGCGCGTGTGTCCTTCGATCATGTGACTGCCCATCACGATGGTTTCCGGGAGCGATTCACCGAATGGCGAAGGGACGTAATCGGGAAGCAGTCCAGTGCTGTGAAAACCGATATTCTCTGCCATGCGTTGAGTGTAGGGATGGTGGGTCACTTGCTTGATCGATACGCTCCGGATCCCCAGAGAACCCGACAACATCAATAACTCTCGGCTCAGGCGCGTCGCGATATGCTGTCCCTGGGCGACGGGATGCACCACGCTGAGGGCCAGTTCCGCGGTATTCGAAGCCGTGTCGTGGCACAACGCGGCATGCCCGAGTACGCGAGCGTCATCCACGGCCAGCATGGATTGCCAACGGCCTTCGGTGTTGTGCTGACTGATCATGTCCGGCAGGTAAACATCCGGCTGAGCGTAAAGATCGCCGTAGACCTCTCGAAACAACCGGCTCACGGCATCTGCGTCGCAAGGACGGTAGGGGCGAAGTATCAACCGGGTCATTGCGCGGGCTCCTGCGAGCAAACGTCATACACTCGCAAATCCCGCACTCGCAATTGTTTGCCCGAGCGAGGGTGAAGCTGCAGGTCTGTGGCTGCGCAGGAAAGTACTCGAAACTCCAGCAGACCCTCGCAGCTCAGGTCGTCGATGGCAGGGTAGTGGGCAAGCAAAGCTTCACGCAATGCGCGCAGTACCGGCTCGACGGTTTGTGACTGAGGTTCGGGCACCCACTTCACGCTCAACAGATCCTTGGAGCCGGTCTGTTCGATCAGCAATTGCCATTGCTCGCTGTGCGCTATGCGCTGAATGATCTCGTGTATTTCTTCGGTAAACAGCGACAGCACGCCGACTCGTACCCGCTGACTGTGGGCGCTACGCCCCTTTAGGGCGAATTTACGCCTCGGGGTTGCGGTCGGCTCACGCCAACATGCACGGTCGCCCACCGGGTACCGCAGCAGCGGCATGAGCCGGCGTGTCAGATTGGTCTGCACTAGCATTCCGATACGATCGCATTCTTCAATCACTTCACCGGTGTGTTCATCGATGATTTGCAGCAAGGTTTGCTGTTCGAATACCCGATGCTCGCCCAATGCGCAGTCGCGAGTGCTGGCCCCTATGAGCCCGGCGTCTACGCTGGCGTAGCCGATAGAGGCAATACGGGCGTTGGGGAATACTTCACCGAGGATTGCCAGCTGCGGGGCAAACAGGCTTTCGCCGCCATACAGCAGCGTCTCGACCCCGCACAGCACACGCCGATGCTGCGTCAGGTAGGCCGCGAATCGAAGCAACTGTGCGGGCACCCCGGCCAGAACATTGATTCGATGTCGTGCGATCGCATCCGCCAGTACGTCCGGTTCGATGTCTCCGGTAAACGGAAACTCACAGATGGATCGTCCGACATGGGCCAGGGAATCGTGGACAAACAGAAAACTGGCGTAGAGATCCCCTGAAAAGAACAGATTGGCGACGCGGTCGCCATTGTTCAATTGAGAAGAGAGACTGTTTCCGAATGTACTGACCAGTGTTTGCCATTCCTCGTAGGAGTAAACTGCAAGTTTTCCCTGGCTGGTCGAACCTCCGGTTTTAAACACCAACGCATCATCAACATTTCCCGTCAAGACCGACCAATGATTCAAGTCATTGCTGCCGGTCCAATAGTTGGTCACATTGGTTAACGGTAAATCTTTTAAAGTAATACCTGTGGTGGGTAAATGTTTCAGATGCGCGCTGTAGTAGTTTGAGTGTTGTCGTACAAAAGACACGAGTTGTTCGAGCGAATGAATTGATTTCACTGGATTCTCTTTCTAATCAGGCATTTTGGTTTGAAAAGCACGGCCGTTGAAACGTTCTGTTTTTATATTCTTCGATCGACAATCAGTGGGACTTTTCCGCTGTGCTTGTTTTGTATGAATTCATGTTCAGCACATGCGATTACTTCAACAACTAACAGGGCAGCGGCTATGGCATTTGCCAATGCTTCATGGGTCAGCAATTTTTCTCGTACCCAAGTGATATCGGCATCCGTTCGAACTTGCATTCGTTCGACGCCACTGGCGGTGTAATCCAGAACAACTTGAATGGGGACTCCTACGCTGTGTTCCAGCGCCGAAGGTGAGATGAACTCCGTGCCAATTCGCACCAGTTTGCCGTGCCGCTGCAGCAGTTCGAATCGCGGCGTTTCCAGTCCACAAGGGCAGGCTCCGGGGAGCCAGCGGCCGGTATCGCCGATGTCATATCGGTGAACGCGCTGACCTTGCCGGGCGCGGGAGGTAAATAGCAGACGGCCGATCTCATTGGCTTGCACCGGCACATCCTGTTCGAACTGAACGATCTCCAGATACTGGGTTTCGCACATCAAGTGAAACACGCCGTCTGCGGTAGCCCGGCAGGCATGACCCAGTGGGCCTGCATCGACGGATCCGTAGAGAGCAGAACGAATCGTCGACACTGCGCAACTTTCCATCAAGCTTCGACTGGCCTCGCCCGGATGCTCGCCGCCAAGGAGTACTTTGCCAATACCGGCATAGTCGCGAAGTCGGGCCTGCTCCTTGAAAAACAGGCGATGCAGCGTACTGGGCATGCCAATCAGCACGGTGACTCGTTGCTCCACGATCAGTCGGGCGATTTCGCTGAAGTCGTCGTCCTGGGGAGCCCCCATAGGCAAATGTGCAACGCCCATCTGTTCAAGAATGCTCGAAAAGCTGAAAAAACCACCGTACAGGTTCCCGCCATAGAACAGGTTCATCACCCGGTCCTGTGACGGATCGAGCCCGACAGCGAACATGCCATCAGCCGCGGCGCGCATTTGTCGTTGGAAGTCTCGGTAGCTGAAACCTGCCAGTGCCGGAGTGCCGCTGCTACCGCCGGAGCGAAAATACAGCTGTGCCGTGGGGCTGATCGGCTGGGTCGTGAAGGTGTCTTTGTCCATGATCGGGCCACGGGCTGTGTCAGGGGCAGGCGGCACCGGGTCGAGCGTTGAGCGGCCAATCGAGACATCAGCGGCCAGGCTCACTGAGAGGCGGCGACTCAGACGCGACAGCGCATAAACACCATCGTGAGGCTCGCCAGCGTAGCCATCATGAATCGTCTCGCAAGGAGCAATGCGAGTGACGCCGGCGTTGACCAGTGTACGAACAAGCTCGGGTGTCCCTGCCGGGGAGGCTATCAGTGCGCAGCTTTGCAGGACGTTTCGCCAGGGCAACAGTGATTCGGCAAGCAAGTGCTGTGGGACTGGCTTGAGCAGTACTGTACGAAACAGCGGCGATGGCGCGAGCGTCTGATGATGCTCCCAGATGACACGCCACCCGGAGCCGGTCCACACCTGGCCGGTCTGATGGGTAAAGCACTGATCAAGCTGCGCCATGGCAGTGCGTGTGGTGATTTCCGAAGCTTCCTGATCTGTCGGCATTAGCGCCGGCCACTGTGGGGCGCGACGTTTGAAGGCTTCGGCCAGACGCTCTCCGAGGTCGTGCAGGACCGCCGGATCGTTGCTGTCCACCAACACCCATTGAGGGCTGGAGCACGCTTGTTGATCCAGTCGACAGACTTCATCTGCCAAGGCATCGAGCGCGGCGGGCTCTGCCGCTTCAGGTGACAGATAGGCGAAGCTGATCTTGTGCCCCCAATCGATCCAGCGGCATCCCGCAGGAATCTGCTGACGAATCGCCTTGAGCGCTGCTACACCACCCCAGGCCGATACTCCGTCTGCCGTGGCGCAAAGTTGAGCTATCCGTGAGGTGTCAACCGGCAGAACTGCTACGAACTCGGCCAGCCTGCCGCTGCTGTCGCATTGCACAAGGGCGGCCAGCAACTGTGCGGTCAACCCCTGATCGCTGGCACTGGGGCGCAACCAGTTGATATTGCCGGCCAGCAGGCTTTCGAGTATTGCGCAGAACGCCAGTAACGGCGCATTGCCTGGGGTGATATGCACCACCAAGCCTAATGGATGCCAGCTTTCGAAACATGGCTGTCGATAGTCGATACGTCGCAGCGAACGCGGTTGCAGGCCCAGCTCTCGCTCAAGTTTTGTGTTCAGGTTGCTGCGCTGGCAGAAATCGATCAGCCCCTGATATTGCTCATCGTCAAGGGGCAGATCCTGGCTACGAGATTGCAACTTCGTGGCGAAGCGGACAGCAGACTCGATAACGGTCTCACTATCGATCGGTGAAGAAAGCAGCCGAGGCAATGGTTTCTTAAGGAGTTCGAGGGCACTTTCCGGGGTGATGTCATCACGCAACTGGCCATTGATCAGGTACATATCAAGCGCCTCCGATCAGTTCGGAAGCGGCCATGGCACAACTGCGACTGGCAGAGGTGCCGGCACGGCCATGGAGCTCGAACCAATCGGTTGGCAGACCGCATCCGCAACTGGCGCCAGGATGTAATGTTGCCAGATCGCCCATGACCACGGCATGGGCAGGGCTTGACGAAATGTACGGCGAGACGAATTCCAGCAAGCCGCGCTGGCCGTATGGCTGGACAGTGAAATCGGATGGGTTGCGCACGAAAACCTTCGAATAGATCGGTACATGAAAATGATGGTGGGCACACTGGATATAAGGCACTGCATGCTCTACGGCGCCATAGCCGTCCCGACAGCGGGGCAGGTCGATACCCAATTGCCGATTGATTCGGGCATACAACTGATGCAGGGGAATCTCCTGTGCCGCCTGGGTTTTCCAGCCACCTCCCAGAAACACCAATGATTGGGCAGGCAATTGCAAATCAGCCACGCCGGTGTCTTCCATGCATTGAAGGGCATGCGAAAGGAACGCCGGAAAACCGAGAATGCGAACGGGCAATCCTTCCTCGGCAAATTCTTGCAAGGCTCGAATCACACCAAAAAGATCGAACTCATGACCTTTGCCGGTGAGGCGCAAGCCGTAAGCGACACGGTTGACGGGGGCGTAGCTGCAAAGAAACTGATCGGTATAGGCAGTGCCCAGGGTGATGGCTGCCTCGGGCTCATAGCTCAGGAGCAGATAGTTGCAGGGGCTGTCCGGTGTATCCCAGCCGTAATGCCGGAAAATGTGGTTCACCATGCCTTGTGCCGCGGCCATGCTGCGGTGGTCGTAGCGCATGCGACTCTTCTGGCCGCTGGTGCCGGATGATGTCAGCTCCAGCGCGCCTTCGCCTGTGGGACCGAACACCAGATGACGTTTGAAGTAATTGGCGAAAATCGGCGGCAACCTTGACCAGTCATCCAGCGACTCCAGGGCGTTGGCATCAAGATCATTAGCATTCAACCAGCGTTCGTATCCGGGAGTGTGATGACAATGAAACAGGCTGATTTCGCTCATGGCCCGGTCGAACAGACCGTCCGGCACGGAATCCAGGCAATAGGGTTGCGTTAACGCACAAAGCGCATCGGTATGGGGTAGATGGATCATCAAAAGACCTACTGGTTGGTGTCAGATCGCAAGCGGGAGGTGAGAACGACGCAGAAACAGTCTCAAGGGCGCCAGGCACAATAGCCCCATGAGACAGGCCATCAGAGCGAAGGACTCAAGGCTGTCACCGGCACCCAGGGCCGCGATAATCGAGCCACCACCACCCATGACAGCGATGGAGATCATGCCGATCGCGGCTGAGACCAGCCCTTTACTGTCATCACTGGAAAACAGCGCGAGCCGGTACAGCGCGGCGTTGCTCATGCCAAGACCGATGGCGTAAAGCGACAGGCAACTGACCAACAGGAGCGTCGAGGCTCCGGTGAAAGTAATGGCGGCCAATGCGATGAGCCCACCGCAAAACGGCCAGAGCGCGTATCGAATCAGTTGGGGCAGTTCAGTGTTGGCAATCAATCGGTTGAGTATCAGATTGCCGAGAATGACTGCCGCAAATACCGGGATCTGCCACAGGCCGTACTGCAGGGTGGAAAGTCCCTGGTTCTGGATCAGCAAGAGCGGTGCCAGCCCGATCCAGGCAATCAACGGCAGGCTCATCAGTCCCAAGGCGACGGTGGCGCGCAGGAATTGCGTGTTGGTGAGCAAAGCGGCGTAGCGGCGCACCGTGCCGCCCCATTCAAAGGGTATGGCAGCCAGTCGCTGACCGTCCTGACGCAAGGTGCCCACCGTTTCCGGCATGTACCAATAAAGCCCCAACCAGACCATCGCACCGCCGACCCCTAACAGTAAAAACAGCTCCCGCCAGGAGAGCCATTCCAGCATCAGGCTGCCGAGCAACGGACCCAGCAGCGGGGAGAGCAGTGCCACGTTGCCCAGCAATGCCATGATCTTTACTGCGTCGGCTTCACAGAAGACTTCTTGCAGGGCTGGATAACTGACCGCGATGACAAATCCCAATCCCATGCCCTGAATCAGGCGCAAACCATTGAAGACAAAGATGCTCTGCACGTAAAACGCCGCAGCACAGGCTAGAGCGAATACCGCACAACCGATGAGCAGCATTCTGCGACGACCGAAATGATCGGACAGTGGACCGATAAACCACTGCAAAAGAATGCCCCCTGCCAAATAAAGATTGAAGGCGTAGGGAACATGACTCGCACTGGCATTCAATTGATGGGTTACGGTCAGCATGGCCGGCATGATCATATCGCTGGCCATGTAAGTCAGAAGTTCAAAAAGAGTGATTGCAAGGCAAAAGCCAAGGAGTCGAGACGAACTTATATCTATTAACGGTTTGTGCATGATGTTCCTGTTGGTGCCGGAAGTTTGATAAGACGGCAGTACAAGAATATCCATGGCTCATGACGAATTTCATGTGCTTGTTTGAGGCAAAAAGTTTCAGTGCTTTTTTATTGTGTGTCAGATTTTGAACCTTTAGGGAAAAGAGGTTGTGAGTTCGTAATAAATTCCCAGCTGGATCAGAATTGTCCTACACGAGAAATGCCTGCTATAACGCGTGCCTTTGTATTGGCGCTTGTAGGATAAGTTTTCGGGGTGAATAAATAATTCAGTTGTATAACCGCTCCGGCAAACTATTGAATGTTATCGAGGCGCATCATAACCGGGTGCCATAGCCATAACGGCGATCGCTATGCCACCCAACCATAGGGGCAAGACGATGCAGCCACTCAATGTCAAGGGCGTAAGCAAAGGAATCAGCTGTGTGATTCGACGAAACATTGCAAAATCCTCATGGTTATCGCCGCAATGAAGTCAAATTTCGTCATCGGTTGTAACATACGACCTCGCTTGCAGCCTCACTCCCGCAGATCGGTAGTGGCTTGGCATGCAATCGAATACAAGTCGGATACATTTTTTGGTTCAGGAACCCGCAATGACCCAGTCGCAACGTTTGAAATACTCGATACTGATTTCCTTGGTGGTACTGGGGATCATGTTCGGCCTTTCCTGGCTGCAAAATGCAGGGATCATCACAGAGCAGCTGTTCCAATACATCGCCATTGGCGTGGCGGTGCTCGTGGTGGTGATCAATGGCGTGATGCGTCGCAAGGTCAAGCCTTGAGCGACGCCCCATGGCCGGATTACTCGCTGAACAGGACGGCGGCAGCCTGTGGATGCAGGCTGTAGCTTTTGTCCGGATTGAGGGTGATCACGCCTTCACCGCACAAGCGTTTCAACACTTCACGGACACTGAGAAAGGACAGGGGAATGTCCAGGTCCAGCAAGTGACTGTGCACGCCACGCACACCCAGGCTGCGGTCGCTTTGGGCGGCCGTCAGCAAGGCGTCGATCACTTTCAGGCGAATCAGACTGGTTCGCAGGCCAAAGCTCTTGAGCAGAAACCTGATCCGTTCGTTGCCGTGGCGTTCGGCTGGTTGATTGAAAACGCCGGAGCCCAGAGTGCTGGCCTTTGGCGCATGGCTACCGTCCGTTGGCAGTTGCGGGTTGTACATGCAAAAACTCCTTTTCAGAGCCTGATCAGGAAAAATGTGATGGGTGCTCTCAGTCAATAAGACGAACGAGCCAGGCAAATAATGAAGACCCGTATGTAGAAAATTTGTCGCCAGTACGTCAGCGGCCCGTGAGCCGGGCGTAGGGGCACCCTCAAAGGCTTAAATTTTTGCGGTTTGCTTCGTTTTAAGGGGAGGCGCATTGCGTGTCATACGTCTTTTCGATCAGGAGCGAGCGTGATTATTTCCAGGCAGTTAACCAGGTTGAGCCTTGCGGGTGTGTTGCTGGGGCTGAGTCTTGCGGCAAACGCGCGCAGCCAGCCAGAGCAGGCGACAGCCGAGATTCGTCGAACCAGTTTCGGCGTGCCGCATGTTCGTGCCGACAACGAGCGCGGGCTCGGCTATGGCATTGGCTATGCCTACGCTCAAGACAATCTGTGCTTGCTGGCCAATGAGATTGTCACCGTCAATGGCGAGCGCTCACGGTATTTTGGGCCGGACCAGTTTACCGTCGAAGAGCGAGGGAACCTGGCCAGCGATCTGTTCTTCAACTGGTTGAATACGCCGCAGGCAGTCGGCGCTTTCTGGCAGGCGCAAACGCCTGAAGTTCGTGAGCTCATCGACGGTTATGTGGCCGGTTACAACCGTTCGCTGACAGAGCGCCAGGCCCAGGGTTTGCCGCAGCAATGCCAGGGCGAATGGGTGCGCGCGATCACTGCGCAGGATCTGGTCAAGCTGACCCGACGTCTGCTGGTCGAAGGCGGCGTGGGTCAGTTTGCCGAAGCGTTGGCCGGCGCTACCCCGCCGAAAGCCGTTGCCCATATGGCAGGCGAACCCGTGTCGTTCCAGCTGGCAGCTTCGCGCATGCAACGTTTCGCTCTGGATCGCGGCAGTAACGCCGTGGCGGTCGGCAGCGAACGTTCGTTCAACGGACGCGGGATGCTGCTGGCCAATCCGCACTTTCCTTGGGTCGGTGGGATGCGTTTCTATCAGATGCACCTGACTATTCCCGGCAAACTGGACGTCATGGGCGCCGCGTTGCCCGGCCTGCCCATGATCAATATTGGTTTCAACCAGCACCTGGCATGGACCCACACGGTGGATTCGTCCAAGCATTTCACGCTGTATCGTCTGCAACTCGATCCCAAGGATCCGACCCGTTACCTGCTGGATGGCAAGTCCTTGCCGATGAAAAAGCAGACGCTGGCAGTGAACGTGAAGCAAGCCGATGGCCAGACCCGGCAGATTTCCCATGTGGTCTACAGTTCGCAATTCGGCCCGATTGTGCAATGGCCTGGCAAGCTGGACTGGAACAACCAGTTCGCCTATAGCTTGCGCGATGCCAATCTGGATAACGACCGGGTCTTGCAACAGTGGTATGCGATGAACCGTGCCGCCAGCCTCAAGGATTTTCAGGCATCGGTGCATAAGATTCAGGGGATTCCGTGGGTTAATACCCTGGCGGTGGACGATCAGGGGCAGACGCTTTACATGAACCTGTCGGTGGTGCCGAACGTCAATGCCGACAAGCTGGCCAAGTGCAGCGATCCTCGGGCCGGATTACAGATGATCCTGCTCGACGGTTCCAACAGCGCCTGTGCCTGGGACATCGACCCGCACGCTGCGCAAAAAGGTATTTATGCGGCAGACAAGTTGCCGCAACTGTTGCGCAAAGATTTTGTGCAGCATTCCAATGATTCGGCCTGGATGGCCAACCCGGCACAACCGCTTACCGGCTTCTCGCCGTTGGTCAGTCAGGACAATCAACCGTTGGGGCTGCGTTCGCGCTTTGCATTGGAGCGTCTGGGGAATTTGAGCAAGGCCGGCCCTGTCGCTGCGGCAGATCTGCAACACATGGTGATGGACGACCAGGTGTATCAGGCGACCCAGGTGATGCCGGACCTGCTGCAATTCTGCGCCGCGGATCTTGGCGCCGATGCGCCGACGCTTACGCCGTTGTGTGCCAGTCTCAAGGCTTGGGATCGCCGGGTGAATCTGGACAGTGGACTGGGCTTTGTGCATTTTCAAAATGTCATGGAGCCGTTGCAGCAAATCCCTGGCGTCTGGCGTGTCGCGTTCGATCCGAAGGATCCGCAACACACACCGCGTGGCCTGGCAATTGAACGGCCAGACGTCGCCAAAGCGATTCGGGCGGCGATGCTGGCCTCGGTCGAACAGGTAAAAACCCTTGGCCTGAAGCCCGATAGCCGCTGGGGCGATATCCAGGTGGTCAGCAGTGGCGGGCAGCAAACGCCGATCCATGGCGGGCCGGGCACGCTGGGTGTGTATAACGCGATCCAAAGCGTGCCGAGAACCGACGGCAAACGCGAGGTTGTCAGTGGCACCAGCTATTTGCAGGTGGTGACTTTCGATGACAAGGGGCCGCAGGCTCAAGGTTTGTTGGCATTCTCATTGTCCAGTGACCCGGCATCGAAGTACTCCCGGGACCAGACACTGGCCTTTTCGAAGAAGCAGTTGAGTGTGTTGCCGTTCACCGAGCAGCAGATCACGTCCGATCCGCAGTACCAGGCTCAGACGATCCGCGAACAGGATGAGAAAGCAGGGAAGATCGCCGCGCAGCAATAGCGATAGCGTTCGAATGAAACATGAAGGCCGCACCCCGCAAGGGTGGCGGCCTTCAGCTTTTTGGGGCTTGTTGCGGAATTGAATTGAGGACCGGACTACCGTCCTTGTTGCGGGTCAGATAGACCGGCAGCACCTTGGGCAACGAAGCCACCAGGCTATTGAGCTCTTTGATGTTGTAGACACCACCGAGGCGAATCGAGCCGGTGCTGTGGTCCGCGATCATGACTGGCTTGTTCAAATAACGATTGATCAAGGGCAGGGCATCGGTCAGCGTCAGATCATCGAGCACCAGTTTGCCGCTGCGCCACGCCAGCGAGTGGTCATCGGCAGAGACCTGGCTGATTTGCGGCGTGAAGTCGCCGTGTCGATAACGTGCCTGCATGGCAGGTTCAAGACGTGAACCTTCGCCGGGCAAGGCACCGTTGCTGGTCACCAGCACGGACCCTTCGATCAGGTTCACGCGTACCTGGTCTTCATACATCCAGACATTGAATCGGGTACCGGTGACGCGAATTCTGCCATCGGCTGCCTTGACGATAAATGGATGCTGCAGGTCATGACTGACGCTGAAGAAGGCTTCGCCTTTTTTCAGCGTGACCCGACGCTGATCCTTGTAATTGCTGAACATCAGTTCAGTGCCCAGATTCAGCTCCACCTGACTGCCGTCGCTCAGCGTGACCTGACGAACATTATCGGTCGCCTCGAAATGCTGATAGGCATTGGGCAGCCAACCCAGGTTCCATCCGGTATAGGCCGCCAGCGGCAACGCCAAGGCGCAGACGGTGGCGGCAATGCCGAAAGTGCGCCAAGGCATTGTCGGTTTGCCGCGAACAGCCGGCGCGGGAGATTCGGGACGAGGCAAATCGCCCGCAACCTCCCAGATTTCCAGCATGGCTTCGTACTCGAAAGCATGCAGGGGATGGGCATCACGCCATTGCTCGAACGCCTGACGCTCTTCGGCTGTGCAGTCGATGGCATGCAAACGCATGCACCAGTGCGCAGCGGCATCGGTGATGGCGTCGTATTGTGCTTGGGAGAGAGAGTGGTCGGTCATTGACTCATCCTGATTTCCTGCATTCTAACCTTGAGGGGAAGTCTGCGAGAACAACCGTCATGGCATTTGCCCATCAAAGAACAACTTATTTTCACATGGAGACATCAATGGAGTGAAAAAATGGTCAAGGCCTCCAGGACTGATCCCGCCGTAGCAGCCTCGCTGGAGCTCGACAGCTGCTACGGCCGAATATCAGGCAGTGGGCGGGGCTGGCACCGGATCCAGTTGTCGACCCATTTCACAGATCAAGTGAGCGATCGAGTCGGCGTTGCGCAAAATGATGTCGGCTCGCAGGTCTACCTTCCGTGGATTCAGGAAGGCGTTGCGAGCCTCATCCATCGTTTTGCAGCTCGTCGTTTTGAGGATGTCCTTACCCACATGCTCCAAACCCTCAATCGAGTCCAGACTGATCCATGACTGCAATGTTTCGTTCCAGCGGGCAAACAGTTCTTCCCGCGGGGTCTCCAGGGACAGTGCCTCTCGCTGGAAGTCCTGCTGAGTCTGTTTGGTTTGCGTACCGAAACCGATGACGGTGGCGATCAGATCGGTGAACGGACGCCTTGCCTCAAGCGTTGCAATATCTACGGTGTTTGAAAAAATATGGGAGAACTCATGAATCAGGGTAGCGGCCCGGGCATGGTCGTCGACGTCGAAAGGTTCAGTCAAACAGGACTTGTACCAATCAAGTTGCGGGTCAAAAAACATCTCCGTGAAATGCACACGCTTCTGTGCATCGTCATGCACAACAAAAGCGATCGTGCTATTGGTCTCGTATTTGTTTGAACCGACCACAAAACGTTCGGTGTTCATCAAGTCCTCGTTTGGGTTCACCAGCGCTGTGCAAATGGGAACGATGACCTTTTTGATTTTGTCCAGGAGGCTGGCGTCGAGGTGGTCAGCATCAAAAAAGGCTTTAAGAAAGGTATCCAGCCGCGTCCCCGGATTCAGGTGTCTGAGCTGCGCCAGATTATGCAGACTGTTAAACGCGTAATAGCGAGCCAAGTCTATGGCCTGCACGATCATGCGTGCTTTTTCCGGGTGTTTTGTCCGAATCTCTTCCATTCCCCGGGCTTCGATATTCAGAATGTCTCGAGCCGTGCGATCAACAACATATTGATTGTGCATTTTCGACAGGGCTTTGCCGTAATGGACCGTGTGGATGTCCGGATCGATCACTAGCTGCTGACCGGAAGCCGCCAGCAACGCGGGACCCTGCTGTCGGTCTTTGATCATTCGCCAGACCGGCCCGGTTTTGACCACGGGGTAAACCTTTCCCTCAACGGGGGCGTACGTACGATTGCTGGTCGAGTCCACGTAAGTTCCATTGGTGCTGCTCTTCTTCAGATCCTTTAATGCAGCGTCCGAGGCCTCGAAAGGCTGCAACACCGTGCGCATCAGAGCCGTCGGCTTCACTTTCAACCATGGCAAGGCGGCCACCGGTTTGGCAACAGGCGCGGTAGAGGTTGCTTGCGCAGGGGGCGCTGAAGCCTCGAGCGACAACTTGCCCAGCGTCACCATTTGCGCGGTGCCGGCAATAAACGCCTGCAATGCCTGTTTCCAGTGATGATCCTGCAGCGCTTCGGCGGAGTTCTTGAAGTCCTTGTAGCTTTGCCACAGTAACTGCCCATAGGCGAGTTTGCCCGGCAACAGGCCCGAAATCAGTCTGATACCGGCGCTGAACAGGTTTTTGGCGGTTTCCCAGTCGGCCTGGCCGGTGATCTCTGACTGGCTGCCCAGCATTTTTGATAGAAGGCCGACATTATCGCTGAACAGTTGTGCAAGCAGGTTGCCGTTAATGGGAGTGGACGCGAGGGTGATTTCGCTTTGTTGTCCGACGGTGGACTTGAGCAGGTTGCCGAACAAGGTTTGCTCGCCCTCGGGGAGCCGACGAATGATCAGATTCTGCAGTACCCCTGGCGCATTGATCGCAGATATAACGCTGGCTTGGTTCTCGAATTCGGTGAACACGGAGCCTGTGTGGTAGGGCGCATACAGGATTTGCGGCCCTTCATGTCCGACACCGGGGCCGATCAGGTACAGACCCAGGGTTTTAACGGCCGCGGCGCCTGCGGTCTTGATCAGTTCCAGCGGCCTGACGATGGCGTGGGCACCTGTTACAGCCGCGCGGGCAATGGCGTCCGGCATGTCGAGAACCTGCCAGATCAAGTCGAAAGCGCTGGCACTGAGATGTTGCTGCAGTTTCAGTGCATGAGCGTGTTGCAACAGTTGCCACGGTAGTTGCTGAATAAAACGCTGCTTTCGTTTGTCGGCATCGGTGCCGGCTTTAGTCAATGCATCCGTCACCCGCGTTGCATAATCGCTGTGGATATTCAGTGACTGCACAAGCTGGCGCACGGCGTTCTGATTCAGGCGATCGGGAAGGGCCGTCGAGGTTGTCGAGGCGATCTTGAAGCCGATGCCTTGAGCTGCGTTGACAGGGTTCAGGGCAAACTCGGTCAGGCTACGCGCCGGCCCGGCCAGGGCCAGGTTGGGCGTGATTTTGATGTGGTCGGGGTCCAGTTGCGTTCCTGTGAATCGGCTGCCGAGCAAGGACACCAATCGGTCATGCACATAGGACTTCAGGGTCTGGACCCCGTGCAGGTAGTCTTTATCGTCGGTGACACTGTTGTGGTATTGCTCCAGCAGTTCAATGTGTAACTGCTGTTCTTCGACAGGGGCCATGCCAAGCCATGCAGGCAGGGACTGCTGTCGGGTGATTGCCTGCGAGATCAACCTGGCTCTTTGCAAGTTGGTGTCGATGACCCGTTGCGTCATTTCGTTAAGCGCTTTGATCTGCTGTGCAGCGTCCAGCTTCAGGCTGCGCAGGTGTTCGCAACGGGCCAGGAAGTGGTCTATGGAGGATTGCGCAAGGCGCCGCAGGACGTTGCCCTCAATCAGTCGCAACGAGTTGAGCGTATAGCGCTGGTGGAATATGCGCTGGGCAGGGGTGAGGTTCTCCAGCAGTTCCAGGCGTTTGCTGGCGTCGAGCAGGCGCCGGTTCAATTCCGTCGTTGCGCTACTGACCGTCGCGAAGACTTCCAGCCCGGTCGCAGGCGTCCACAGAATTGCCCGGCCGGAGTGTTGAACATCGAGCCCGCCACGTTCGGTCAACAGTACGCAATTGGCCAAGGGCAGCAGATTCTTCTGCCCGGAGCACTCAAGGAGCAGTGAATAAGCGTCAGGCCTGAAACCATTGAGGGCAAGGCGCGTTTCTCGATCCGGTTGATCCGGGTTGAACACCGTATCGACAATGGCCCGGTCGGCGTTCCGCAGCGTGGCGTTGAGCACTCGAAGGCTGGCTTCTCCGCGTACACCCACGGAAAGCGCATGGGCCAGGCGCGGTTTCAGATTCTCCAGGTAAATGCGCTGCAGGGCCAGAGAGCCGATCGGCTGGGAGGCGAATTCCGCGCTGATCAGCGATTCGACATCGCTGAAGGTTTTTACGAAAGCCGCGGCTCTATCCGCCAAGACCATGGAGGGCAGCTGGTTGCCAGACAACACCGGCCGGGTACTCCAGCGTCCTTGAACATCCAGCGTCAGTAATTGATCGCTGATCATGGAGCGGATATCCAGTGCCTTGTCGAATAAGGCATGGAGGTCCACGGTGCCGTCGCTGTGACGGAAAACCTGCAGAACGTATTCCATGTTTTGCCGTTGCTTGGTGATGATCGCCTCAAACAGTGTTTTGAATATCGAGCCTGAAATCACCTCGCCGGAGACCTGAGGCTGATTGAAACCGATGAACCGGTTACGCTCCTCCAGGCTCAGCAGGCCGTAGAGCTCATCTTCGTGACCGACCGCGCTGAATTTGCTCAGCAAGGTATCTTTGAGGTCCTGATAGTCCTTCAGCACCTGAAGTCCTTGGGTGGGGGTGTAAAGAAAGGCCTTGGAATTGGCGTGGCTGATCATCAGTGCGCCCGCCAGTTCGACATAGTTGGCTGCGTGTTCCCAAAGACGCACCGTCTCGAGGCTGAGTGCCGAGGAAGTGCCCGCCGTCGGCTGAATCAACGAATGCAAGGCCTGGCTTTGTTCAGGGCTGATGATCTCGGCCTCGCGCTTGATCAGGAACTCTGCGCGCGCCTTTTCACGGATGGCCCGGCTGAAAAAATCGCGGCGGGATGCCCCGTCAGCCGCCGCATCGTCCCAGTAGCGTTGCAGTTTCCCGGAAAGCAGGCTGATCAGTTTGCTTGAAGCGGTCTTTACCGCGGTTTCCCATTGGTGTTGGTCAGCGCTCGTCGGCTTTTTTTCCGGATGGGAGAATTCATGAGACTGCCCGATCGGCCATCGCTGATGACGGTAATACGACAGTACCGCGTCACTCAGAGACATGGAGTTGATCCAGCGCCGGGGTGGGGCACTTTCCTGGTTGTCGTCATGGGCCGGAGCAACGGAGTAAAAGTTGAGTCGGGTCTGGCTTTGATCAAGGCCCGGGAATGGCGACTGCAGCAACTCATCAAGCAGCGAAGTGAGCAGCGAGGTGAGTGTTGGCAGCTTGAACAACTCGTCCAGCATGGCCTGCTCGTTCATTCGCTGGTTTTTGGCGATGACGGTGCGCTGGTCTTCGAATACGTCGCCCTCGATGGCCTGAAAGCTCACCTGAATGTTCGCCGCAGCCGCCAATGTTTTACGCGCAGACAACGACATGAAGGCCAGCAGGTCGTCGTCCTCGGTCGCGCTCTTCAGCTGACGTTTCAGCTGTTCGATCAAGGCTGCGCGGCTGTGGAACTTCTTTATGCCGGCGTACGGGGTGTAGAGAATTTCACCGTTGTCGTCCGGAGTGAGGCTCAACACGAAGCTGCCGGCCAAGGGGATGGAGGCCAGGTCTTGCGCATTGAGCAGGATTTTTTCGGCAAACATGGGCGGAGTCTGTTGACTGCGTAACGTTTGGCTGGCCAGTTCCAGATGACTGAACCATTCGAAATCCTTGCGCGTCAGCCCATGGGTTTTACCCAGATCATTCCAGTGGCCGGGCGAGTGCAGGGCCTGGGGGAAAAATAGCGGAGCGGGAGGTGTGGACATCGTCGAGTCTCGTTCAGGGCGCTGCTGAATGCGCCTGTGGGTTGAGGCTCAAGACTAAAAGTCGCGGGTGAGTCGAAGGTGGTAGATAGTTACCGCACGGCTGCCCGGTGTTCGTGCCAACGTGCGCCAAAGCAGCTTTTCGGTTCGATCGGCTCTGGTCAGGTGCTCCGGTTCAAGCGAAAGGTTGACAGGCTGCTCGTCGCCCGTTGTTAATCGGTTGGTTTTCGTACGCTGTTGCCCCCTCCAATAATTACTCTGGAGCTTCAGATGTCTGCGCCACACGATCCTGTGTCTACTGCTATCTCGCAAAACCTGTCCTTCGAAGCGCTGACGGCGTTGCTCGAGCAGATCTTCCTGCGCCACGGCACCTCGGCCGATGTCGCCAAAACCCTGGCCCTCAACTGCGCCGGCGCCGAGCGCGACGGGGCTCACAGTCACGGTGTGTTCCGTATCCCTGGTTATGTGTCGACGCTGCAAAGCGGCTGGGTCAATGGTCAGGCCGTGCCGGTGGTCGAGGACGTGGCCTCGGGCTTCGTTCGGGTTGACGCCGGTAATGGCTTTGCCCAACCGGCCCTCGCGGCGGCGCGGCCATTGCTGGTCGAAAAAGCCCGCAGCGCCGGCATTGCGGTACTGGCCATCCGTAATTCCCACCATTTCGCCGCCTTGTGGCCAGACGTCGAGCCGTTTGCCGATGAAGGGCTGGTGGCACTGAGCGTGGTCAACAGCATGACCTGCGTGGTGCCGCACGGTGCCGATCGTCCACTGTTCGGGACCAACCCGATTGCCTTCGCCGCGCCCCGGGCTAACGGTGCTCCGATTGTCTTCGACCTGGCGACCAGCGCCATCGCCCATGGCGATGTACAGATCGCTGCCCGTAAAGGTGAACGTTTGCCTGCGGGAATGGGGGTGGACAGCCTCGGTCAGCCGACTCAAGACCCGAAAGCAGTTCTTGAAGGTGGCGCCTTGCTGCCATTTGGCGGCCATAAAGGTTCGGCGCTGTCGATGATGGTGGAGCTGTTGGCGGCGGCGTTGACGGGGGGCAATTTTTCTTTCGAGTTCGACTGGTCGAACCATCCGGGGGCGAAAACACCCTGGACCGGTCAACTGCTGATCGTGATCGACCCGAGCAAAGCGGCGGGGCAGAATTTTGCCGAGCGCAGCCAGGAACTGGTCCGGCAGATGCACGGTGTGGGGCTCAAGCGGTTACCGGGTGATCGACGTCACGGGCAGCGCGCCAAAGCCAAGGTCGAAGGCATTGTGCTTGATGCTCAGACGCTGGCCAATCTGCGGGAACTGGCCGGGCTCTGAACTTGTGTGCAATCCCTGTGGGAGCGGGCTTTTGTGGCGAGGGGGCTTGCCCCCGTTGGGTCGCGAAGCGGCCCCAAAACCGTTTCCGCGCTGAATCGTGTAGAGCGCGTGAGTAGGCTTCACGACTGCTTCGCAGCCGAACGGGGGCAAGCCCCCTCGCCACATAAGCCCGCACACAGGTTCTGTACTGATGCTCAATGGCTTAACGCCGTCCCAACAACAGCCCCACCACCAAACCGAATCCGGCGGAGATGGCCACGGTTTGCCAGGGATGACCGCCGATGTAGATTTCACTGGCCTCGACCGCGGGCCTGGTCCGGTCACGCATACTGGAAACTGAACCCCGGGCCTGCTGGAGCTTCTGGGCGATTTGCCCTCGAAGGGTGTCCGCTTCTTCACCGACCAGTGAAGCACTGCTTTTCAGCAGTTTTTCCGACTCTTCGATCAGGGCCTGAAGTTCGCTGAAGACCTGATCCTTGATTTGATCCTCGGCGACTTGATCGATGATTTTGCGGGCCATTAGAGTACTCCTTGCAGATAAACGGGCAGTGAACAATGGAGTATGGCGCCATGGCAAAAGTTGCAGTCATTTTGCGTGGCGACTCCACCCTGAAGAAAAATCCAGGGCAGGACATTTCCTCCTACAGTGTAAGATGTCGCCTATTTTATGCAGCAGGTAACTCCCATGAGCTTCAATCTGGCCGACAAACCCCTCGCCGAGCGCGCGGCGCTTGAAGATGAAAAATCCCGTCTGTTCGAACTCTGGCAAAACAACCTGGGTAAATCCAAGGGCGAAGCCGCACGGTTGTTCGGTGAGCGTGCCAAGCGCAAAGGCAAATGGGCCGAGTGGGTCCGCGCCGAACTCGACGGCATGTCGCCCCCGGAATTCGCCAACATGGTGCGCAGTGAAGTCAATCGCCTGATGGCGGCTAAATAAACGTCCAGACACCATTCCCCTACGTTTGGGAAAAGGTCGCGATAATCGCCTCGCGCACTTTCAGCACCACCGGATCGAGCTGCGTACTGGTTCGCCAGCCCAGCTCGATCGGATAGCGCGGTAGCGTCAAAGGGCAGGGCAGCAGCGCCAATCCGCTGAGCGCGGCGATACTTCGAGCCGCATGGGCGGGGATGGTTGCCACCGCCTGGCTGCCCTTGAGCAGATGCGGCAACGCGGCAAAGTGCGTGGTTGACGCGCATACCCGCCGACTCAGCCCCAACGCCGCCAGGCCTTCATCGGTAATCCCGATAAAACCGCCCGATGACACCAGAATGTGTTCGCGGGCGACGAACGCCTCAAGGCCGAGAGTCTCTTGTCCCTCGGCCAGACTGAGGGGGTCCACCAGGCACAGATAATCGCCTTCACCCAGCACCTGACGACTGAGCAAACGCTCGGCAAACCCGCCTGCCGTGATCGCCAGATCGATGCTGCGTTCCATCAAGGCCTGGGCGACGATCTGGCTGTGGGTCTGGCGAAAGATCAGCCGCAGTTTCGGCGCGCGGTCCGCGATCTCTTCAATCAATCGTCGCCCGTAGGCGATTTCGAAATCATCTGACAAACCCACCGTTACCGAACGTCCGTCATAATGATTCGCCGCCGGATCGACCATCGCCAAACTCTGGCGGCATTTGTTCAGCGCATCGCTGACCACCGGTTTCAACTGGTTGGCCTTGAGCGTCGGCGCAAGACCTCGGCCGGTACGCACGAACAATTGATCGCCATACACCTCGCGCAATCGGCGCAACGCCGCGCTGACCGCCGATTGCGTCACGCCCAGACGTAGTGCGGCACGGCTGGCGCTGGATTCCTCATGCAGGGCTTCGAAGACTTTGAGTAGATTGAGATCGACGGTGGCGATATTCATTTGGCTCATATCATTCAGCAGTGAGTCGGGCTTTATTCATGATCCTGTGGCGCCGGACAATGAGCAACACCTCATTACCGACGGAGTCATCGCGATGCCCAAGTCCATCGTTGCTGCGCTGCAAATCGGCGCCTTGCCTGGCGGCAAGGCTGAAACCCTCGATCAAATCCTCTCCTGGGAAACCGCCATTATCGAATCCAGTGCCGCGCTGGTGGTCATGCCGGAGGCATTGCTCGGCGGGTACCCCAAGGGCGAGGGCTTCGGCACGCAACTCGGCTATCGACTGCCGGAAGGTCGTGAAGCGTTTGCGCGGTATTTCGACAACGCCATAGACGTGCCCGGTGCCGAGACTGAAGCCTTGGCCGGGTTGGCCTCACGCACTGGCGCCAATCTGGTGATCGGCGTGATCGAGCGCGCGGGCAGCACGTTATATTGCACCGCGTTGTATTTCGACCCGCAGGCCGGACTGGTCGCCAAGCATCGCAAGCTGATGCCCACCGGCACCGAACGGCTGATCTGGGGCAAGGGCGATGGCTCGACCTTGCCGGTGATCGACAGTCAGGTCGGGCGAATCGGCGCCGTGGTGTGCTGGGAAAACATGATGCCGCTGCTGCGCACCGCGATGTACGCCAAAGGCGTGGAGGTCTGGTGTGCGCCGACCGTGGACGAGCGGGAAATGTGGCAGGTGAGCATGCGCCACATCGCCCATGAAGGACGCTGCTTTGTCGTCAGCGCCTGTCAGGTCCAGGCCTCGCCGCAAGCCTTGGGCGTGGACATCGCCAACTGGCCGGCGCAGCGCCCGTTGATTGCCGGCGGCAGCGTGATTGTCGGACCCATGGGCGACATTCTCGCTGGCCCGCTGCGTGACGAGGCGGGTTTGCTCACCGCCGAAATCGACACCGACGACCTGATCCGTGCCCGTTACGACTACGACGTGGTCGGGCACTACGCGCGCCCGGACATATTTGAATTGACGGTGGATGAGCGGGCCAAACCGGGCGTGCGGTTCAACGCATAATCCGTCGGGGGGTGTGATTGTCGTCTAGTCTCCAGGCGTTCACACCCCTGTCAACGGATGGACTGTCCATGAGTTTGTTACTCGGCCCGATTCTGCAATTTCGTGGCATCAACAGTAATGTCTATAACGTGTCTGCTCTAGTGGTTTTACCCTTGGGCGGGTCATCACCCAGCGTAAAAGTACCCGGCGGTGTCACTGCCGGCAAACCGTTGGCCATCGCCGATATCCCGTTGCTCAGTCCTCAGTACCGCGTCTGGCGCATCGATTTAAAAGCGCTGCAAGACCAGGCTGTTGCCAGCACTTACACGATCAAGATAGAGGGTGCGCAGGCCAACTTCGTCGTTCCGGCCGAGGGGCAGTCGCCGCGCATGGCCTATGTGTCGTGCAACGGCTTTTCGGACCCCAAGGACATGGAGAAGGTGGACAGGAACCATGAGCGCTGGGAGCACATGTGGGGGGCTCATCAAAGCAAGCCCTATCACCTGTTGTTGATGGGGGGCGATCAGGTTTACAGCGATGACATGCGCAGCAATCTGTCGTCGATGAAAACATGGTTTGCCAAACCCTTCGCCGAGCGCCGAAAGGCGGTCTACAGCAAGGTGATCGAAGCCGACCTGGACAAGTTCTTCGCCAGACTCTACCTGGAGCGCTGGAAACAGCCTGAGGTCGCGAAGCTGCTCAGCGCCGTGCCGACGGTGATGATGTGGGATGACCATGACATCATCGATGGCTGGGGTTCCTACGATGAGATATTGCATTCAAGCCCGGTGTTCCAGGGGCTGTTTGCCACGGCCAAACGCTATTTCAGGATTTTCCAGCAGCAACTGATCCAGACTCATCCGCACCTCAAACCGTCCGCTGATACCCACCCTTGTGCGATTCCCGATACCGCTGACGGCTTTCACCTGGGGTTTACCGGCCTGGGTGAATTGGCATTGCTGGTTCCCGACTTGCGCAGTGAACGTGCACCGGATTTGACGACTGCGCCGGCTCGGCAAACCCGGATCATTTCGCCCGTCAGTTGGGATGCGATTTATGCCTGGCTGGGCAAGGTCAAGGGGCATAAGCACTTGCTGCTGATGTCGAGTATTCCCGTGGGTTACCTTGATTTGCAGGCGGCGGAAAAGGCACTGGACCTGATTTCGGGGCAACAGGAACTCGAGGACGATTTGCGCGACCATTGGCGAAGCCTGCCTCACCGGGACGAACGCAAGCGGTTGATCATGCGATTGCTGGATTTCGCCCACGCCGAGTCATGCAAGGTCACGCTGGTGTCCGGTGATGTTCATGTGGCAGGGGCCTGCGTGATCGAATCGACGTTGTCCCGGCATCGCAATGATGGTTCGGGATTGATCTACCAATTGATTTCGACCGGGGTCGTGCATCCTGCACCGCCGGTGTTGGCTGTGCAGTTTCTGGAGTCCATTGGCAAGCACCAGGAACAGATCGACTACGCCATCACCGGAACCATGTTGCCCATCGGTGCACGGGGACGTTACCTGATCGCCGCACGAAACTGGCTGGCGATAGAGCCGGACGAAGACAGCACCGGCAAAAGTCGGCTGTGGGCCAATTGGCACGTAGAAGGCCTCAAACATTGTGTGACCCAGGTGATCGATCCAGTTAAGCCGCGAGCCGAGCCGTGAGCATTACCACGTGCCGGTGGTCGGCTCCGGCAGGCGGAGTTTGCCGCGATCAAGGAAACGCATCGTGCCGAACACGCCACCAGCCAGTTTGCCCCGAAGCACGTACGGCAGATTGTTCAGTGTCTGCGTCTGACCCAGCCCGAGGGTCTGACGCAGCACCGAGAAAGCCGAAACGCTCACCGGCACCACAATCACCGCCTCGGAAAAGCGCGGGATCGAGCCCGACTGGTCGCTGACACCGGAGGCGAGGGATTGACCGTTCACCTCCAGATCCAGGGCCACGCCGTTGTAGTCGATCGCCGTTTCATTGGGGTTCTGCACGCGCAGTTTTACCGCGAAACGCACTTCCAGTTCCTGGCTTGGCAGTGGCTCGATACCGACCACGTTGATGTTCAGCGGGTCGTGTTGGGGGAACAGGGCGCAAGCGCTCAGGGAGAGCAACAGGAGGGACAGGGACAGGGCAAACAATCTGCGCATGGACAGGTTCTCGTAAAGAAAAAGGCCGAGCCGCTCGTGGCTCGGCTCTTGAGCATTACGCACGGTCTAACTGTGCGACAGCCGCAGGTGAGACGGGTTCACCCTTGGCCGCAACATCCGGGTTCTGCATCACCTGAAGCACCGAGGCCTCCGGGTCGAACTCGTCTTCTTCCAGCTCGATGAATTCTTCGGGCAGGAAGATATTCAGCACGATAGCGCACAACGCACCGACGGTGATCGGTGATTCGAAGATGTTGTGCAGCGCCTTCGGCAACTCGCGCAATACTTCAGGCACTGCCGCGACGCCCAGGCCCATGCCGAGGGAAATCGCCACGATCAGCATGTTGCGCCGATGCAGGCCGGCCTCGGCGAGAATCTTGATCCCGGCCACTGCCACGGTGCCGAACATCACCAGTTCGGCGCCGCCGAGCACCGGTTTCGGCATCAATTGCAGCACCGCGCCGATCATCGGGAACAACCCCAGCACCACCAACAGGCCAGCGATGAAAAACGCCACATAACGGCTGGCCACGCCGGTGAGCTGGATCACCCCGTTGTTCTGCGCAAAGGTCACCATCGGCATGCTGTTGAACACCGCAGCCATCGCCGAATTGAGACCGTCGGCCAGCAACCCGGATTTGATCCGGCGGATATAAACGGGGCCTTTGACCGGTTGCCGGGAAATCATTGAATTGGCGGTCAGGTCGCCGGCAGCCTCCAGGGGCGATACCAGGAAAATCACCGCCACCGGCACAAACGCCACCCAGTCGAATGAGAAACCATATTTGAACGGTACGGGCACACTCATCAGCGGCACGGCGGGCAGGCTGGTGAAATCGACCTGGCCCATGAACCACGCGACGGCATAACCGAGGGCCAGGCCGATGACGATCGCGCCCAGGCGCAAGAACGGCACATCCACCCGGTTCAACACCACGATGGTCCCCAGCACCAGTGCCGCCAGCGCCAGATGGCTGGCCGCGCCGAGATCCGTCGCACCGAAACCGCCGGCAATGTCGGTCATGGCGACCTTGATCAGCGACAGGCCCATGAGGGTAATGATGGTGCCGGTCACCACCGGGGTGATCAGCATCCGCAGCTTGCCGATGAACTGGCTCAGTACCACTTCGATGAACGCGGCGAAAAAGCACACGCCGAAAATCGTCGAGAGGATTTCATCGGTGCCACCGCCGCGCGCCTTGACCATGAACCCGGCGCTGAGAATCACGCTGATAAACGAGAAACTGGTGCCTTGCAAGCACAGCAAACCGGAGCCGACCGGGCCGAACCGCCGCGCCTGCACAAACGTGCCCAGCCCCGAAACGAACAGCGCCATGCTGATCAGATAAGGCACTTCACTTTGCAAGCCAAGGGCACTGCCCATGATCAGCGTCGGCGTGATAATGCCGACGAAACTCGCCAGTACGTGTTGCAGGGCGGCGAAGACCGTGGCGGTCAGGTGGGGGCGATCGTCGAGGCCGTAAATGAGGTCGTTGTTGCGTGGGGAGGCGGTTATTTCAGAGGCGGTCATGGTGATTTGCGTGCCGAAAGGCGGGCCGGGTCAGAAAATGGAGGCGCAGGATGCCAGCCGCGGGCAGTGAGGGCAACGCTAAACGGTGCGGAGGAGCAACGCTAAACGGTACAGAGGGGGCATACACAAAACCTGTGGCGAGGGAGCTTGCTCCCGCTCGGCTGCGCAGCAGTCGCAAACCCGGCACACGCGGTTTAACTGGAATACCGCGATAGCCGATTTTGGGGCCGCTTCGCAGCCCAGCGGGAGCAAGCTCCCTCGCCACAGAGTGCACCGGGGATTAAACGGGCGCCGCAAACGCCGCAAGCAAATCCTCTTCAAAGGCTTTTTGCGCATCCCCCGGCACCTGTGCGCGATGGCGGGCCAGATGGAACGCCACCTCAAAACTCATGTCGCCCTGGCGCACGGCGCGCAACAACCCTTTGTCTTCCCAACTGCGGGCGAAGTGATCGGGCAGGTAGCCAACGTGCTTTCCGGAAAGAATGAAGGCGAGGGTGCCTTCGACCTGCTCGGAACGCGCCGAACACATCTTCCCCTGAAACGGCTCGTCGCTGCGCAGGAAGCGGTAGGGGTGATCGACCCGGTCGCAGGCCTGAAGCGCCTGATCGTCAGGCGCCTCATCGGTGAACAACGGATGCCCCGGGGCGCAATACAGGTGCTGGGTTTCCGTGAACAGTTCGCGGTAGTCAAAAGCGCTCTGCACCTGTGAGAAATAGCCGATCGCCAGGTCCAGCCGTTGTTGCAGCAACAGCCGCTCCATTTCGCCGGGCATGGCGCTGATCAACTCGATACGCACCGACTCGTCCCGTTCGCGAAAACGCCGGATCGCCTCGGCAACCCGTTGCAGCACCGATTGATCAAGTGCTTCGGACAAACCCAGGCGCACTTCGCCGATCAAGCGTCCTGCCACGCCGTTGGATTGATGACGGAACGCTTCAATCGACTCGAACAAGGCACGAATGGCAAGGAGCAGCTGCTCGCCTTTGGGGGTGATTTTGAACCCGCCCTTGCCGCGACTGCACAGCCGATAACCAAGCCGGGTTTCGAGCCTGGCCATCTGCTGACTGATGCTTGACTGGCTGAGCCCCAGCTCACCCTGAGCCGCGCTGAAACCACCGCATTCCACCACGCTGACAAACAGGCGCAGCAGGTGCAGGTCGAGGTCATGAAGTTGACCGAGCATCAAACATTACTCCGCAATAAAGTCAGGATAATTAACTTGGTATTTTTTCAATGTAACCGACGACGCATCCTGCAACCACTTCCTCCGGTCAGGTGTTCGTCATGGCTCCGCTCTTCAAGCTGTGTTTACCCGCACTGTTCCTCGCCATGGCCGTGCCGGCCCAGGCAGAGGAAAAAGCCCTCAATCTCTACAGTTGGGCCGATTACGTGGCGCCCGAAACCTTGCAACGGTTCGAAAAGGAAACCGGCATCCACGTGCGCTACGACACGTTCGATGCGCCGGAAGTGCTGGAAACCAAACTGCTCACCGGCGGCAGCGGTTATGACGTGGTGGTGCCGTCGTCCAGTGTGCTAGCCCGTGGGCTGGCGGCGGGTGCGCTGAAGGAAATCCCTCACGATGGCCTCAAGGGTTACGCCAACCTCGACCCGGACATGCTGGAAAAACTGGCGGCGGTCGACCCTGGTAATCGGTATGGCGTGCCTTACACCTGGGGCACGCTCGGGTTGGGGATGAATGTCGAAGCAGTGCAGCAGCGCTTGCCCAGCGCACCGCTCAACAGCCTGGACCTGTTGTTCAAGCCCGAATACGCCAGCAAGCTCAAAGACTGCGGCATTGCGATTCTCGATTCGCCCCAAGAGGTGATCGGTCTGGCGCTGCACTATCTGGGTAAAGATCCCTACAGCACCGACAAGGCTGATCTGACAGCCGCCGACGCCCTGTTGCGTCAGTTACAGCCGTCGGTGCTGTACGTCGCCACCGGGCGGCAGATCAACGATCTGGCCAATGGTAGCGTCTGCCTGGCATTGACCTACAACGGTGACGCGAGCATGGCTGCCGACCAGGCGCGCAAGGCCAACAAGCTGTTCGAAGTGGCTTACCGCATTCCGCGCGAAGGCACGCTGGTGTGGCAGGACAACCTGGCGATCCCCAAGGACGCGCCGCACCCCGAAGCCGCCCGGGCCTTCATCGAGTTCATGTTGCGCCCCGAATCTGTCGCCGCGCTGACCAATACGCTGTTCTTCGCCACGGCCAATCGGGCGGCGACGCCATTGGTGGATGAGGCGGTGCGCAGCGATCCCGACATCTACCCGCAGAGCGAAGTACGTGAGCGGCTGTACGCCGACCGCAGCATGAGCCTGAAGGACATGCGTCAGCGCACCCGCTTGTGGACCACTTTCCGTAGCCGCCAATAAGCCAATAACAAGGAATACACCATGGACGTCCCTGCACATAACGATCAGGCCATGACCCGTGACAGTCTTTACGGGACTGCCGCCGAAAGCACCTACGCCGGTATCACCAGTTTCATGCGCCGCCGCTACAGCCGCGACTTGCGTGGCGTCGACGTGGTGGTCAGCGGCGTGCCGTTCGACACCGCCACCAGCAACCGCCCCGGCGCGCGTTTCGGACCGCGCGGCATTCGGGCGGCGTCCACCGGGATCGCCTGGGAGCGCCATTGGCCGTGGACGTTTGACCCGTTCGATCACTTGGCGGTGATTGACTACGGTGATTGCGCCTTCGATTACGGCACGCCGCAGTCGGTGCCGGAAAGCATCGAAGCCCACGCCGAGCACATCCTGAGCGGCGGTTGCGCGATGCTGACGTTTGGCGGCGATCACTTCATCAGTTATCCGCTGCTCAAGGCCCATGCCCGTCAGCATGGCCCGTTGTCATTGATTCACTTCGACGCCCACAGCGACACCTGGCCGGATGAGGAGGGCAAGCGCGTCGATCACGGCACGATGTTCTGGCATGCGGCCAAAGAAGGGTTGGTGGATCCGTCGCGCTCGGTGCAGATCGGGTTGCGTACCACCAATGACGATCATCAGGGCTTTCAGGTGCTCGATGCGCGGCAGGTGCATCGGCAAGGGTGCGAGGCAATCGTCGAGGCGATTCGTGCCCGGGTCGGTGATCACCCGGTGTACCTGACCTTCGACATCGACTGCCTCGACCCGGCCTTCGCGCCGGGCACCGGAACGCCGGTGTGTGGCGGCTTGAGCACGGTGCAGGCGCTGGAGATTCTCGGCGGTTTGCGCGGGATCAACCTGGTGGGGATGGACGTGGTGGAAGTGGCGCCGGCCTACGACAGCGCGGACATTACCTCACTGGCAGCGGCGACATTAGCCATGGAGATGCTGTGTTTGTATGCGGCCAAACACAAGGTCGATCGGTAACACACAAGCCAATGTGGGAGCGGGCTTGCTCGCGAAAGCGGAGTGTCAGCCACCAGAAGTGTTGAATGTTAAGCCGTCTTCGCGAGCAAGCCCGCTCCCACATTTGATCTGTGCCAAGCCATCGAGCGATAGTCTTATCGCTCCTGCCAGTTTCTGGCAGCAGCCTCTGCTAAGCTCCGACGACTTTTCAGGAAAGAGCCTGCCGACCGTGTCGCGAACCAGCCGTTTACTGACTTTGTTACAAGTGCTGCGGGGCAAAAGTCGTCCGGTGACTGCCGCGACATTGGCCAGCGAACTGGAGATTTCCGAACGCACGCTGTACCGCGATATCGCGGAACTGACCGCGCTCGGTGCGCCGATTTTTGGCGAGGCGGGGATCGGCTATGTGTTGCGCAGCGGCCTGTTTCTGCCGCCCTTGATGCTCAATGCCGATGAGACCGAAGCCATCGTGCTCGGCTTGCGCTACGTGGATCAGCGTGGCGATGAGGTGTTGGGCAAAGCCGCGGCCGATGCCCTGGCAAAAATCGCTGCGGTACTCGACCCCGCCGCCCAGGAGGCCTTGCGCAACCCGACGGTGCTGCCGGGGCCGCCGGGTTATGGCTATCCGCAAAATACCGTGCCTTTGAACGTGTTTCGCCAAGCCATCCGCGATCAGGCCAAGCTGCACATCGACTACGCGGACGCCAATCAGGTGCCGAGTCAGCGGCTGATCTGGCCACTGGCCCTGGGTTTTCTCAACGAGGTGCGGATCATCGTCGCCTGGTGTGAGTTGCGCAGTGCCTATCGCACCTTTCGCACCGACCGGATCTCAGCCGCCAGCGAGCAGGGTGAGCGCTATCCGGGGCGGCGCAGCGACCTGTTGCGCACCTGGCGCAAGCAGATGCAACTGGACGAAGCAGGGCGTTTCACTCCTGACAAGAATTGACACAGGCTTGTTTTAGCATGGCTCCAGAATCAACTCACAAGGAGCCGTAAACATGTCCAATCCAGCCTCTTCACTGGCCCCCGCCATTGCCGCCTACATTGCTGCTGCCAATGCTCGCGACACGTCGAGGGTTGCCAGTTTTTTCGCTGAGGATGCCAATGTGTTCGATGAGGGGCAGCATCAGGTCGGCACACAAGCCATCGCCCAATGGATGCAAGACACCGCACAACGTTATCAGCCCCGGGTCGAGGTGCTCGACGTTCAACTGCGCACCGGCAAAGTGCTGGTGCACAACCTGATCTCCGGCACATTCCCTGGCAGTCCGCTGGAACTGCGCTACATGTTCCGCCTCAATGAGCAGGGCAAGATTGCCCGGCTGGACATCTCGCTGTAACCCGGGCTATGTCGCGCTGCTTAACCTGTGGGAGCGAGCCTTTGTGGCGAGGGGGCTTGCCCCCGTTCGGCTGCGAAGCAGTCGTAAATCCTTTACATACGGTTAACTTTGAAATGCTGGGGGCGCTTCGCACCCCAACGGGGGCAAGCCCCCTCGCCACAAAAAGCCCGCTCCCACATGGATTGCGTTTTACCTATACTGCCGCGCATGAATGTCGACTCTCCCTTAAGCGCCTGGCAACACGCCATCGAACAGAAGGGCTTCGTCCAGGACGAAGCCCAGGAACACGCTGTGTGGGCGCTGCAAAAATGCCATGAAGCCTTGCATGAAGACCGCACGCCCGTCACCGGCGTGTACCTCTGGGGGCCGGTGGGGCGGGGCAAGACCTGGTTGATGGATCAGTTCTACCAAAACCTGCGCGTCCCGGCCCGACGTCAGCACTTTCATCATTTCATGGGCTGGGTGCATCAGCGCTCCTTTCAATTGACCGGCACCGCCGACCCATTGAAAGCGCTGGCCCGCGAGCTGAGCCAGGAAGTGCGCGTGCTGTGTTTCGATGAACTGTTCGTCAACGACATCGGTGACGCGATCATTCTCGGACGTTTGTTTCAGGTGATGTTCGAGCAGGGCGTGGTGGTGGTCTGCACCTCCAATCAACCGCCGGATCAGCTGTATGCAGATGGCTTCAATCGTGATCGGTTCGTGCCGGCTATTGCTGCAATCAAACAACACATGCAGGTGATAGCGGTGGATGGCGGGGAAGATCATCGCTTGCATCCTGGCGCCAGTCTGCAACGTTACTGGGTGAACGTACCGGGTCAGCCCGGCGCCTTGAACGAGGTGTTCAAAGCCTTGACCGTCGGCCAGTCGCTGTCCAGCGATCCGGTCAAGATCGGCTACCGTTCGGTCAATGTCATGCAGGCCAGTCAAACCGTGCTCTGGTGCCGTTACGCCGAGCTCTGCGAGCAGCCATTTGCCGCGATGGACTTCATGGCCCTGTGCGACACTTTCAGGGCTATTCTGTTGAGCGACGTGCCCAACCTCAGCGCGCAAAAACGCGAAGGGCGCATCGCCCGCGGCACTGAAGACGGCGTCGAACGGGTGGCGGCGGGGGATCGCGAGTTGCCGCAGTTGTCGGTGCACGACGACGGCGTGCGCCGGTTCATCGCCCTGGTGGACGAATGCTACGACCGCAAGGTGCCGCTGTACCTCGAGGCGCAGGTGCCGATGGAAGCGCTATACACCGAGGGCTATCTGGAGTTTCCGTTTCGCCGCACCCTCAGCCGCTTGCAGGAGATGCAGCTCAAACGTTTCGCCGAGGCTTGATATCCGGGAGGAGCGAACATGAATCAGCCCTTGTCCCACCATTTGCTGACCATGGCCTATCAGAACGCCTGGGCCAATCACCGACTGGCCAAGGCCTGGCTTCAGCTAAGCCCGGCCGAACTGGCAGCGCCGCGAGTCAGTTTTTTTCCCAGCCTCAGCGCGACCCTCAATCACATTCTGACCTGTGACTGGTTCTATGTGGACGCACTGGAGCGGGAGTTGCGCGGTGACGAACCACATCCCGATTGCTACGTGTTTTTCAACGAAGACGAGCCGTTCGCCCACGGCGCCGATCTCAAGCGCGAGCAAGCCCTGGTGGACCGTCGACTGATTGCCTACTGCGAGCAACTGCGCGACGCAGACCTCGGACGGCTCGTGACCATCGCGCGCGACACCCCACAACATGACAGCCGTTTGCGCATGCTGTCCCATTTGTTCGAGCATCAGATTCATCATCGCGGGCAGGTTCACGCGATGCTCAGTGGCACCTCGGTCACGCCGCCGCAACTGGACGAGTTTTTCTGTGCCGGTGAGGCAAAACTGAGGGCTGAGGATTTTGCCGAGTTGGGATGGACCGAGGTAATGATCTGGGGCGTTTGAGAGAGAACGATCACAACAGGATCCGGTTGTCGGCACCCCGGCACTCGCGATAAGGTCGTCAGACCTTTCAGCGCGCAAGAAGCGAGCTGGGGCAACTTGTGTGATTGAGGATGGAAATGGAATCCGCAGAAATTCTTGTGCTTCAGGCCAGCTACACCAACCCGGTGCATGCCGAGGCGATTGGCCTGGTGTTGAACCATTACGCCGAAGACCCAATGGGCGGCGGTCACCCGTTACCCGCCGATAGATTGCGACAACTGCCGGGGGAACTGGCCAAACGTCCCCATGCCTTCAGCGTACTGGCGTTTGTCGGCGGCGAGCCGGCAGGGCTGGTCAACTGCTTTGAAGGTTTTTCGACCTTCGCCTGTCGGCCGCTGGTCAACGTGCATGACGTGGCAGTGGTGTCGAAGTTTCGCGGGTTGGGGCTGAGTCAGAAGATGCTGCACAAAGTCGAGGACATCGCACGCCAGCGCGGCTGCTGCAAAATCACACTGGAAGTGCTGGAAGGTAATGCAGTGGCTCAGGGGGCCTACGGCAAATTCGGTTTTTCACCAGGCATGTTCGACCCGGCGCACGGGCGGATGCTGTTCTGGATCAAGGCGCTTTAATTCGCAGTCCACTGCGTGGCAACGGGGCTTCTGTGGCGAGGAGGCTTATGTGGCGAGGGGGCTTGCCCCCGTTCGGCTGCGAAGCAGTCGTAAACCCTGTACATGCGGTTTAACTTTGAAATGCCGGGGGCGCTTCGCACCCCAACGGGGGCAAGCCCCCTCGCCACACAAGCCCCCTCCCACAGGATCCGCGCCAAAATTACTGCTGAACGACTGCCGGCGTGATAGGTGCGCCCTTGGGTTTCATCAGGCTGAAGTCGATCAACGGCCTCTGCTTACGTGCATAAGGGTCGCCGATCATCAATGGCCGAGGCTTGAAGCTGTCGCTGACCAGGCTTTTGCTGCGGTCCAGTTCATCGAAACTCAGGCCTGCCAGATCCGCCCAGGTGTGAATCAGCTGAGAACTGCTGTACGGCCGGCTCAGATCGCCAGCAAAACTCCAGTCATGGGTTTCGCGCCATTTCGGCGAAGCCCAGGCCATGAACGGAATGGTGTACATCGGCGCCGTCGGCTTGCTCTCGTTGCGGCCCAGGGTTTTATGGCCAACGGAGTCGAAGACGTCTTCGCCATGGTCTGAGAGGTACAGCAGGAAGCCGTTCGGATCAGACTTGGCGTAGTCCTTGATCAGGCTCGACACCACGAAGTCGTTGTACAGCACCGCGTTGTCATAGCTGTTGTACGTCGGCACCTGATCGTCACGCACGCCGTCCGGAACGCCTTTGCGGTCAGTGAACTTGTTGAATGTCGGCGGGTAACGGTACTGGTAGCTCATGTGCGTGCCGAGCAAATGCACGACGATCAGCTTGCGTGGTGCCGCATCGGCCAGGGCCTTGTTGAACGGCTCGATCACGTCGCCATCGTACTGGGCGGCGTTCTGGTTGCGGTTGTTGTTCAGGTACACCTGCTCGTCGGCCTGCTCGGAGAACGTTGTGAGCATGGTGTTGCGCTTGGTCATGGTCTGCTGGTTGGTGATCCAGAAAGTCTTGTAACCCGCCTGTTTCATCATGCTCACCAGGGACGGTGTGGACAGGTAAAGGTCGGGGTTCTCTTCGTCGGCGAACGTCAGTACCTGCTGCAACGCCTCGATGGTGTAAGGGCGCGGGGTGATGACGTTATCGAAGACCGCCAGTTGATCCTTGAGCTTGTCCAGCTCCGGCGTGGTTTGCCGAGGGTAGCCGTACAGGCTCATGCGCTGACGGTTGGTGGACTCGCCGATCACCAGCACCAGGGTCGCCGGCTGATTGGCCATCGAATCGGAGAGGTTCTTGAGTGGCGCAATCTTGCTGGCGCTGTCGAGCATATCTTGCATGCCGGCCAGGGTATCGAGGTAACGGTGATAGGCCACGGCCATCTGCCAAGGCACGGCGGGCTCGATGCGGGTTTCGAACTTCTCGAAGCCGCCCGCCAGGCTGCCGCTGCGTGCGGTGTGCTTGATTAGCGGGTAACCGACCACGGCCAGTAGAATCGCCGTCGCCGCGACCAATGCCTGGCCGCGTGGCAGGTACACCGGACGCAAGCGGGTCCAGAGGAAATACGCGAACGCGGTGTGGGCGAGGAATGCCGCCACCATCCACCAGGCAAAATACTGGGTCATGTACTCGCCGGCTTCAGACACGTTCGATTCGAACATGATGAAGATGACGCTCTGGGAAAATTCCTGCTGATAGATGAAGAAATAACCGAGGCTGGCCATCGAACAGGCCCACAGCACCACGCCGATCAGTGCGGCCATCACCCGTGTTTGTCTGGGGAACAGCAGCATCGGCGCGAGCCAGATGGCGCTCATCACAAAGGCCTGACGGAACCCGGAAAAACCGGAAGTACCTGTCAGTTGAATCAGCAGTTGGGTGATGCCGGAAAAATACCAGAAGAACAGAAATAACCAGAGAAATCCTGCCCAATCAAAACCTTTCGCAGACGTTTTGCTGCGTTTAAACAAAGCCATTCAGCACTCCAGCCTGATAATTACTTCGGCCGTCGGCACTCTCCTTGTCGCAGACGAACGGGCGCCGCGTGGATACCGAGCGGCCACAATGAGCCGGAGTATCAACAAGAAGGTGTGAAAACTTTGTGAGTTGCCAGAGCTGGCAGGGTTGCAGCGAGCCGGAAACAGCAGAGGCTGCTTCCGAGTCAAACGAGGGGTCAGGCGTGGGGGGCGCGTTGGGTGACGGGCAAGGGCTGAGCTTGATTGCCTTGGGTCAGCAGGCGCAATTGGGCGACTTCCCGCTTCAACTGGTCGCGCTCATCTTTCAACTGGCGCAGTTCATCGCGACGGATCGTGACGTAAAGGGTTTGTGCTGGCAGTGCTGTGTGTACGGTGCCCATTGCTCACCTCGCAAATGGCTGTCTCAACTGTAAGTTCGCTCCCGATTTCGGGTGCTCACTTACTATCGGCGCCGATTTTGATTTCTTTTGCCCCTGAAGGGAACTTTTTTATTTTTCATGGTCGTTGTGTCTTCGGTACGATTCCCGGCGTTATCAGTCTGGATCGGGCACAATGCCCGGAAACTATGTGCCAGCGCTCTGGACTAACCCTCATTAGTCGCGTTGGGCTATAACCTTTGACACACTTTATTTGTAGTAGGGAGCATCAGTACATGCAACTCGGGATTATTGGACTGGGCCGCATGGGCGGTAATATTGCGCGGCGCCTGATGCTCAACGGACATACCACCGTTGTTTACGACCGCAATAGCGCCTTTGTCGATACCCTGGCTGAAGAAGGCGCCACCGGTGTTGCCGACTTGCCAGCCCTGGTCGCTGGCCTGGCCAAACCACGCGCGGTGTGGGTCATGCTGCCCGCGGGCGCACCGACCGAAGACACCATCGACACCCTGAGTACCTTGCTTGAAGCGGGCGATACCATCATCGATGGCGGCAACACCTTCTATAAGGATGACATCCGCCGGGCCAAAACCCTGTCGGAAAAAGGCCTGCACTACATCGACGTCGGCACCTCCGGCGGCGTCTGGGGCCTGGAGCGTGGCTACTGCATGATGATTGGCGGTGATGCCGACACCGTTAAGCGTCTTGACCCGCTGTTCGAAACGCTGGCCCCGGGCATGGGCGATATCCCGCGCACCAAGGATCGCCAGTCCGATGACGATCGCGCCGAGCGCGGTTACATCCATGCAGGCCCGGCCGGTTCTGGCCATTTCGTGAAAATGATTCACAACGGCATCGAATACGGAATGATGCAGGCCTTTGCCGAAGGCTTTGACATCCTCAAGACCAAAGCCAGCACCAACCTGCCGGAAGACCAGCGTTTCGACCTGAACGTTGCCGACATCGCCGAAGTCTGGCGTCGTGGCAGCGTGGTGTCGTCCTGGCTGCTTGACCTGACCGCCGACGCACTGGCCAGCGATCCGAAGCTCGACGGCTACTCAGGCTCGGTGGCTGACAGCGGCGAGGGTCGCTGGACCATCGAAGCGGCCATGGAGCAA
Organism: Pseudomonas sp. NPDC089918; assembly: GCF_050280605.1. Taxonomy (NCBI): domain Bacteria; kingdom Pseudomonadati; phylum Pseudomonadota; class Gammaproteobacteria; order Pseudomonadales; family Pseudomonadaceae; genus Pseudomonas; species Pseudomonas sp. NPDC089918. The sequence continues at coordinate 21,250 of NZ_JBNNVP010000032.1, read as the reverse complement.
TCGGTACCGGTACCGGTGCTGTCGAACTCGCTGTTCTCGCGCTACCGTTCGCGCGGGCAAGGCACCTTTGGCGACAAGATTCTCTCGGCCCAGCGCTTCGGCTTCGGCGGCCATGTGGAGACCCCGAAAAAATGACCCATGTGATCCGCAGGAAATCCAAGGCAGAACCCGCACCGCCTACCACGCTGTTTCTGTTCGGTGCCCATGGTGATCTGGTCAAGCGCCTGCTGATGCCGGCGCTGTACAACCTGAGTCGCGACGGTTTGCTGGGGAATGGACTGCGGATCATCGGCGTTGATCACAACGCTATCAGTGACGAAGCCTTCGCCAAAAAACTCGAAGATTTCATTCGGGAGGAAGTGGCGGCCAAGGTCGGCAAGGGCGATCAAGCCCTTGATCCGGCGTTGTGGGCCAAACTGGCCAAGCACATCAGTTATGTCCAGGGCGACTTCCTTGACGAACGCACCTACGAAGCGCTGGCGGCGAAAATCGCCGACAGCGGCACGGGCAATGCGATTTTCTATCTGGCCACCGCGCCACGCTTTTTCAGCGAAGTGGTGCGGCGTCTCGGTGCTGCCGGATTGCTGCAAGAAACCCCCGATGCCTTCAGAAGGGTGGTGATCGAAAAGCCTTTTGGCTCCGATCTGCATACCGCAGAAGCCTTGAACGCGTGCTTGCTCAAAGTGATGACGGAAAAGCAGATCTACCGGATCGATCACTATCTGGGCAAGGAAACCGTGCAGAACATACTGGTCAGCCGGTTTTCCAATAGCCTGTTCGAAGCCTTCTGGAACAACCATTACATCGACCACGTGCAAATCACCGCCGCCGAAACCGTCGGCGTGGAAACCCGTGGCAGTTTTTATGAGGTCACCGGCGCCCTGCGGGACATGGTGCCCAATCACCTGTTCCAATTATTGGCGATGGTGGCCATGGAACCGCCGGCCGCGTTTGGCGCCGATGCGGTACGCGGCGAAAAAGCCAAAGTTGTCGGCGCGATCCGCCCCTGGTCGACCGAGGAAGCGCGAGCCAACTCGGTGCGCGGCCAATACACCGCCGGCGAGATTGGTGGCGAGCCGCTGCCCGGTTATCGCCAGGAAGCCAACGTGGCGCCCGACAGCACGACCGAAACCTATGTCGCGCTCAAAGTCATGATCGACAACTGGCGCTGGGTCGGCGTGCCGTTCTACCTGCGCACCGGCAAGCGCATGAGCGCGCGCGACACCGAGATTGTCATTTGCTTCAAACCGGCGCCGTATGCGCAGTTCCGCGACACCGAGGTCGATGAGTTGCAGCCGACTTACCTGCGGATCCAGATTCAACCCAACGAAGGCATGTGGTTCGACCTGCTGGCCAAGCGGCCGGGGCCGGCGTTGAACATGGCCAATATCGAGCTGGGTTTTGCCTACAAGGATTTCTTCGAGATGCAGCCATCGACCGGCTATGAAACCCTGATCTACGACTGCCTGACCGGCGATCAGACGCTGTTCCAGCGCGCCGACAACATCGAGAACGGCTGGCGCGCCGTGCAGCCATTCCTCGATGCCTGGCAGCAGGACGCAACGGTGGAGAACTACGCGGCCGGCGAAGACGGACCCAAGATTGCTGATGAACTGCTCACCCGCGATGGTCGCGTCTGGCACAGCGTCGGATGAGTGAGATAACGCAACAGCCCATCCGTTTTCTGCTCAGCGACATGGACGGCACGTTACTGCTCCCTGATCACAGCCTCAGTCAGCGCACGATCGAAGCGGTCCGCGCCTTGCGCGAGGCTGGCGTACTGTTCAGCCTGGCCACCGGACGTCCGCCAAAAGCCATGCTGCAACAGATCGAAGCCCTGGGTGTCGATCTGCCGACGGCGGCCTTCAATGGCGGCACCCTCGTAAACCCGGACGGCAGCGTGCTGGTTGCACATCATTTGCCAGCAACGGCGGCGCTGACGGCGCTGACGCTGTTTGCCGATCAGCCGGACATTGAAGTCTGGGTGTTCAGTGGCGGCGACTGGCTGTTGAAAGATCCGTACGGCCCGATGGTCCCGCGAGAGCAGCACGGCCTGGGTTATCCGCCGGTGGTGGTCGAGAGTTTTGAGCCTTGCATGGCACGTATCGACAAAATCGTCGCCGCCAGCAGCAACACCGAACTGTTGATCGAACTGGAAGCGCAGTTGCTGTCCAAGGTTGAAGGGCAGGCGCAGGTCTCGCGTTCACAACCGATCTATCTGGACGTGACTGCGATGAAAGCCAACAAGGGCGAGGCATTGGCGACACTGGCCGAGTTTCTCGGGGTGCCATTGGAGCAGACCGCCGCCATGGGGGACGGTGGCAATGACCCGGCGATGTTTCACCGGGCCGGGTTGTCGATCGCCATGGGGCAGGCGGAAGAGGCGGTGAAGCGTCAGGCCGACGTGGTGACCGGAGCCAATACCGAAGACGGCGCGGCCCAGGCGATCGAGCAATACATCCTCCCTCGATAACGACACAAAACCAATGTGGGAGCGGGCTTGCTCGCGAAGAGGCCGTCACATTCAACATCGTTGTTGAATGACACATCGCCTTCGCGAGCAAGCCCGCTCCCACATTTGGCCGGTGTTACAGCCAGTAACTCACCGCATACCAGCCCAACACGCCCATCACCACGGTGTAAGGCAGGGCCATCCATACCATCCGCCCGTACGACAGGCGAATCAGCGGGGCAATCGCCGAGGTCAGCAGGAACAGGAACGCCGCCTGACCATTGGGCGTCGCCACGCTCGGCAGGTTGGTGCCGGTATTGATCGCAATCGCCAGGGTTTCAAACTGTTCGCGGCTCATGTGGCCGGAGAGGAACGCCTGTTTCACTTCGGTGATGTAAATGGTCGCCACGAACACATTGTCGCTAATGGCCGATAGCAAGCCATTGGCAATAAACAACATGCCCGGCTGTTGACTTGTCGGTAGAGCCAGCACCCACTGGATCAGCGGTGTGAACAGTTGCTGATCTTGAATCACTGCCACCACTGCGAAAAACACCACCAGCAGCGCCGTGAACGGCATGGCATCCTTGAAGGCGTTGCCAAGGCGATGCTCATCGGTAATGCCCGTGAATGCGGTGATCAGCACGATCACCATCAAACCGATCAAGCCGACTTCGGCGACGTGAAACGCGAGGCCGGCAATCAGAATCAGCGCTGCCGCGCCCTGAACCATCAACGCAGCGCGCTGACGTGCAGTGCGTGCGGCGTTGTCTTCGGCGGCGTAGTTGGCCAGCACCGTACGCACGTTGTCCGGCAGCAGCGTGCCATAGCCGAACCAGCGCAGTTTCTCCAGCAGCACGCAGGTCACCAGGCCCGCAGCCAGCACCGGCAACGACACTGGGGCGATCTTCAGAAAGAACTCGGCGAAGTGCCAACCCATTTCATGGCCGATCAACAGGTTCTGCGGCTCGCCAACCAGCGTGCACACACCGCCCAACGCGGTGCCGACGGCACCGTGCATCAGCAGGCTGCGCAGGAAGGCGCGGAACTGTTCGAGGTCGGCGTGATGGAGCGTGGGCAAGTGCCGGTCATCGCCGATTTCGCTGTCCTGACGCGGATCGCCGCCCGAGGCGACACGGTGATACACCGAATAGAAACCCACCGCCGCACTGATAATCACCGCAGTCACGGTCAACGCATCGAGAAACGCCGAGAGAAACGCGGACAGGAAACAGAACATTAACGCCAGCAGGGCCTTGGAGCGAACCCCCAACAACAAGCGCGAGAAGAGAAACAGCAGCAGGTCTTTCATGAAATAGATGCCTGCCACCATAAACATCAGCAGCAAGATCACCGGGAAGTTGTGCACCAGCTCATCATAGAGCGCCTGGGGCGTGGTCATTTTCAGCAGCAATGCTTCGACCAGTAGCAACCCGCCAGGCATCAACGGATAACACTTGAGCGCCATGGCCAGGGTGAAAATAAACTCCAGCACCAATAACCAGCCGGCCGCCACCGGACCGACTGTCCACAACACCAGAGCGTTGAGAATCAGGAAGCCGACAATGCTCGCCTTGTACCAACGAGGTGAGTGCCCGAGAAAATTATGCGCGAAGGCCTGGGCCATTGAACCAGACATCGGCTACTCCTTGTTTTAAGAAGCGCGCAAGTTGCCGTAAGAACAACAGAAGATCAAGTGTGGAAAATGACGTTGGCCTAACACCGATAACGCGCGACGACCGCGCGGCAGTTACCGTCCAGTGAATAGCCGCCTATGACAATGCAACCGTTGGCCTGAATGGCCAATGAAGTAGCAGTATGCGAACCGCGACTCAGGTGTGTGCGACACCAGCCGATGCCCTTGGCAAAACTGCGATCCAGCTGCCCACTGGGTAAATATCGGGCAAAAACGAGATCAGCTTCGACCCCGCCGACCGTCCCTCCGACTGTCAGCACTCGCCCGTCCGGCTGAACCCCGGCGGCGGTCCAGTGGCAGTCGCTGCGGTCGACTCCCAATAGCTTTGGCTGGCCACCGTTGCAATGAATATCCGGCCGGCCATTACTGTGAACTTTCAGAGAAAGGCAGAGCATCGGGTCGCGACTGCTGCCAAAGCAATGCAAGTCACCGTTTTCATGCTGGACGATCCGGCAGACCCGAGCGCTGTGCTCGCGTGCCTTGAAGGTCATGAAACCATCCACGGCGAAGCGGTCGTCCAGCCGGCCATCCGGGTGATAACGCGCCAGCAGACCTTCCTCGGGAACATTGATTGTTCCGCTCACCAGGATCCGGCCATCGCGCTGCACCATCAAGCTGCAGAGCCAGGTGTTCATTAACAGGTGCCGGACCATGACGAAGCCACGGCCGTTGAAACTATCGTCCAGCGAACCGTCGGCATTGAGTCGTATCAGCATGCCGGCGTGATCGGCCAGGTCGAAGTGATGATTGGCCAGCAGCAGGATTCGACCGTCGTCCTGCACGCAGACATCACAGGCTTCAGTGCCAGGCATGCCGCGCGGTAACCAGGCGTCGCGAGCGCCCCGGGAAAGATCACCCGGCAGGCGCACCACGCAGTATCCATTGTCGCCAAAACCCTGGACCGGGCAGCCTTGCTGATCGAACATCGCCAGGGCAGGCAGCGTACGGTGAGCATTTTCGTAATGCAGGCCGGCCACCAGAATGTGCCCGTCGGCCAACACCCGCACCTTGCCGGCCATGGCCTCGAAGCCGTGGGCGAACTGCCCGCTGATGCTGCCTTGTTTGCCGAATGCCAGATCCGCCGAACCATCTGCAAGCAGGCGGGCCAGGCCGAAGCGATGGCCGCCCGGCGTACCGACTTTTGCCGCCACCAGCAACCGGCCGACAGGGTCAATCGCAATGTCATTGGCCATGCTGGAGAGACTGCCGGAAAAATACACTTGAGTCTTGCCGGTGCCAGCGAAACTCGCATCGAGCCGTTCGGCGCCATTCACGGTTGCAGGTAAGGCAAAAGCAGTCTGGGGTGACATGCATGCATCTCCTTGCCAGTCGTCCTGATCCGGGTGCCCGGAAGGTGACTGCCTGAGCAAAACATTCAATCCCTGAATGACTCGGCGCACAACTGTTTTCATGGGCCGGAGGGGGGGCGTTTTGTGCCAGAACAGTGTCTTTTCGAACCACTGAAAAGCCTGCCAAGTAATCCGGCGGCTAGAAGTTGAAACAGGTGAGTGGTGTCGCGCAGCTGACTGTAGAAAATCGTCAACTAAGAGGAAGTGGGGGCGCGGATTACCGAGCGGTAATCCGCGAAAATAATTAGTGCGGCATGGACCATGATTGCAGCTTGTAACCTTCCTGGCTCAACTCGGCACGGGCTTCTTCCAGCACGTGTTCGAGTTGCTCTGGATCGGAATAGGCGCTGCTTGGAATTTGTTTGCGGCTGATGCGCGTGTTGGTGCGATCAATGATGGCCAGGCTTAGTTCGCTACCGTCTTGTAGAGCCCAGGCCACGCATTGAAAGGGTTGGAATGCGCTGTCGGCAATCAAAAGTGCTTCGTTGATACGGAGCGGGGCGTTCATGGGATCTTCTCTCTATATGCCCAAACAAGTGATGTGCCGTCGGTTGGGCTTACCGTTCGGCTGGTTACTTGTACTGATGTCCGCAACCGGGGTTTAGGTCACACACAATCGAAAGAAATTTTAACTTTCTTTGATTGATTCGATATTCAGGCCACTTCTGAAAGCTGAATGAAAGGTTTAACCCGTTAGGCAACTAACCAACTGACTTCTTATAACTAATAAGCAAACAACCCTATAAGCAATCGATACAAGCTCGCGTCAAAATCTTGCTAGTGTTACATCGAAGCCCGCCAAATGACTGTTTTTACTAATATTTCCTAAATTTGGCGTCAAGGAACAGTCATGATCGAAGCGCCTGCCTTACGACGTCTTTTAGTAGTGGATCCTTGCGACGACTGCCACCGCTTGTTGCCGGGTTTACGCGCCGTTGGATGGGATGTTGACAGCTGTACCCTGGAAAACGCCACTGAACGAACTTGCGATGTCGGCCTGTTGCGTTTGCAGCCCTTTCATCTGGAGCGCCCGGAAGCCGTCAAGGAATTGATCACCCGTAGCGGTACCGAGTGGATTGCGGTGCTTAATCAAGAAGTCTTGCGATTGCAAAATGTCGGGGACTTCGTCTGCGAATGGTTTTTTGACTTCCATACCCTGCCGTTCGATGTCTCTCGGGTTCAAGTCACCCTGGGGCGCGCGTTCGGCATGGCGCGCCTGCGCGGCCAGGGCCCGGTTCATATCGATGAGCCTGAACATGAACTGCTCGGCGACAGCAAACCGATTCGCGAACTGCGCAAACTGCTGAGCAAACTGGCACCCACCGAATCTCCGGTGCTGATTCGCGGCGAAAGCGGGACCGGCAAGGAGTTGGTCGCCCGCACCCTGCATCGACAATCCCAGCGTCACAGCAAACCGTTCGTGGCGATCAACTGCGGCGCGATCCCCGAACACTTGATCCAGTCCGAACTGTTTGGCCACGAGAAGGGCGCCTTTACCGGCGCTCATCAGCGCAAGGTCGGGCGGATCGAGGCGGCTAACGGCGGAACGCTGTTTCTCGATGAAATCGGTGATTTGCCCCTGGAACTGCAAGCCAATCTGCTGCGCTTCCTGCAGGAAAAACACATTGAGCGTGTAGGGGGCCACCAGCCTATTCCGGTGGATGTGCGGGTATTGGCGGCAACGCACGTCGACCTTGAAGCGGCCATCGAGAAGAAACTCTTTCGCGAAGATCTGTATTACCGCTTGAACGTCCTGCAAGTCATTACCGTGCCGCTGCGTGAGCGCCATGGCGATCTCTCGATGCTGGCCAACCACTTTTCCCATTTCTACAGCCAGGAAACCGGCCGTCGCCCACGCAGCTTCAGTGAGGACGCGCTGATCGCCATGGGCAAACACGACTGGCCGGGCAATGTCCGCGAGCTAGCCAACCGGGTACGGCGCGGGCTGGTTCTGGCCGAAGGACGGCAGATCGAGGCGCGAGACCTGGGGTTGCTCAGTCAACACGCCACCGCTTCGCCGATGGGCACCCTTGAAGACTACAAGACCCGCGCCGAGCGTCAGGCGTTGTGCGATGTGTTGAACCGGCACAGCGATAACCTGAGTGTCGCCGCCAGAGTTCTGGGGGTGTCACGGCCGACTTTTTACCGATTGCTGCATAAGCACCAAATCCGCTAGGGCGGGTGAAACGAAAAGGCCCGCTGCGACTTCCGTCGCAGCGGGCCTTTTCCATGGGGGGGAAACGGTTAGAAGTAGTACGGGAATTTCAGGCTGAAGGAAAAGTCTGGCGAGTCGTCGGTCAGGCCGATGGCCAGGTTGGGAACGATCGTCAGGTTATCGGTTGCGGCCAGGGTCATGCCGATGTTGAAGTTGGCCGAGTTGTAATCGCTGTTGGAAATCGATTGCCAGTCGCCACCGTCCGGCTTGATCTTGCTCTTGCTGGCGAACTGATCGGTGAACGAAAACGACATACTCATCTTCTCGTTCAAGGCGAATGCAATGCCGGCGCCGACCTGCCAGGAATCGCCCAGTTTTACGTCCCCGGGCACCTTGGAGTTGACCTGAGGGCTGATGTCGCTGAAAGAGTCTTCCATGTTGTAGGTGTAGGCCAGGCTGCCGAACAGCACGGCCGGGTCGAAGCTCTTGACCAGCGAGAGGCCCGGGGTGATCGACCAGACACCATTGCCGGTCGGCAAGTCCTCGGGTACCGAGAGGTTATCGTTGTTCGGGTCATTGACCAGCTTGATGCCGTAAGGGTCCTTACCGGTCGGCGCCTTGACGCGCAACGTAAAGACTGCGTCGGGCAGATTGGCCGACTCATCCAGAAACTTGTAGGCAACGCCAACGTTCACATCGCCGATGGTCGGGTCGCGGGTCACGGTAGCGTCCGACGTCACCGGGCCTGCGCCACCGGCACCACCGGAGGAATACGTTGATTCGCGATAAACCACGGGGACGTTGATGTCGAACTGCCAACGTTGGGCCACGTTGTAGCGGGCGGTCAGGTCCAGGGTCCAGTTATCCGCCTTGATGCGGTCGAGGTTGATGTTACCGAGGAAAATCGCGTCCAGTGCCAGGAAGCCGTTGAGCACCAATGCACGGGTATCGTAGTGGGTGTAGGTCAGCCCGGTTTCGACGCTGAACTTGCCGCCACCGAAGAAGCCGCTGGCTTCGTCATACAGGTTGGAAACGCTTTGCGCAGGCTCCGAATCATCCTTGAGCGACTGGCCGTATGAACTGCCTGTGGTTCCCGGCGCACCGGCAGCCACCGTCTGGCCACTCCTGGGCGTTTCGGCGGGGGATTTGGTCAGGCGTTTGGGAGCGGGTGTCGCAGGTGTTTCTTCGACTTGGCGAACGCGTTGCTCGAGTACCATCAGCGCGTTCTGTTGTGCTTCGTACCGCTGTTTCAACTCCATGAGTTCTTGTTTTAGTGCTTCAACCTGGGGGTCCGTTGCTGCGTGCAGCAGTGTGACCGGGGCCAGGCTACTCAAACAAACGATTGCTCTAAACGTCAACGATCGGTGCATGGGTTAGCCGTCCCTTCTGACTACATCGGGTGACACTGAGCGTAGATCAGAATCCGAGAGTGCGAAGACCTCTTAGCTGGTCCAGGTTGCCGTTCAGCGACCCGGCTGTTGCGTTGTCACGCAGCACGACATTGAAGGATGTGAGGTTGTTGACCTGGTTGCCACCGCCGAGCAACGTCGTATTCTGCATCAGCCCACCCTGGGCCAGGCGTTGTACGGTACTGCCCTGGTTGTTGTTGGCGACGATGTTGAATTGCACACCGGTACCGGTCGAGGAAACGCTCAGCGAACCCGCGCCATTGGCGCCGACCAACGTCGAGCCTGCGGCCAATGCCTGGCCCTGCTGTTGCGTTGCTGGCGCTTGGCTAGCCTTGGTGACGTTGATATCCACGTTGTTGTAGGCAGTGTTATGGTCGCCGGCAGCACGCACGACTTGAGTGACGCCTTCGGTGCTGTTGAGCCCGTTGCCGCCAATGACGGTGCCGGTGCCTTGCGAACTCGTTGCGCCATTACCTTTTTCATTGATCATCGATACATAGAACTGTGGCTTGATGGTCGATTGTTGAATTTGCATCGAGGACGTTGCCCCGATCACTTCACCGTTGGCATTTTGCCAAGTGCTGGTCATGACAATGCCGAAACTGATGATCCGCCCCGGCATGACATAGCGGCCTCGCAGGGTCGCCAATTCCTGATCCTTCAGTTCAATGGGTTTGAACGTCTGTGCCTGGGTCGGCAGGCTGGCGGCCAGGCAAACCATGGCTAGCCAGAGTGGAGTCTTCATTGGATGCTCCCGGAGCGTCGTGCTCCTTGTCATTAGAAGAAGTCGCTTTGGATGAATCCGAAATCCATCAACTCTGCGTCTCGCACCGGGGTGAAGGTGTTGATGCGGTTCTTGGCAGTCAGTGGCAAGGGCGGGTCGAGCAACGCATTGGTTTTGTCGTAGCCCTGACCGATCACGGCAAAGATGATGCCGTTCCAGCCTTTTACAAAGTCGTCGACTTTGTAGCGTTTATGACCGAGTACCGGGTCTCCGATATAGACCCAGCCCTCATGGACTTTTTGCATGACCACAAAATGTTTGTAGCCACGGATATCCAGGAGTACCACAACCGGAATTCTGATTTCGCTCAACGTTTGCGGCGCTACCCGGTAGCCACGGGCCCGCATGCCGATACTTTCCACGTAACGCTTCATGTCGAGCATGGAGAAGCCCTGGACGCGGACAAGATCTTGATCGGAGTGTGCCAGCATGCCTTCGATGATCTGTTCTTCATTCACGTCCAGCCAATAGGCCTGGCGCAATATGGTTGCCAGCGCAGCTGCGCCGCAACTGAAGTCGGTTTTCTGTTGCACCAGGTCGGCAAATTTACGCTCGCGCATGCTCTGGATCGGCTTATACACCACCGCGCCGCCCGGCAGGACGGAAAGCGGCATTTGTGCAGCCGCGACCACACCGCCCACGCAAAGGATCACACTGGCCACGCAAAGCAAAAATGCCACGACGATAATGCGCATGTAAGGACGCCTTCTGGTTGTGTTGAAACAGGCCCCCGTGAGGGGGCCTCCAGAGACAGCAATTAGAACGAGTTGTTGGAAATGGCCAACGAGTTGCTTTGTTGGTTGCCCACACCTGCAGCCACGTTGACGCCCAGGTTGCCACTGCCGCCATTCACCGAACCGTTCAGGGTTGCGGTGTTGGTCACAGGGTTGGCCCAGCCAGTTGGAGTCAGCACTTGATAGGAATAGGTGTTGCTCAAATCAAAAGAACTGCTCTCGCTGTAGCTTTTCGATTTGTCGTACGAAGATTCGGACTCTTTACTGCCCGATTTTTCGAACGAGGAGGCGGACGATCTCTCCCACGATTTATCGAACGATCTTTCGAACGAGGAATCGCTCGATCTTTCGCGCGATGCGTCGAAATTTGCATCGATCGATGCGTCAACCGATGCGTCGACAGTCCTGGTGCGGGTGCGATCGCCATTGCCATTGTTCCAGGTAACCGTTCTGGTGGCATTCGCAGACGCGTCCAAAGCAGCACTCAAAGAAGCACTGCGGCTGGAACTGCTGTCCGAGCTTCTGAAGCCGCTCGCATCGGAGCTTCTGGAACCACTCGCATCAGCGCTCCTGGAACCACTCACATCGAAGCTCGAAGAAGCGCTTTTATCAACGCTCAAATCGGAAGACTTATCGCGAGAGGAGCTACCGCTGGCCGTTCTGGTAAATGTGAACGTATCCTGGCGGTACGTCCGATCGGCGTTGTTATTTACGACCAGGCCAGGACCCTGTTGATCGGCAGAGGCGGTGGCTGTTGCGTTACCGAGCGGGGCATTGGTGTTGGCAATGGCCATGGTGTTTTTCTGTTGGTTGAGGTCGCCGCCAGCAATGTTGATACCCATATTGCCGCTGCCGCCATTCCCCGATCCGTTCATCACGGCAGAGGCTGTGCTGCCGAAGTTGTTGACCCTGTTGTTGTTGCTGTATTGCGTGACGTCGGCGGTGGCTTCGGCAGTGCCGAACACGAAGCTGTTGTCCTGACTGGAGTTTGAGGCAGCATTGGCGATGGCGGACGCGTTGTCTTGTTGGTTGCCACTACCTGCCGCCACGTTGACGCCGACGTTACCGCTGGCGCCTGTGGCAGAGCTGTTCATCTCGGCTTCGTTGACCGTCCCCTCGTTACGGATGCGGTTGCCGGTACTGCTCTGGTTATCCCACGCATTGGCCGTCGCATAGACAGGGATCTTTGTTGGAGGAGGGGGTTTATGACCATGGTGGTGGTCATTGTCACGCCAATCGTTCGCTTGTACAGCAACAGCCATGACCGCAGCAATTGCGAAAACCAGAGGCTTGAGTGCCATCGAAGGTTTCATGGTGATTCTCCGTACTTATTTTAGGTTAAGTGTTGTTTCTACCTGTTTGGATCAATCCGTGACCCGTACGCTCAGGGTGTTGGCCATTCGGTTTCCCACCCCGGAGCTCTGATTCAACTGGATCACCCCACGGCTACCGGTGAAGGCCTGATCGCTGGTAGCGACCTGGCGATTGCCTGGTGCAGAGTCAGTTGGATCGGAGTTGTTGATCAGCGTCACGTTCTGCTGCATGAGGACGCTGTCGTCGATACTTTGCGGTTGTGTACTGATACTTATCCGCAGGGCATTGGCTTGCTGGTTGCTGGCGCCCGCGCTCTGGTTGACGCCCAGTACACCGTTGCCGTGGCTGAAGGAGTCGCCTTGAATGCTGGATCGAGCATCGATCCTGGGGTCGACCTGCGTACGCAGTCGTTGGCGAATCTGTGTGGTGGCGCTGGCGTTGTTGCCAATGGCGATGGCCCGGGCGTTGGCCTGTTGCTGCTGATCGCCCGCCGCCTGGTTGACCGAGAGGTTGCCTTGGTGCTGCATGCCCGAACCGTCGATTTCAGCGTTATTGATGATGGGAGGCTGGGCAAAGGTCGATGCACTGCAAAACATGGCCACCATCAGCAGCGTACGATTCATCTCAACGGTCTCCCGTTACAACTCTCAGAGCACCCAGACCTTGCTGGACATTTGAATTGACCATGTTGGCAATACCGTTGCCCGAGTTTCCCGAACGTCCAGCGGGGAGGTTGGAAAGCTGGGTCTGGTTGGTGATATTGCCGCCCAGGTTGTTGTTGGTGCCTTGAGTGACCAGGCGGGAGATACCGGCACCACTGGCGACGTTGGCGAAGTCGCCGTCGCTCAACTCGTTCGTTTGCCTGAGGACTTGTCTGGACGGGTTGGCATTGGCGGTCGTGGGGCTAGGGTCGGGAATCACCGGTGCACGCGTTGCCATGCGCGGTTGGACATCACGTTTGATAATAATGATGCCGTTGTCAGCCTGTACGGGCAGGCTGACACTTGAGCCCAGTACACATCCGATCAGTAGGAGGCTAAAGATGCTGTTATCAAATGTCCCCACGGCGGCAATTCCTTCTTTGTTGTGGGCTGGTCCCGGTCAGCGTTGTGAAGGAGTGAGCGAAAGCTGTGCCGGTTTTTGATTATTGTTTTGATTCATAGGGTTATCGATCAACGCTAGTGGATCGATGAAAGGGTGTTTCAGGTCTGAGACAACCGCCGGGACGGCAATATTGATAAGAGATCGCAATAGCACTGGATCCAAGCTTTGTGCAGGATGTATCAGCGCTCTAACACATCGCATGACAAGAAGATGACCAGCGTTGAAACAGGCTGTTCGAGAGGGAGGGGGTGTTTCAGAAACGGACGCATTTGCAAAAATACTGCAACAAATGGACTGGAGGAGAGTGCCAGCCAGTCAAGCGCAATCCCTGTGGGAGCGAGCCTGCTCGCGATAGCGGTCTGACCGTCAACATAGATGTTGAATGTGATGGCCCAATCGCGAGCAGGCTCGCTCCCACAGGTCCCTCCGAAATAGAGAGGTCAGCGCCCGAGCAGCAGCGTGACGGCTTGCAATGCCTGAAGCCGGCGTTCGGCCCAATTGCCCTGAAGCACTTGAACAGGCTGTCGATGCTGCACCAGCCATGCCTGAGTCGCGTTGAAAAAAGCCCGGCGTTCCTCCAGCCCGGGCTGACAGCGCTGACCGTCATCGGTCCAATCGACTTGTTCGGGAGACAGCAGCAAGTGCAAGTCATAGTGCCGAGCCAGCAGTGCTTGCTCGAGCCAGGCCGGGCAATCGCCAAACAGGGTTTCGCTCCAGAGCATATTGCTCAACAAGTGAGTATCGAGAATCAGCAACGACGGCCCAAGGGCGCGAGCTTCGTCTTCCCATTGCAGCTGACCGCGAGCGATTTCTGGGATATCGGCCGGGCACGTGTCGCGCGCCTTCTGCTCAATGAACCAGCGCACGTATTCGCCCACCAAAGCACCGCCGAATTGCTGTTGCAGTTCGGCGGCCAGCCAGCTCTTGCCACTGGATTCAGGCCCCGTCAGTACCAGAACTTTCATGTACGCAACGCCGGGTCGACGCGCCATGTCCGCCAGCCGTGCACCGCCAGCAGTGCGAACACCCCATAGAGGCCGGCGGTCAGGTACAGCGCTTTATAGATGAACAGGCCAACAAAGATGATGTCCAGTGCGATCCACAGCGGCCAGCATTGCAAACGTTTTTGCGCCATCCATAACTGCGCCACCAGGCTGAAGCCGGTCAGTGCCGCATCGAGCCAGGGCTGCGCGGCATCGGTCCAGTGGGCCATCGCGGCGCCCAGCAGCAAACTGCCGACTGCGCCGACGGCCAGTCCGAGCGCAATGGATTTGCCATCGAGCAGGCTGACATGCCGCTTGCCATGAGTTGCGGTCCCCTGGGTCCACTGCCACCAGCCGTAGATCTGCAAACCGGCGTAGATCACTTGCAGCAGCATGTCCGAATACAGCTTCACTTCGAAAAAGATCCAGCTATACAGCAGCACCATGACCAGACCGATCGGCCAGCACCAGGGGTTCTGTTTGACCGTCAACCAGACGGCAATCACGCCGAGGGCGGCAGCAAACAGTTCAAGCCCGGACATGGAGGTTCCTTGGTGTCGTGAAAATGAGGGGGAGCGAATTGTACCCGGAAAAATCGCGTCATCGTTCATCGCGAGCAGGCTCGCTCCCACAGGAGATCTTTAGAGGACACAGGTTTTGTGTTCGACAACGATCCAATGTGGGAGCGAGCCTGCTCGCGATGGGGGCGACTGGTGTTCCGGGCTGGCCGGGCCAGTTGCCCCTACTGAATTGATCAGACCCGAAACTGCTTCAGTAACCCGTTCAACTGCTCGCTCAACTCTTTGAGATGAACGCTGGCCACGCTCGACTGCTCGGCCGCCAGTGCCGTGCTGTGGGACAAGCCTGCGGCCTGGGTCACGTTCTGGTTGATGTCTTCCACCACGTGGGCCTGTTGCAAGGTCGCGCTGGCAATCGAAGCGTTCAACCCATTGAGATTGCGCAAGGCCTGGCCGATGGCATTCAGGCTGGCGCCGGCCAGGCCGGCCTGCTCGATGGTCAGTTGCGAGGCACGGCTGCTGTCGCCAATCACCTTGACCGCCGCTTCCGAATGGCTTTGCAGGCGTTCGATCATCGACTGGATTTCCGCCGTCGATTTTTGAGTACGCTGGGCCAACAGGCGCACTTCATCGGCGACCACCGCAAACCCGCGACCTTGCTCGCCGGCTCGGGCGGCTTCGATGGCTGCGTTGAGGGCCAGCAAGTTGGTTTGCTCGGCGATGGAGCGGATCACTTCCAGAACGCTGCCGATTTGCGTGCTTTCGGCGGCCAGCGTACGAATCACTTCAACGGCTTGATCGATGGTCGCAGACAGCTTGTCGATCTGCTGCAAGCTGCCATCGATATTGACCTGTCCCTGCTGCGCCTCAGACTCGGCATTGCGCATTTCACTGGCCGCGTGTTCGGCGTTTTTGGCCACATCCTGCACGCCGTAGGTCACTTCGTTGATCGCGGTCGCCACCAGTTCCATCTGTTGCGACTGCTGCTGGCTGCGTTGCTGGGCTTGCGCGGCATCGTTGCCCAGTTCGCTGGAAGACTGGCCGAGCGCGCCGGCGGACACCTGCAACTGACTGATCACCAGGCGCAGTTTCGCGGTGAAGGCGTTGAAGTGCCGGGCCAGTTGCGTGACTTCGTCCTGACCGTGGGTATCGAGGCTGCGGGTCAGGTCGCTTTCACCGCTGGCAATGTTGGCCATGGCGTTCACGGTTTCCTGGAGCGGACGCACGATGCTGCGGGCAATCATGATCACCAGCAGGGCCATGATCAGCGCAATGACCAGACCCACAAAAGAGGCCTTCCAGACTTGGGCATAAAACTCGGCCTGCATGTCATCGATGTACACGCCGGAACCGATCACCCAACCCCAGGGCTCGAACAGTTTCACGTAGGAGGTTTTTTCCACCGGCGCGCTGGCGCCCGGTTTCGGCCAGCGGTAATCGACCATGCCGGCACCCTTGGCCTTGGCGATGGCGACCATCTCGTTGAACAGCGCGAAACCGTCGGGGTCGCGGATCGTCGAGAGATTCTGACCTTCAAGTTTCGGATTGGTCGGGTGCATGACCATGACGGGCGTCAGGTCGTTGATCCAGAAATAATCGTTCTGGTCGTAGCGCAAACCGCGCACGGCGGTCAGTGCCTGTTTTTGCGCGGCATCGCGGGTGAGGGTGCCGGCAGTTTCCAGGCCGTGATAGTAGGTGAGGATCCCGCTGGCGGTCTGCACCACGTGCTGGGTCTTTTGGGCCTTGGCCTGATAGAGGTCGTCGTGAATCTGCTTGAGCATCAACACGCCCAACGTCAATAGCATCACCACGGCCACGATCAAGATGAGCCACAAGCGTCGGCTGATCGACACACTGCGCAAGCTGTTCATAACGCGGTTACTCCGGTTTCTTGTTCTTGTAATAAACGATCGCCAGCATCCAATCACACTTTGCCGATCGGGCCTATCCGACTCAGGTCCTATTACGCGGCAGCGTAAACGAGGCTTGTCTGATAGGATTTCGGCCCCGCGCGGGAAAACCTGAGCCCAAGTCTTTTTTCACGCAATTTTTACCGTTTTGCGTGGATCTTGTGCGCGCGGGGATTCAGCTAAGGTTGATCGCAGTTAACGCTTATAAATTATTAACGGAGCATGCCTGGGGGCATTGTTTCTTGGGGGATTGATGGATCTTTGGACGGCCTTTCAGGCATTGATTTTAGGCGTGGTAGAAGGGCTGACGGAGTTCTTGCCCATTTCCAGTACCGGGCACCAGATTATTGTGGCGGACTTGCTCAATTTCGGCGGCGAGCGGGCCATGGCTTTTAATATCATCATTCAGCTCGGCGCGATCCTGGCGGTGGTCTGGCAGTTTCGCCGCAAGATCTTCGACGTGGTCATTGGCTTGCCGACGCAGCCCAGCGCTCGGCGTTTTACCGCGAACCTGTTGATCGCTTTCCTGCCGGCGGTGGTGTTGGGGGTGATTTTCGCCGACTTGATTCACGAGTACCTGTTTAACCCGATTACCGTGGCTACCGCATTGGTCGTGGGCGGGGTCGTGATGTTGTGGGCCGAACGTCGTCAGCATGAGGTGCATGCTGAAAGCGTCGATGACATTACCTGGAAAGACGCTCTCAAAGTCGGCTTCGCCCAGTGCCTGGCGATGATCCCCGGGACTTCGCGTTCCGGCTCGACGATCATTGGCGGCTTGCTGTTCGGGTTGTCGCGCAAAACGGCCACCGAATTCTCGTTCTTCCTCGCCATGCCAACCATGGTCGGGGCGGCGGTGTACTCGGGCTACAAATACCGCAACCTGTTCGTGCCGGCTGATTTTCCGGTATTTGCCATTGGCTTCATCACCGCCTTCATCTTTGCGATGATCGCCGTTCGGGCCCTGCTGATATTCATTGCCAGCCACAGCTACGCGGCATTCGCCTGGTATCGCATTGCGTTCGGTCTGGTGATCCTGGCCACCTGGCAATTCGGCTGGGTCGACTGGACAGCGGTCAAGCCATGAGCGATTCCAGTGCGCGCAACAATAACCCCGGGCGCAAGTCCGGGGGCGCCATGCAGAACCTGCGGCTGAAACTGCTGGTGTTCGTTGTGCTGTGCGCAGTGCCGTTGTTTGGCTCGGTGTCGATGTGGCTGCGCGGGGTGTCGGTGATTCCCCTGGCGGCCTACGGCATCGTCAGCGTGCTGGCGTTTTTCCTGTACTGGAGCGACAAGCACAAGGCCCGCGCCGACCGTTGGCGCACGCCGGAGAACGTCTTGCACGCGGTGGAGCTGGCGGGTGGTTGGCCGGGCGCTTTGCTGGCCCAGCAAGCGTTTCGGCACAAGACCCGCAAAGTCTCGTTTCAGTTGGTGTTCTGGCTCATCGTGCTGATGCATCAAGTGTTCTGGATCGATCAGCTGTTTCTGGGCGCTAACCTGTTTGCATTGCTTTAAAGCACTTTAAAGCAGCAAGCCGACCTGCGTGCGCTTGGGCAACTTGCTCACCACCAATTGGTGGGAACGTTGCAGCAAGCCTTGCAGTTCTTCGGTGCCCAGCGGGTAGGGCGTTTCCATGATGACCCACTGGGCCCGGGCCAGATACGGTGCCGGGTGAATGCCCGGGCGGTCGCAATGGCCCAGGAACAGGTCCTTGTCGACCTTGAAAGCCAGGGACTGTCCCCGCAGGTTCTGCAAGGCAAACATCTTGTTCCCCGCAATCGAAAACACCCGCACGCCACCCCACTTGTAATCCTCCCGCGCGCCGGGCAACGCCAGGCAGTATTGCGCGACATCCTCTTCGCTCATTCGTCCCGCTTTCATAACAGTCTGTCCCCGCAAACATTGAATGATTCGATCAAATGGTCGATCCAGGCGCGCACCGCCGGCATCACCCCGCGTCGATGAGGGTAGACGGCTTGCAGCCAGCCGCCCGGCAATGACCAGTCGGGCAATAGTTGCACCAGCGAACCGTTTTCCAGCTCTTGCTCGCAATACATCATGGGCAGCATGGTAAAGCCCTGGCCGCTGAGTGTGCAGGCTTTACGCACGATGAAATCTTCGCAGCCCAATCGCGCCTCGAGGCTCAGGTCGTAGCTTTTGCCCTGTTGATCAAGCATGCGGATGTGCACCATGCGATCGGCCTCCAGAGCGCCGAGCACGGGCAAATTTTTCAGGTCTTCGGGGTGATTGATTTCATGGCCGAGCAAAAATGCCGGGCTGGCAACCATCAGCATCTGGGCCTGACGCAGGCGACGGGTCACCAGCAATGGATCTTCATCACCCAGATCCCGCACTCTCAAGGCAACGTCGATGCCCTCGTTGATCAAGTCAACCCGACGATTGAGCAGCATGACTTCCAGTTGAACCTGGGGGAATTTCTCCAGGAAGTTACTGATCACCCCAGGCAGCATCTGATGGGCCAACCCTACGGGGCAGGACACTCGCAAGCGCCCCCGGGGTTCGCTGGACATGCTGGCCACCGCTTCGTCGGCCATTTCGGCCTCCAGCAGCATCGCCTGACAATGGCGCAAGTAGCGCTCGCCCACGGCGGTGAGGTTGAGTTGGCGGGTTGTGCGTTGCAGCAGGCGCGCGCCGAGGCGTTCTTCCAGCTCAGCAATGCGTCGCGACAATCGCGACTTGGGAATCCCCAGCAAACGCCCGGCTGCAGCAAAGCCACCGGCTTCGACCACTTTGGCGAAATAGTAGAGGTCGTTGAGGTCTTGCATCGATTTAATACTCGACTGTTCTATCAGTGGGACGAACTATCGCATTGTTACCGACTAATCAGCCATTGCTTTCGTCGGTAGGATTGTCTCCATCAGATCGCCCGGTGGCGATCCTCACCTTGGAGATCCCACATGAAATTACTGCATATCGATTCGAGCATTCTGGGTGACAACTCGGCTTCCCGTCAGCTGAGCGGCGAAGTCGTCAAAACCTGGCAAGCTGCCGAGCCTGGCGTTGTGGTGACTTACCGCGACCTGGCCGCCGATGCCATCAGCCATTTTTCCGCCACCACCCTGGTTGCCGCCGGCACTGCCGCAGAGCTGCGCAACGCCGCGCAACAGCACGAAGCCGATCTGAGCGCGCAGGCCCTGGCCGAATTCATCGCCGCCGATGCCGTGGTGATTGCCGCGCCGATGTACAACTTCACCATCCCGACCCAACTCAAGGCCTGGATCGACCGCATCGCCGTGGCCGGCCAGACTTTCCGCTACACCGAAGCCGGCCCTGAAGGCCTATGCGGCGGCAAGAAAGTAGTCATCGTTTCGACGTCCGGCGGTTTGCACGTTGGTCAACCAACCGGCACTGCTCACGAAGACTACTTGAAGGTGTTGTTCGGTTTCCTCGGCATCACCGACATCGAGTTCGTCCGCGCCCATGGCCTGGCCTACGGTGATGAAGTGCGCACCAAAGCCATGAGCGACGCTCAGGCGCACATCAGCGAGCAACTGTTCGCCGCTGCGTAAGGCTTGCGTAAAGTCGTAAACAGCTCGGGCAATACCCTTGAAACTCTGTATTCTGGTCATCGTGATGGCCAGGTACGGAGTTTTTTGTTTCTGGCGGTGATCAGTTTCTGGCCCAGGTTATGCACCCGAGGCTTTACATCTGCGGTCAGGTAACAAGGTGGGGCATCCCATGGTGCGTCTTTGTGCAACGCTACTGATTTGCCTGTTCGGCAGCCTGAATTCAGTGCATGCCGCGCCTGCGCCGCACCCTCACTGGAGCGTCGGCTTCCATGAAATGACGTTCCTCGATCCGCTGGACCTGCAGCCGATGCGTGCCATCGCCTTTTACCCGTCCAGTGAAAAGGAACATTCCAGCACGCTCGAGGGCTACACGGTCGAAGCGGGTGAAGACACCAAAGTCGCCATCGGACGTTTCCCGATGCTGATGCTGTCCCACGGCAACACCGGAACCCCGCTGGCCCTGCACGACCTCGCCACCTCATTGGCGCGCAAGGGCTTTGTGGTGGTGGCGGTGATCCATCCCGGCGACAACTCCAAAGACCATAGCCGCCTCGGCACCTTGAGCAACCTTTATGGTCGGCCGATCCAGATATCCGAAGCCATTACCGCGACACTCAGCGACCGGATGCTCGCGCCCTTCGTCAATGCCGAACAGGTCGGGGTGATTGGCTATTCGGCGGGCGGTGAGACTGCACTGATTCTGTCTGGTGCCACCCCGGATCTGGATCGTCTGCGCCGTTATTGCCAGGAGCGCCCGGATGATCACGATGCCTGCAATACGCAAGGCGAACTGATCGTCGACCGCGATGATTTGCAGCCAGTGGCGGACCCGCGCGTGCATGCCTTGTTACTGATGGCACCGCTGAGTCTGAAGTTCGGCCGCCATACCTTGGCCGACGTGCATGTGCCGGTGCTGCTTTACAGCGGTGATGGCGACAAATTGGTGGCGTTCGACAAAAACGCCGCAGCGCTTGCGCGCAAACTGCCAACCGCACCGGATTTCAAATTGCTGGCCGGGGCAGGGCACTTCGTATTCCTGGCGCCATGCAACGAAGAACAGATCGCCGCCATGCCGGCGCTGTGTACCGATGCCGACGGCGTCGACCGCAAGGACATTCACCGCAACATGATTTCCGAAGCCGGACGGTTCTTCGCCCATGCCCTGGGCAAACCCACTCGCGCCGGGATGCAGACAGCCGATCAATAATGTGGGAGCGAGCCTGTGGCGAGGGGGCTTGCCCCCGTTTGAGTGCGTAGCACTCACAAAATTTTTGGTACATCAGAGATTTGGGGACTGCTTCGCAGCCCAACGGGG
>NZ_JBNNVP010000031.1:0-78629 GCF_050280605.1 Pseudomonas sp. NPDC089918 | reverse complement strand
GGTACAGGCAGATCGCCTGGCTGATGGCCAGAACGTGCCATTCGTTGAAACTCAGATCGAACGAGCTACCTCGGTGTCCGGACGTGCCAAAGGCGCAAAGAACTGCGCGAGCGTACTGGCGAAGGCATGATGGACTGCAAAAAGGCCTTGACCAAGGCCGGCGGCGACATCGAAAAAGCCATTGATGACATGCGTGCTTCGGGCGCCATCAAGGCAGCCAAGAAAGCTGGCAACGTTGCCGCTGAAGGCGCGATCGCTCTTAAAGAAGACGGTAAATCCGCCGTTCTGCTGGAAGTGAACTCGCAGACCGACTTCCTGGCTTTGCAGGATGATTTCAAGGCATTTGTTGCTTCCAGCGTAGAAAAAGCGTTCGCTGACAAGCTGACTGAAGCTGCTCCGTTGATCGAAGCTCAAGAAGCTGATCGCCTGGTACTGGTCGGCAAGGTTGGCGAAAACGTCAATATCCGTCGCCTGGCTCGTGTTGAAGGTGATGTTGTTGGTGGTTACCTGCACGGCAACAAGATCGGTGTTGCAGTTGTCCTGAAAGGCGGCACTGTTGAGTTGGCCAAGGACATCGCTATGCACGTAGCGGCGACCAACCCTGAATTCCTGCTGCCGTCGGAAGTTTCCGCTGAAGCGATTGAGCGTGAGAAGGGCGTGTTCCTGACTCTCAACGCTGACAAGATCGCCGGCAAGCCAGAAAACATCGTTGAAAACATGGTCAAAGGCCGTATCAGCAAGTTCCTGGCTGAAGCGAGCCTGGTTGAGCAGGCGTTCGTCAAGAACCCTGAAATCAAGGTCGGCGAACTGGCCAAGAAAGCCGGTGCAGAAATCGTTTCTTTCACCTACTTCAAAGTAGGCGAAGGCATTGAGAAGCCGGTCGACAACTTCGCTGAAGAAGTTGCTGCCCAACTGGCTGCTGCCAAGCAATAAGACGGTTTTTTAACTGTCGCCCTGAAGAGGCTGCCCGCTCACGCGCGCAGCCTCTTTTCAGATGGGGATGCCAATTTATTTGGCTTCTCGTCGGAACTGGCTTACAAAGCCGTGTTCCGATGGCGCTGTGATAGCGTCAAGCTAGAGTGAACGCAGGCTGCAAACAGCCCGCAAAGAATTTTTTAAAATACGCCGCAGGAGAGATTCGCAATGGCTCAGCAGGGCAGTGGTTATCAGGCTCGCTATAAACGCATTCTACTCAAGCTTAGCGGCGAGGCCCTGATGGGCTCGGAAGAGTTCGGGATCGATCCGAAAGTTCTGGATCGCATGGCGCTGGAAGTTGGCCAACTGGTCGGCATCGGTGTTCAGGTTGGTCTGGTGATCGGCGGGGGTAACCTGTTTCGCGGTGCGGCGCTCAGCGCGGCCGGCATGGATCGGGTCACTGGCGACCACATGGGCATGCTGGCCACTGTGATGAACGCCCTGGCGATGCGTGATGCGCTGGAACGTGCCAATATCTCGGCCATCGTGATGTCGGCCATTTCCATGGTTGGCGTGACCGATCACTATGATCGCCGCAAAGCCATGCGCCACCTGAACGCCAAGGAAGTCGTGATTTTTGCGGCCGGTACCGGTAATCCGTTCTTCACCACGGATTCGGCAGCTTGCTTGCGTGCAATCGAAATCGACGCTGACGTCGTGCTCAAGGCAACCAAGGTCGATGGCGTTTACACGGCTGATCCATTCAAAGACCCGCATGCCGAGAAGTTCGATCATCTGACTTATGATGAAGTACTGGATCGCAAGCTGGGCGTGATGGATCTGACGGCTATTTGCCTGTGCCGCGACCACAAGATGCCGTTGCGCGTATTTAACATGAACAAGCCCGGCGCCCTGCTGAACATCGTACATGGCGGCGCTGAAGGGACTCTGATCGAGGAAGGCCAACAATGATCAACGAAATCAAGAAAGACGCTCAAGAGCGCATGAAAAAATCCGTCGAATCGCTGGCGCACAACTTCGGCCGTATTCGTACGGGCCAGGCGCACCCAAGCATTCTGGAAGGTGTCATGGTTCCGTACTACGGCTCCGACACGCCGATCAAGCAAGTGGCTAACATCACCGTGAAAGACGCCCGTACCCTGCAAGTGGTTGCCTTTGAGCGCAACATGCTGGGTGCCGTCGACAAAGCCATCGGTAGCGCGGGTCTGAACCTCAACCCGACCAACCTCGGCGAGTTGCTGCTGATCTCCATGCCGGCCCTGACCGAAGAAACCCGCAAGGGCTTCACCAAGCAGGCTCGCGATGTCGCTGAAGATGCCCGCGTTGCGGTACGCAACATCCGTCGTGATGCGAACAGCCAACTCAAGGATCTGGTCAAGGAAAAGGAAATCAGCGAAGACGAAGAGCGTCGCGCTACTGGCGAAATTGATGATCTGACCAAAAAATACGTGGCTGAAATTGACGCGAATTTGGCGCAGAAAGAAAAAGACCTGATGGCCGTATAAGGGTCACGTTTTAATGGATAAGACAAAGCAGACTGCGCCGTCCGCGGTGCCGCGCCATGTCGCGATCATCATGGATGGTAATAATCGCTGGGCGAAAAAACGCTTTATGCCGGGTGTCGCCGGGCATAAAGCGGGCGTGGATGCGGTGCGTGCGGTGATTGAGGTGTGTGCCGAGGCCAAGGTCGAAGTACTGACCTTGTTCGCCTTCTCCAGTGAGAACTGGCAGCGCCCGGTAGATGAAGTCAGTGCCTTGATGGATTTATTCTTCAAGGCGTTGCGTCGCGAGGCCAAGCGTCTCAACGACAACAACATCAGTTTGCGCATCATTGGTGATCGCTCGCGTTTTCACCCGGAGCTTCAGGCGGCCATGCGCGAAGCCGAGACGATGACTGCCGGTGACAACCGCTTTGTCCTGCAGATCGCTGCCAACTACGGCGGTCAGTGGGATATCGCGCAAGCCGCGCAGCGTCTGGCCCGTGAAGTTCAGGCCGGGCATCTGCGTCCGGAGGACATTACCCCCGAGCTGTTGCAAACCTGCCTGGCGACCGGTGATCTGCCGTTGCCAGACTTGTGCATCCGTACCGGTGGCGAGCATCGCATCAGCAATTTCCTGCTGTGGCAGCTGGCTTACGCCGAGTTGTACTTCTCCGACCTGTTCTGGCCGGACTTCAAACACGACGCCATGCGCAATGCGCTAGCCGATTTCGCTTCTCGCCAGCGTCGCTTCGGTAAAACGAGCGAGCAGGTCGAGGCTGGAGCCCGGGTTTAATGCTTAAACAACGAATCATCACGGCACTGATTCTGCTGCCGATTGCCCTGGGCGGGTTTTTCCTGCTCGAAGGGTCCGGTTTTGCGCTGTTCATCGGGCTGGTGGTGACGCTTGGGGCGTGGGAGTGGGCGCGGTTGGCAGGTTTCGCTGCTCAGTCGATTCGCCTTGCCTATGCCGCTGTGGTCGCGTTGATGCTGTTTTTCATGCATATCCTGCCGGGGCTCGCGCCTTGGGTGTTGGGCGCTGCAGTGCTCTGGTGGGGCGTGGCCACGTATCTGGTGCTGACCTATCCCCGGTCCAGCGAACATTGGGCCAGTGCTGCCTGCAAACTGGTGATCGGTTTGTTGATTCTGTTACCGGCGTGGCAAGGCCTGGTTCTGATCAAGCAGCAGCCCTTGGGTAACTGGCTGATCATGGCGGTGATGGTGCTGGTCTGGGGGGCTGATATCGGTGCGTACTTTTCCGGTCGGGCCTTCGGCAAACGCAAGCTGGCGCCACAGGTCAGCCCTGGCAAGAGCTGGGAAGGCGTGTACGGCGGCTTGCTGGTGAGTCTGATGATTACAGCAATCGTCGGTTTTGTGCGGGACTGGAGTTTCGCTCAGATGCTGATGGGGCTGTTCGGTGCCGCAATAATCGTGTTCATTTCGGTGGTGGGCGACCTCACCGAAAGCATGTTCAAGCGCCAGTCGGGGATCAAGGACAGCAGTAATCTGCTGCCTGGCCACGGCGGCGTGCTGGACCGAATCGATAGCCTGACGGCGGCGATTCCGGTATTCGCCGTGCTGCTGTGGATGGCCGCACCGTGAGCCGCCCACAACAGATTACCGTGCTGGGGGCGACCGGTTCGATTGGTCTGAGTACCCTTGACGTCATCGCTCGTCATCCCGAGCGTTATCAGGTTTTCGCCTTGAGCGGTTTCACTCGTTTGAGTGAACTGTTGGCGCTGTGTGTGCGTCATGTGCCGCGCTTCGCCGTCGTGCCGGAATCTGGCGCTGCCCGACGCTTGCAGGACGATTTGCGCGCGGCCGGTCTGTCGACCCGGGTTCTGGTAGGGGAGGAGGGCTTGTGTCAGGTCGCCTCCGATCCGGAAGTCGATGCGGTAATGGCGGCTATTGTCGGTGCGGCGGGCTTGCGTCCGACTCTGGCGGCGGTCGAGGCTGGCAAGAAGATTCTTCTGGCCAATAAAGAAGCGCTGGTGATGTCCGGTGCGCTGTTTATGCAGGCTGTGCGCAAAAGCGGTTCAGTGCTGCTGCCGATCGACAGCGAACACAACGCGATTTTCCAGTGCATGCCACAGGATTTCGCTCGTGGACTTGGCGCGGTCGGGGTGCGTCGGATTTTACTGACAGCCTCTGGCGGCCCGTTCCGGCAGACGCCCATGGCCGAACTGGAGCATGTTTCCCCCGAACAAGCGTGTGCCCATCCGAATTGGTCCATGGGGCGCAAGATTTCAGTGGATTCGGCCAGCATGATGAACAAAGGGCTCGAGCTGATCGAAGCCTGCTGGCTGTTCGATGCCACGCCGTCCCAGGTCGAAGTGGTGATTCACCCGCAGAGCGTGATCCATTCACTGGTCGACTACATCGATGGTTCGGTATTGGCGCAGTTGGGCAATCCGGACATGCGCACGCCGATCGCCAATGCCCTGGCCTGGCCGGAACGAATCGACTCGGGGGTTGCGCCGCTGGACCTGTTTGCCATCGCTCGCCTGGATTTCCAGGCGCCCGATGAGGAACGTTTTCCGTGCCTGCGCCTTGCGCGTCAAGCCGCCGAAGCTGGCAATAGCGCGCCGGCCATGCTCAATGCCGCGAATGAGGTGGCTGTGGCGGCGTTTCTCGACGGGCGGGTTCGCTACCTGGAAATCGCGAGTATTATCGAGGAAGTGTTGAACCTCGAGCCTGTGGTTGCAGTGAATGATCTCGAGGCAGTGTTTACGGCTGATGCGAAAGCACGGGTACTGGCCGGGCAATGGTTGAGCCGTCACGGGCGATAAGTGCTGCAATACGTTGCCCCATGCAGCACTGATAGGATTGCGGAGAAAGTACATGAGCGCGCTCTATATGATTGTCGGCACCCTGGTAGCGCTGGGTGTGCTGGTCACCTTCCACGAGTTCGGCCATTTCTGGGTCGCACGTCGCTGTGGGGTCAAAGTGCTGCGTTTCTCCGTGGGCTTTGGCATGCCGTTGTTGCGCTGGCACGACAGCAAAGGCACTGAGTTCGTAATCGCCGCCATCCCGTTGGGTGGCTACGTGAAGATGCTCGACGAGCGCGAAGGTGAGGTCCCGGCCGACCAGGTCGATCAATCCTTCAATCGCAAATCTGTCCGTCAGCGCATCGCCATCGTCGCGGCCGGCCCGATTGCCAACTTTCTATTGGCAATGGTGTTTTTCTGGGCATTGGCAATGCTGGGCAGCGAGCAGGTGCGGCCGGTTATCGGCGCGGTAGAGTCTGGCAGTATTGCCTCCAAGGCAGGTTTGAGCCCGGGCCAGGAAATCATGGCCATCGATGGCGAGCCAACCTCCGGCTGGGCTGCGGTGAACCTGCAACTGATCCGTCGTCTGGGCGAGAGCGGTGCCATTCAATTGCTGGTCCGCGAACAGGGCTCCACGGTGGACTCGCCCCGTGAGCTGGTGCTGGACAAGTGGCTCAAGGGGGCTGAGGAGCCAGATCCGATTCGCTCGCTGGGCATTCGTCCTTGGCGTCCGGCGTTGCCACCCGTCCTGGCCGAATTTGATCCGAAAGGGCCGGCTAAGGCTGCCGGCCTGAAAACGGGTGACCGCTTGTTGGCCCTTGATGGCAAGGCGCTGGACGACTGGCAGCAGGTAGTCGACATCGTCCGTATGCATCCGGATACCAAAATCATGCTGCGCGTCGAGCGCGATGGTGCTCAAATCGACGTCCCTGTGACGTTGGCCGCTCGCGGCGAGAGTAAATCGCCCAGTGGTTATCTGGGCGCCGGGGTGAAAGCGGTCGATTGGCCACCAGAGATGATTCGCGAAGTCAGTTACGGTCCGGTGGCTGCGATTGGCGAGGGTGCCCGACGCACTTGGACCATGAGTGTACTGACCCTCGATTCGCTCAAGAAAATGTTGTTCGGTGAGCTCTCGGTAAAAAACTTGAGTGGACCGATAACCATTGCTAAAGTGGCGGGCGCTTCTGCCCAGTCGGGCGTCGCTGATTTCCTGAATTTCCTTGCTTATCTGAGTATTAGCCTTGGGGTTCTGAATTTGTTGCCCATTCCTGTACTGGATGGGGGGCATTTGTTGTTTTATCTGATCGAGTGGGCGCGTGGTCGTCCCTTGTCGGATCGGGTGCAAGGTTGGGGGATACAGATCGGTATCAGTTTGGTGGTCGGGGTGATGTTACTTGCTCTGGTTAATGATCTGGGCCGACTGTAACGCTTCGCTGAATTGCGAATCTGCCGCATTTTGCGGCAGTTTTTATTGCCAGTTGGAATAAGAAAGGACTTCATGAAACGTCTGCTGCTAACTGCGGTTCTCACCGTATTGATGATCGCCGAAGTTCACGCCGAGTCCTTCACTATCTCTGATATTCGCGTCAATGGCCTACAGCGGGTCTCCGCGGGTAGCGTCTTTGGTGCCTTGCCGTTGAACGTCGGCGAACAGGCGGATGATCGTCGCCTGGTGGAATCCACTCGTGCGTTGTTCAAAACCGGGTTCTTTCAAGATATCCAGCTGGGTCGCGATGGCAACGTCCTCGTCATCACTGTAGTCGAGCGTCCGTCGGTCGCCAGTATCGAGATCGAAGGCAACAAGGCGATCTCCACTGAAGACCTGATGAAGGGCCTCAAACAATCCGGTCTGGCCGAAGGCGAGATCTTCCAGCGCGCCACCCTTGAAGGTGTGCGTAACGAGCTGCAGCGTCAGTACGTCGCTCAGGGCCGCTACTCCGCTACCGTCGATACCGAAGTGGTGCCACAGCCGCGTAACCGCGTGGGTCTGAAGGTCAATATCAACGAAGGCACCGTTGCAGCTATCCAGCACATCAACGTGGTGGGTAACACTGTTTTCCCTGATGAAGACCTCATCGACCTGTTCGAACTCAAGACCAGCAACTGGTTGTCGTTCTTCAAGAATGACGACAAGTACGCTCGTGAAAAACTCTCCGGTGACCTGGAGCGTCTGCGCTCCTACTATCTGGATCGCGGCTATATCAATATGGATATCGCTTCGACCCAGGTGTCCATCACCCCGGACAAGAAACACGTCTACATCACCGTCAACGTCAACGAAGGCGAGAAGTACACCGTTCGTGACGTCAAGCTCAGCGGTGACCTGAAAGTCCCTGAAGACCAGATCAAGTCCCTGCTGCTGGTTCAGAAAGGCCAGGTGTTCTCGCGCAAGCTGATGACCACCACGTCTGAACTGATCACCCGTCGCTTGGGTAACGAGGGTTACACCTTCGCTAACGTCAACGGCGTGCCTCAGCCTCACGATGACGATCACACGGTCGATATCACGTTCGCTGTCGATCCGGGCAAGCGTGCTTATGTGAACCGTATCAACTTCCGTGGCAACACCAAGTCCGAAGACGACGTGCTGCGTCGTGAAATGCGTCAGATGGAAGGCGGTTGGGCTTCGACTTACCTGATCGATCAATCCAAGACCCGTCTGGAACGTCTGGGCTTCTTCAAGGAAGTCAACGTCGAGACGCCGGCCGTGCCCGGTGTCGATGACCAGGTTGATGTGAACTACAGCGTTGAAGAGCAGGCGTCCGGCTCGATTACCGCCAGCGTCGGTTTCGCCCAGAGTGCCGGTCTGATCCTTGGTGGTTCGATCACCCAGAACAACTTCCTGGGTACCGGTAACAAGGTCAGCGTCGGTTTGACCCGCAGTGAATACCAGAGCCGCTATAACTTCGGTTATGTCGACCCGTACTGGACTGCTGACGGTGTGAGCCTGGGTTACAACGCTTTCTATCGCACCACCGACTATGACGACCTCGACGTCGACGTGGCCAGCTATGCCGTAGACAGCCTGGGTGCGGGCGTGAGCGTCGGCTACCCGATCAGTGAGACTTCGCGCCTGACCTTCGGCCTGACCGCGCAACAGGACAAGATCAAGACTGGCCGATACACGGTTGATGAGATTTTCGACTTCGTTAATCAGGAAGGCGACAATTACCTGAACTTCAAGGCCTCGGCCGGTTGGTCCGAGTCCACGCTGAACAAAGGTGTATTGGCGACCCGTGGTCGTTCCCAGAGCCTGACTCTGGAAGCCACCACCCCTGGCAGCGACTTGTCGTTCTTCAAACTTGATTACCGTGGCCAGTTGTTCCAGCCATTGACTGAAAACTACACCATGCGCCTGCACACTGAACTGGGTTACGGCGATGGTTACGGTTCGACCGACGGCCTGCCGTTCTATGAAAACTACTATGCTGGTGGTTTCAACTCGGTTCGTGGCTTCAAGGACAGTACCCTTGGTCCTCGCAGTACGCCAAGCCAGGGCACTAACCCGGGTACGTCTCGAGATCCTGACCAGGATCCACTGCCATTCGGTGGTAATGTCCTGATCCAGGGCGGTGTTGAGGTTCTGTTCCCTCTACCGTTCGTCAAGGATCAGCGTTCCCTGCGTACTTCGGTATTCTGGGACGTGGGTAACGTGTTCGACTCGACGTGCAAAGAGACCAGGAACGCTGACGGTTCGAAGTCCAATACGCAGTGCAACGACATTAGCCTGAGCAACATGGCCAGTTCCGTTGGTATCGGCGTGACATGGGTTACCGCGCTCGGTCCTCTGAGCTTCGCACTGGCGATGCCGGTCAAGAAACCGGATGACGCTGAAACTCAAGTGTTCCAATTCTCCCTCGGCCAGACGTTCTAAGCATCTGACCCAAGATAACGACAATGGATTTTGTAGGAGTGCATCGTGCGTAAGTTGACTCAATTGGTTCTCCTGGCGACCGTACTGGTTGCAGGACCGGCTTTTGCCGATATGAAAATTGCCGTACTGAATTATCAGATGGCACTGCTGGAATCTGACGCGGCGAAAAAATACGCCGTGGATGCCGAGAAGAAGTTTGGCCCGCAACTGACCAAGCTCAAGAGCCTGGAAAGCAGCGCCAAGGGTATCCAGGACCGTCTGATGGCCGGTGGCGACAAGATGCAGCAAGGCGAGCGCGAACGTCTGGAACTCGAGTTCAAGCAAAAGGCCCGTGATTTCCAGTTCCAGTCCAAGGAATTGAACGAAGCCAAAGCCGTTGCCGACCGTGAAATGCTGAAGCAGCTCAAGCCGAAACTGGACAGCGCTGTGGAAGAAGTCATCAAGAAAGGTGCCTTTGACCTGGTCTTCGAGCGTGGCGCAGTGATTGATGTCAAGCCTCAGTACGACATCACTCGCCAGGTTATCGAGCGCATGAATCAGCTGAAGTAACCCATGACAGCGACTATAAAGCTCGGCCAGTTGGCCGAGTTCCTCGGCGCCACCTTGCGTGGCGACCCGAAGAAAGCAATTACTGGGCTAGCCACTTTGCAAGAGGCTGGCCCAGCTCAGTTGAGCTTTCTGGCAAATCCTCAATACCGTAAATACCTGGCTGACAGTCGGGCCGCAGCCGTATTGCTGAAGGCCGCTGACGCAGAAGGTTTTGCCGGTGATGCGCTGGTGGTGCCGGATCCGTATCTGGCCTACGCGCGCGTTTCCCACTTGTTCGATCCCAAACCCAAGGCGCCTGCCGGTATTCACCCGACAGCGGTGGTGGCAGCGGATGCAGTGGTCGATCCAGCGGCGAGCATCGGTGCCTTTGCGGTCATCGAAAGTGCAGCGCGTATTGGCGCAGGTGTGACCGTTGGAGCTCATTGCTTCATCGGTGTGCGCTGCGAAATCGGCGAAGGCGGCTGGTTGGCCCCGCGCGTCACGCTGTATCACGATGTGCGCATCGGTAAACGGGTGGTGATTCAATCCGGTGCCGTGCTCGGCGGTGAAGGCTTCGGTTTTGCCAACGAGAAAGGTGTCTGGCAGAAAATCGCCCAGATCGGCGGTGTCTCGATCGGCGATGACGTGGAAATAGGCGTAAATACCGCTATCGATCGCGGCGCACTGGCCGATACCGTTATCGGCAATGGTGTGAAGCTCGACAACCAGATTCAGATCGCTCACAACGTCCAGGTCGGTGATCACACTGCCATGGCCGCCTGTGTGGGGATCTCCGGCAGCACCAAAATCGGCAAGCATTGCATGCTCGCCGGTGGCGTAGGGCTGGTGGGACATATCGAGATTTGCGACAACGTTTTCCTGACCGGGATGACCATGGTGACCCACTCGATTACCGAGCCGGGTTCCTATTCTTCCGGTACGGCGATGCAACCGGCAGCCGAATGGCGTAAAAGCGCGGCCCGTATCCGTCAGCTTGATGACATCGCGCGACGTTTGCGACAGCTGGAAAAGCGTGTAGGGGACGTGACCCCTGGCGGTAATGCTTCATCAGATGGCTGATACCATTTCCATATCAAGTGTGCACAGCCGCTAGACTGCCTCCTTGATTTGCTAGAGGAGTGCGCGTCAGTCGCGCGCTCCCAATCTTTACATAGGCTTCCCCCCGAAATGATGGACATCAACGAGATTCGCGAATACCTGCCTCACCGTTACCCGTTCCTGCTGGTGGACCGGGTCGTGGATCTGGATGTGGAAGGCAAGCGCATTCGCGCCTACAAGAATGTCAGCATCAACGAACCGTTCTTCAATGGTCACTTCCCTGCGCATCCAATCATGCCGGGCGTACTGATCATTGAGGCGATGGCTCAGGCTGCCGGGATCCTTGGTTTCAAAATGCTCGACGTGAAGCCTGCCGACGGCACGCTTTATTACTTCGTCGGCTCCGACAAACTGCGCTTCCGTCAGCCTGTGCTGCCGGGCGATCAGTTGATCCTGGAAGCCAAGTTCCTGAGCTGCAAGCGTCAGATCTGGAAGTTCGAATGCCAGGCTTCGGTCGATGGCAAGCCAGTCTGCTCCGCTGAAATCATCTGCGCGGAACGCAAACTATGAGTTTGATTGACCCTCGCGCAATCATCGATCCGACGGCCATTCTGGCCGACGACGTCGAAGTCGGCCCTTGGTCGATCATCGGCGCAGGTGTGGAAATCGGCGAGGGGACAGTGATCGGGCCGCATGTGATTCTCAAGGGCCCGACCCGAATCGGTAAGCACAACCGCATCTACCAGTTTTCTTCGGTAGGCGAGGACACGCCCGATCTGAAATACAAGGGCGAAGAAACCCGTCTGGTCATCGGTGACCATAACGTCATTCGCGAAGGCGTGACGATTCACCGCGGGACCATTCAGGACCGTTCGGAAACGACCCTGGGCGATCACAACCTGATCATGGCCTACGCCCACATCGGTCACGACAGCGTTATCGGCAACCACTGCATCCTGGTCAACAACACCGCGTTGGCGGGCCATGTACACGTTGAAGACTGGGCGATCCTGTCCGGTTTTACCCTGGTTCACCAGTATTGCCACATTGGCGCCCACAGCTTTTCCGGTATGGGTACTGCCATTGGCAAGGACGTTCCAGCCTACGTCACGGTTTTCGGCAACCCGGCCGAAGCCCGCAGCATGAACTTCGAAGGCCTGCGCCGTCGCGGTTTCAGCGAAGATGCGATCCACGCGCTGCGTCGTGCCTACAAGGTGGTTTACCGCCAGGGCCTGACGGTCGAGCAGGCGCTTGTCGAGCTGGCCGAACCCTCGCTGCAGTTCCCGGAAGTCGCGGTGTTCCGTGACTCCATCCAGTCTTCGACCCGCGGCATCACCCGTTAACCATGGCCAATTTGCGTATTGCGCTGGTGGCGGGAGAGGCTTCCGGTGACATTCTGGGTGCGGGCCTCATGCGCGCACTCAAGGTTCAGCATCCGGCGGTCGAGTTCATCGGTGTCGGCGGTCCGCTGATGCAGGCCGAAGGCTTGACGTCGTATTTCCCGATGGAACGCCTTTCTGTCATGGGGCTGGTGGAAGTGCTGGGCCGTTTGCGCGAGCTGTTGGCACGTCGCAAGAAACTGGTCGCAGACCTGATCGCCGAGAAGCCGGACGTGTTCATCGGTATCGATGCCCCGGACTTCAACCTCAATATCGAACTCAAGCTGCGTCAGGCCGGGATCAAGACCGTGCATTACGTCAGCCCGTCGGTCTGGGCCTGGCGACAGAAGCGGGTGCTGAAGATTCGCGAAGGTTGCGACCTGATGCTGACGCTGTTCCCGTTCGAAGCTAAATTTTATGAAGAGAAGGGCGTGCCGGTGCGGTTTG
Organism: Pseudomonas sp. NPDC089918; assembly: GCF_050280605.1. Taxonomy (NCBI): domain Bacteria; kingdom Pseudomonadati; phylum Pseudomonadota; class Gammaproteobacteria; order Pseudomonadales; family Pseudomonadaceae; genus Pseudomonas; species Pseudomonas sp. NPDC089918. Next base: position 66,160 of record NZ_JBNNVP010000031.1, on the reverse strand, counting down.
TCGGCCATTCCCTGGCCGATGCGATTCCGCTTGAGGCTGATCGCGCCGCAGCGCGGGCCGAACTTGGCTTGCCGGATGGGCCGCTGGTCGCCCTGATGCCGGGTAGCCGGGGTGGTGAGGTCGGGCGCCTTGGTGCGCTGTTCCTCGACACCGCCCAGCGCGTGCGTGCCATGCGCCCGGGCGTACGGTTCGTCATGCCATGCGCGAGCCCGCAGCGCCGGGCCCAGCTTGAAGAGCTGCTGGCCGGTCGTGATCTGCCACTGACCTTGCTCGACGGCAAGTCCCATCTGGCCCTGGCTGCTTGCGATGCCGTGTTGATCGCTTCGGGCACCGCTACGCTGGAAGCCTTGTTGTACAAGCGGCCGATGGTGGTCGCTTATCGCTTGGCACCGCTGACGTTCTGGATTCTCAAACGGATGGTGAAGAGTCCCTACGTCTCGTTGCCGAATCTGCTGGCCCAGCGCCTGCTGGTGCCGGAGTTGTTGCAGGACGATGCGACGGTTGAGGCCTTGGCCCAGACCCTGTCGCCACTGATCGAAGGTGGCCAGGAGCAGACCCGAGGCTTTGACGAAATCCACCGAACCCTGCGCTTGGACGCCTCCAATCAGGCAGCGGACGCGGTACTGAACCTGATTGGCAGAGCATAATGAGCAAAGCAAGCAAGCAGCTGGGCCTGGATTTTATGCTGGTCGATGAGGTTGTAGATCTGGTGGCGGGTGTCGATGAAGTCGGTCGCGGCCCGCTGTGCGGTGCGGTGGTGACGGCGGCAGTGATCCTCGATCCGGGCCGCCCCATCCTGGGCCTCAACGATTCCAAAAAGCTCACCGAAGCCCGTCGCGAAGCGCTTTACGACGAAATCTGCGAAAAAGCCCTGAGCTGGTATGTCGCTCGGGCTGAAGTAGAAGAAATCGATGAGCTGAACATTCTTCACGCCACCATGCTGGCCATGCAGCGTGCTGTCGAGGGGCTGCATATTCAGCCGAAACTGGCGATGATCGACGGCAACCGTTGCCCGAAGCTCTCGATGCGCGCCGAAGCGGTGATCCAGGGTGACGGCAAGGTGCCAGCCATTGCCGCGGCATCGATTCTGGCCAAGGTCAGCCGTGATCGAGAAATGGCGGCATTCGAACTGATTTATCCGGGTTACGGGATCGGAGGCCATAAAGGCTACCCGACACCCGTTCATCTGGAAGCGCTGGCCCGCTTGGGGCCGACCCCAATCCATCGTCGCTCGTTCGCCCCGGTACGCTTGGCGTATGAAGCGCGGGAAAACCTGATCGGGAGTTAGTCGCAGGCTGATGTTTTACTCAAGGCCCGGTACAATCCGGGCCTTGTTGTCTTCACGTTTCTAGTTTCTAGACAGGATCACTATGCCGGCTTCATTCGTTCATCTACGCCTGCACACTGAATATTCCCTGGTCGACGGTCTGGTGCGGATCAAACCGCTGGTCAAGACCCTGGTCGGCATGAACATGCCTGCCGTGGCGGTCACTGACCAGAACAACATGTGTTCCCTGGTCAAATTCTATAAAGCTGCCATGGGTGCGGGGATCAAGCCGATCTGCGGCGCCGACCTGTGGCTGTCGAACAAGGATCCGGACAACTCCTTGAGCCGGATCAGCCTGTTGGCGATGAATGCGGTGGGTTATCGCAACCTCACCGAGCTGATCTCCCGTGGCTTCATCGACGGCCAGCGCAATGGGTCGGTGATCATCGAGCGCGAGTGGGTGGCTGAAGCCAGCGAAGGCTTGATCATGCTGTCGGCGGCGAAAGAGGGCGAGATCGGCCTGGCCATGCTCAGCGGCAACCCGGACGAAGCCGAAACCCTGGCTCGCGAGTGGATGGCGGTGTTCCCGGATCGCTTCTATCTGGAAGTCCAGCGCACCAGCCGCCCCAATGACGAAGAACAACTGCACGGCGCCGTGGCGCTGGCGGCGAAGATCGGCGCGCCGCTGGTGGCGACCAACGACGTGCGCTTCATCAAGCAGGAAGACTTCGAAGCCCACGAAACCCGCGTGTGCATCGGTGAGGGCCGCGCCCTCGACGATCCGCGGCGTTCGAAGAATTACAGTGATCAGCAATACCTCAAAAGCGCCGAGGAAATGGCCGAGCTGTTCAGCGACTTGCCCGAGGCGCTGGAAAACACCGTCGAGATCGCCAAGCGCTGCAACATCGACGTGAAGCTGGGCAAGCACTTCCTGCCCAACTTCCCGATTCCCGACGGCATGACCATCGACGAGTACTTCCGCAAGGTTTCCTTCGACGGTCTGGAAGAGCGCCTCACCGTTCTGCTGCCCAAGGACACCACTGAAGACTACGAAGCCAAGCGTCAGGTTTATGTCGACCGGTTGAATTTCGAGCTGGATATCATCATCCAGATGGGCTTCCCAGGTTACTTCCTGATCGTGATGGACTTTATCCAGTGGGCCAAGAGCAACGGCGTGCCGGTAGGTCCGGGTCGTGGGTCGGGTGCCGGGTCGCTGGTGGCCTATGTGCAGAAGATCACCGACCTCGACCCGCTGGAATATGACCTGCTGTTTGAACGTTTCCTTAACCCGGAACGGGTTTCCATGCCCGACTTCGACGTCGACTTCTGCATGGACGGCCGTGACCGCGTGATCGATTACGTGGCCGAAAAATACGGCCGTAACGCGGTTAGCCAGATCATCACCTTCGGTTCCATGGCGGCGAAAGCCGTGGTCCGTGACGTGGCGCGGGTGCAGGGCAAGTCCTACGGTTTGGCGGATCGTCTGTCGAAGATGATTCCGTTCGAAGTCGGCATGACCCTGGAAAAAGCCTACGAGCAGGAAGAAATCCTGCGCGACTTCATCAAGGTCGATGAGGAGGCTGCGGAAATCTGGGAAATGGCGCGCAAGCTTGAAGGCGTTGTGCGTAACGTCGGCAAACACGCCGGTGGTGTGGTAATCGCGCCGACCAAGCTGACCGACTTCTCGCCGATTTATTGCGACGAAGCGGGCGATGGCCTGGTAACCCAGTTCGACAAGGACGACGTCGAGGCGGCCGGTCTGGTGAAGTTCGACTTCCTGGGGCTGCGGACCCTGACGGTCATCGACTGGGCGCTGAAAACCATCAATCGCGATCGCGCCAAGATCAACGAGCCGCCGCTGGATATCGCGTTCATTCCGCTGGACGACAAACCGACCTACACGCTGTTGCAAAAAGCTGAAACCACTGCGGTGTTCCAGCTCGAGTCGCGCGGCATGAAAGAGCTGATCAAAAAGCTCAAGCCCGACTGCCTGGAAGACTTGATCGCACTGGTGGCCCTGTTCCGTCCGGGCCCGTTGCAATCAGGCATGGTGGACGACTTCATCAACCGTAAGCACGGTCGCGCGGAGCTCGCGTACCCGCACTCGGATTACCAGTACGAAGGCCTCAAGCCAGTCCTGGCGCCGACTTACGGCATCATCCTGTATCAGGAACAGGTGATGCAGATTGCTCAGGTCATGGCCGGTTACACCCTTGGCGGTGCAGACATGCTGCGTCGAGCCATGGGTAAGAAAAAACCCGAAGAAATGGCCAAGCAACGTGGCGGTTTCATTGAGGGTTGCGCCACCAACAATATTGACGCCGACCTGGCCGGTAACATCTTCGACCTGGTAGAAAAGTTCGCCGGTTACGGCTTCAACAAATCGCACTCCGCCGCGTATGGCCTGGTGTCGTACCAGACCGCCTGGCTGAAAGCCCACTACCCGGCGCCGTTCATGGCCGCGGTGCTGTCGGCGGATATGCACAACACCGACAAGGTCGTGACCTTGATCGAAGAAATTCGCACCATGAAGCTGCGTCTCGACGCGCCGGATGTGAATACTTCGGAGTTCAAGTTCACGGTGAATGACGAAGGCCGCATTATTTATGGCCTCGGCGCAATCAAGGGTGTGGGCGAAGGGCCGGTGGAAGCGATCACCGAGGCGCGTCAGGACGGGCCGTTCAAGGATCTGTTCGATTTCTGCGCCCGTGTCGATCTCAAGCGGATCAACAAGCGCACCCTGGACGGTTTGATCCGCAGCGGCGCGCTGGATCGTCTGGGCCCGTATTTTCATGACGAACCCAAAGCCTATCAAGCCAGCATCGACCAGAACCGCGCGGTCTTGTTGAACGCGATGGAAGGGGCGATCAAGGCTGCCGAACAAACCGCGCGCACCCACGACAGTGGTCACGCCGACCTGTTTGGCGGGCTGTTTGTCGAGGAAGACGCCGACGTCTACGCCAATCATCGCAAGGCCAAGGAACTGACCCTCAAGGAACGCCTGAAAGGGGAGAAAGACACCCTGGGCCTGTACCTGACCGGTCACCCGATCGACGAATACGAAGGCGAGATCCGTCGCTTCGCCCGTCAGCGCATCATCGATCTGAAGCCGGCTCGCGATACCCAGACAGTCGCGGGCATGATCATCGCCCTGAGAGTGATGAAGAACAAAAAGGGCGACAAGATGGGTTTCATTACCCTCGACGATCGCTCCGGCCGGATCGAAGCCTCGCTGTTCGCCGACGCCTTCCACTCCGCGCAGTCGCTGTTGCAGACCGACGCGATGGTGGTGGTCGAAGGCGAAGTCAGCAATGACGACTTCTCTGGCGGCCTGCGGCTGCGGGTCAAGCGCGTGATGAGCATGGAAGATGCGCGCACCAACCTGGCCGAAAGCCTGCGCCTGAAATTGCACACCAAGGATTTGAAGGGCGATCAGCTACGCTGGCTGGGTGAGCTGTTCAAGCGCCACCGTGGCGCGTGCCCGATCACCATGGAGTACACCAGTCCCGATGCGAAGGCCTTGTTGCAGTTCGGCGAGACCTGGCGGATCGATCCGGCGGATGCCTTGATTCAAGCCCTGCGTGACCAGTTCGGGCGAGACAACGTCTTCCTCCAATACCGTTGACGGTCAGGTGCCATTCTTTACCATTAGAGCGCGCCTGATCCCGACCCGAATTTTTAATCTCGACCTGAACGCGCCTGTCCCTTAAGGTAGGGCGCGAATAGACAACCGGCCGGCCCAAGCTCTCTTGGAAGGTCGACCCAAGACGGACGCCTATGAACCCGAATTTTCTAGATTTCGAACAGCCGATCGCCGACCTGCAAGCCAAGATCGAAGAGTTGCGCTTGGTCGGTAATGACAATTCGCTGAATATCGGCGATGAGATCTCCCGCCTGCAGGACAAGAGCAGCACGCTGACCGAAGACATCTTCGGCAAGCTGACCAGCTGGCAGATCGCACGTCTGGCGCGTCACCCGAAACGTCCGTACACCCTGGACTACATCGAACACATCTTCACCGAGTTCGACGAACTGCACGGCGACCGTCACTTCTCCGACGACGCCGCGATCGTTGGCGGCATTGCCCGTCTGGACGACCAGCCGGTGATGATCATCGGTCACCAGAAAGGCCGCGAAGTGCGCGAGAAGGTTCGCCGCAACTTCGGTATGCCGCGTCCTGAAGGCTACCGCAAGGCGTGCCGTCTGATGGAAATGGCCGAGCGTTTCAAAATGCCGATCCTGACCTTCATCGACACCCCGGGTGCTTACCCAGGCATCGACGCCGAAGAGCGCAACCAGAGCGAAGCAATTGCCTGGAACCTGCGCGTCATGGCTCGCCTGAAAACCCCAATCATTGCCACCGTGATCGGTGAAGGTGGTTCCGGTGGTGCATTGGCGATCGGCGTCTGCGATCAGCTGAACATGCTGCAGTACTCGACCTACGCGGTGATTTCGCCGGAAGGTTGCGCTTCGATTCTGTGGAAAACTTCCGAGAAGGCTCCGGATGCTGCTGAAGCCATGGGCATTACTGCCGAGCGTCTGAAGGGCCTGGGCATTGTCGATAAAGTGATCGGCGAGCCATTGGGCGGCGCTCATCGTGATCCGGCCGCTGCGGCTGCCTCGATCCGCGCCGAGCTGAGCTCGCAACTGGCGATGTTGAAGAAGTTCGATAACAAGGCGCTGTTGGCCCGTCGTTACGAGCGTCTGATGAGCTACGGTCTCTGATCTGACGCAGATTCGGCTGACAATAGAAAAAACTGTGGGAGCGGGCTTGCCCGCGAAAGCGATGTAACATTCAACGAATTTGTTGGCTGTTCCGCCGCCTTCGCGAGCAAGCCCGCTCCCACATTTGATTTGTGCGAAGTGATCGATATGAGTCAGCCCACGATTGATTTGCCTGCCAGACTCCTGCTGAATCTTGCACCGTGGCGCAACGCCACAACCTGGCGCATCGCCTTCTCCGGTGGTCTCGACTCCACCGTCCTGCTGCACCTACTCGCCCATCTCGCAAAAAACCAATCCCTGCCGACGCTGACCGCCATCCATGTCCACCACGGCCTTCAGACTGCGGCTGATGCGTGGCCGGAACATTGTCAGTCGGTCTGTGATGCGTTGGGAGTGCCGCTAGAAGTCGTGCGCGTTCAGGTTGAACCCGGCGCCAGTCTTGAGCGTGCGGCGCGGGATGCGCGTTATGGCGCCTTCATCGCGGCGACTCACGTCGGTGACGTGCTGCTCACGGGCCAACACCGCGACGATCAGGCGGAAACCCTGTTGTTTCGGCTGATGCGTGGGGCAGGGGTGAGAGGGTTGTCGGGAATGCCGAGCGAGCGTCCTTTGGGTCGGGGGCATCTGTTGCGGCCGTTGCTCGACGTAACGCGTGCGGAGCTTGAGGCCTACGCGACTGAATATCAGTTGGGCTGGATCGAGGATCCGTCGAACCAGGACCGCCAGTTCTCGCGCAATTATCTGCGTCATCAGGTGTTCCCGGTGTTGACTGCGCGCTGGCCGCAAGCGGTGGCAACCATGGCACGCAGCGCTGCGCATCTGAGCGAAGCGCAAGAACTGCTCGATGAATTGGCGCAAATCGATCTGGCCCGTGCCACCACGGTCAGCGATTTCGATTGGCTGGGTTTGCCGTCGCTGGCGCTGGCACCACTGGAAAAACTGTCTGATGCGCGTCAGCGCAATGCGCTAAGTCATTGGCTCAAACCGCTGACGACTTTGCCGGACAGTGACCATTGGTCGGGTTGGGTAAATTTTCGTGATGCGACCGGCGATGCGCGTCCGGTCTGGCGGCTGGCGGCGGGTGAATTGCATCGCGCGGGTAGGCGTGTCTGGTGGTTGTCGGGTGGCTGGCTGCGCACTCCGCCATCCCCGGTGTCTTGGGCTGATCCCTCGGTATCACTGGCGTTGCCGGATAACGGTGTACTCACGTTCACCGGTCAGATCCCCGTTGGCCCGCTGCAGATCCGCTATCGTGAGGGAGGCGAGGTGATGAACCTGCCCGATCGCGGCCACCGTGACTTGAAGCGTTTACTCAACGAACGCGGTGTGCCGGGCTTCGCCCGTGGCAGATTGCCGCTGGTCTACAGAGGCCCGCAATTGCTGGCGGTGGCGAACCTGCGGGGGCTAAATGGCGGTGAGCAAAGTGGCTGGCATTTGCATTGGCAGCCGCAGATCGAAGATCAAGGTTTGAGCTGAAAGGGGCTTTCCGGTAGACTACGCTCCCTTCTTGATACAACTTCTGTGGATTCGCCTGAATCGCAGGAGTTGCCGATTACCAAGCAGTCTTTGCTGGGCGATTCCAAAAAATGTGTAGCGAGCAACCTTCCGGTGTTTCATCTACCGGTCTGTCCCAACGCGGCGGTTTTTTTGAAAGATGCACTGTGATTAATGCAGGTGATCGGGGGCTTCGGCCTTCCTTCGCTTTCCCCGGCGGCTCGGACCGCTTTAACGCAGACTTCTAGGGTTTTTCATGACGCGCTACATATTCGTCACGGGCGGTGTTGTTTCTTCATTGGGGAAAGGCATTGCCTCGGCTTCATTGGCGGCCATCCTGGAGGCGCGGGGACTTAAGGTCACCATGCTGAAGCTGGACCCGTACATCAACGTTGACCCGGGCACCATGAGCCCGTTCCAGCACGGTGAAGTGTTCGTCACCCACGACGGCGCCGAGACCGACCTGGACCTGGGCCACTATGAGCGGTTCATCCGCACGACCATGACCCAGAACAACAACTTCACCACCGGCCGTGTCTACGAACACGTCCTGCGCAAAGAGCGCCGTGGTGATTACCTGGGCGCAACCATTCAGGTGATCCCGCACATCACCGACGAAATCAAGCGCCGGATCATCAAGGGCGCCGGCGATGCCGACGTGGCCATGGTCGAGATCGGTGGCACCGTGGGTGACATCGAATCGCAACCGTTCCTCGAAGCGATCCGTCAATTGCGTTTCGAAGTCGGCGCCAAGCGCGCGATGCTGATGCACCTGACGCTGGTGCCGTACATCGCCACTGCTGGCGAAACCAAAACCAAGCCGACGCAGCACTCGGTCAAGGAACTGCGTTCCATTGGCCTGCAGCCAGACGTGCTGGTGTGCCGTTCCGATCACCCGATCGACATCTCTTCGCGTCGCAAGATCGCCCAGTTCACCAACGTTGAAGAACGTGCGGTGATCGCGCTGGAAGACGCCGACACCATCTACAAGATCCCGGGCATCCTGCACTCCCAGGGCCTGGATGATTTCGTCGTCGAGCGTTTCGGCTTGCAATGCGACAGCGCCGATCTGTCCGAGTGGGAAGCGGTGGTAGATGCCAAGCTGAACCCGGAGCACGAAGTCACCATCGCGATGGTCGGCAAGTACATGGAACTGCTGGACGCCTACAAGTCGCTGATCGAAGCGATGAGTCACGCCGGCATCAGCAACCGCACCAAGGTCAACCTGCGCTACATCGATTCCGAAGACATCGAAAACCAGGGCACCGCGCTGCTGGAAGGCGTCGACGCGATTCTGGTTCCGGGCGGCTTTGGTCTGCGTGGCGTTGAAGGCAAGATCACTGCCGTTCAATACGCTCGTGAAAACAAGATTCCATACCTGGGTATCTGCCTGGGCATGCAAGTGGCCGTTATCGAGTTCGCTCGTAACGTCATGGGCTGGAAAGACGCCAACTCCACCGAGTTCGATCGCACCAGCGGTCACCCGGTGGTGGGTCTGATCACCGAGTGGGAAGATGCCACCGGCGCAGTCGAAACCCGTACCGAAACCTCCGATCTGGGTGGCACCATGCGCCTCGGCGCTCAGGATTGCCTGCTTGAGCCAGGTTCCCTGGTGCACGATTGCTATGCAAAGGACGTGATCGTCGAGCGTCACCGTCATCGCTACGAAGTGAACAACAACCTGCTGCCGCAAATCATCGAGGCCGGTCTGAAAATCTCCGGTCGTTCCGGTGATGGCGCGCTGGTTGAAGTGGTCGAAGCACCGGATCATCCATGGTTCGTCGCTTGCCAGTTCCACCCTGAGTTCACCTCGACACCGCGCGACGGTCACCCGTTGTTCAGCGGCTTCGTCAAAGCCGCTTTGGCCCAACACCAGAAGAAGGCGTAAACCAGATGGCACAGAAGATCATCCGCGTAGGCAACATCGAAATTGCCAACGACAAGCCAATGGTGCTGTTCGGTGGCATGAACGTGCTGGAAAGCCGCGACATGGCGATGCAGGTCTGCGAAGAGTACGTAAAGGTCACCGAAAAACTCGGTATCCCTTACGTGTTCAAGGCCAGTTTCGACAAGGCGAACCGTTCTTCTGTAACTTCTTACCGTGGCCCCGGCCTGGAAGAGGGCATGCGGATTTTCCAGGACATCAAGCAAGCCTTTGGTGTGCCGGTCATCACCGACGTCCACGAGCCTGATCAGGCCGCGGTCGTCGCTGAAGTCTGCGACATCATCCAGTTGCCGGCCTTCCTGTCGCGCCAGACCGATCTCGTGGTCGCTATGGCCAAGACCGGCGCGGTGATCAACATCAAGAAAGCCCAGTTCCTCGCGCCTCAGGAAATGAAACACATCCTGAACAAATGCGTAGAAGCCGGTAACGATCAGTTGATCCTCTGCGAGCGTGGTTCGAGCTTCGGCTACAACAACCTGGTCGTCGACATGCTTGGCTTCGGCATCATGAAGCAGTTCGAATACCCGGTGTTCTTCGACGTGACCCACGCGCTGCAAATGCCTGGCGGTCGCTCCGATTCAGCCGGCGGTCGTCGTGCCCAGGTCACCGACCTGGCCAAGGCAGGCATGAGCCAGTCGCTGGCCGGTCTGTTCCTCGAAGCGCACCCGGACCCGGACAACGCCAAATGCGACGGCCCTTGCGCCTTGCGCCTGGACAAACTGGAACCCTTCCTGGCCCAGCTCAAGGCACTGGACGAATTGGTTAAAAGTTTTCCGACAGTAGAAACCGCGTAAACCCCGATTCTCCGGTAAAGTACTGCACGGTTTAACGCTCAGGCCCTCGGGCTTGAGCCTTATCGTCCGCAAGCCTGCCCCCTGTCTGTCACTTGCCGACGATAAAGATTTCCTTCAGCTGCGTCGTTTTCGTCAACTTTGGAGTGTTCACAACAATGGCAAAAATCGTCGACATCAAAGGTCGTGAAGTTCTCGACTCCCGTGGCAATCCCACTGTGGAAGCAGATGTGCTTCTCGATAACGGCATCATCGGCAGCGCTTGCGCGCCATCCGGTGCTTCCACTGGCTCGCGTGAAGCACTCGAGCTGCGTGATGGCGACAAGAGCCGTTACTTGGGCAAAGGCGTTCTGAAAGCCGTCGCCAACATCAACGGTCCGATCCGCGATCTGTTGCTGGGTACAGACCCAAGCGACCAGAAAGCGCTGGATCACGCGATGATCAAGCTGGACGGCACCGAAAACAAAGCGACCCTGGGCGCCAACGCGATCCTCGCCGTTTCCCTGGCCGCGGCCAAGGCAGCAGCTCAGGACCAGGACCTGCCGCTGTACGCTCACATCGCCAACCTGAACGGCACCCCGGGTGTTTACTCGATGCCGGTTCCGATGATGAACATCATCAACGGTGGCGAGCACGCCGATAACAACGTCGACATCCAGGAATTCATGGTTCAGCCAGTCGGCGCCAAGTCTTTCTCGGAAGGTCTGCGTATGGGCACCGAGATTTTCCATCACCTCAAAGCTGTACTGAAGGCTCGTGGCCTGAGCACTGCCGTTGGTGATGAAGGTGGTTTCGCGCCGAACCTGGCCTCCAACGAAGACGCTTTGAAAGTGATCTCCGAAGCCGTGGCCAACGCTGGTTACAAGCTGGGTACCGACGTGACCCTGGCCCTGGACTGCGCGGCCAGCGAATTCTACGAAGACGGCAAGTACAACCTCTCCGGCGAAGGCCAGGTGTTCACCGCTGAAGGTTTCGCCGATTACCTGAAAGGTCTGACCGAGCGTTACCCGATCATCTCCATCGAAGACGGTCTGGACGAGTCCGACTGGGCGGGCTGGAAAATCCTCACCGACAAAATCGGCGAGAAGACTCAGCTGGTGGGCGACGACCTGTTCGTAACCAACACCAAGATCCTGAAAGAAGGCATCGATAAAAAGATCGCCAACTCGATCCTGATCAAGTTCAACCAGATCGGCACCCTGACCGAAACCCTGGAAGCGATCCAGATGGCCAAGGCCGCTGGTTACACCGCCGTCATCTCGCACCGCTCCGGCGAAACCGAAGATTCGACCATTGCCGACCTGGCTGTGGGCACTGCGGCAGGCCAGATCAAGACCGGCTCCCTGTGCCGTTCCGACCGTGTTTCCAAGTACAACCAACTGCTGCGTATCGAAGAGCAGTTGAATGGCAAAGCCAAGTACAACGGTCGTAGCGAGTTTCGCGGCTGAATAGCAAAGAGTAAAAAAGACACCGGATTGTGTCGAAAAATCGCGACAGCGATGAATTTGCCACTAATCTGATGCCTTATTAGCACAAGCCTGGTTCTTCCAGGCTTCGTGCTATCAGAAGCTTCAAAGTTATGGCATGGCTGTCTTTTTTCACTGGATACCTGATATTCGATGCGCAGTCCCAATTGGTTGTTTCTCGTCTTGCTCTTGCTGCTGGCCGGCCTGCAGTACCGCCTGTGGGTGGGTAATGGCAGTCTGGCGCAAGTGGCCGAGCTGAAGCAGCAGATTGCGGATCAACACGCCGAGAACGAGGCGTTGCTGGAGCGCAATCGGGTGATGGACGCCGAAGTCAGCGAATTGAAAAAGGGCATGGAGACCGTTGAAGAACGGGCTCGTCATGAGTTGGGCATGGTCAAGGACGGTGAAACCCTTTACCAGTTGGCCCAATGATGAATTCGTTACCGGCCTTCTGGGCCGTGATTCCTGCCGCGGGCGTTGGTGCCCGTATGGCCGCGGACCGTCCCAAGCAATACTTGCAACTGGGCGGGCGCACTATTCTCGAACACAGCCTCGGCTGTTTCCTCGATCATCCTGCCCTGAAGGGGTTGGTGGTCAGTCTTGCTATCGATGATCCTTACTGGCCGAACCTGGCATGTGCTGGCGATCCGCGTATTCAGCGGGTCGAAGGTGGCGCAGAGCGCTCCGGATCGGTACTCAATGCCTTGCTGCATTTGCATGCCCAAGGCGCTGACGATGAGGATTGGGTGTTGGTGCACGATGCTGCACGACCGAATCTGGCGCGTGATGATCTCGATAAATTGCTCAGTGAGCTGGCTGATGATCCGGTTGGCGGTCTATTGGCGGTGCCTGCGCGCGACACCCTCAAGCGGGTCGACAAGCATGGGCGCGTGCTGGAAACGGTGGATCGCAGCGTGATCTGGCAGGCCTATACGCCGCAGATGTTTCGCCTTGGCGCGTTGCATCGGGCATTGGCCGATAGTCTGGTGGCCGACGTTGTCATCACCGATGAAGCTTCGGCCATGGAATGGGCGGGTTTGGCGCCGCGCCTGATTGAAGGGCGATCCGATAACATCAAAGTCACTCGCCCCGAAGACCTTGAATGGTTGCGCCAGCGATGGGCTAACCGTCGCTAAGCCCGAGTCGCGCCTTTCGCGAGCAAGCCCGCTCCCACATTTGATCTCCGTCGGTTATGTGTTTGGGGTATGAAACAGAACCAATGTGGGAGCGGGCTTGCTCGCGAAAGCGGTGGTCCAGTCAACGAATCTATCGCTGAATGCATTGGCAGGTCTAACCCCGATACTCCGGCCGTTCAGCCAACCCTTCCTTCAAGTAGTCCACCAACTTGCGCACCTTCGGCGACAGATGCCGTTGCTGCGGATAAAGCGCCCACACGGCGGTGTTCGGCGGCTGATGGGCTTCCAGCAGCGAAATCAATTCGCCGTTTTTCAGGTATTCCAGCACGTAGTAATCCGGTAACTGACACAACCCAACCCCTTGTAATGCGGCATCCAGCACTGCCTGCCCACTGTTGCAGCGCCAGTTTCCCTGTACTCGCTGGGAAAATTCCCGCCCGTTCTGTTCCAGTTGCCAGATGTCCGAGCTACCGATGAGGCAGTTATGGCGACTCAATTCCGACAAGCTGTGTGGGCGACCATACCGTTCCAGGTAGGACGGTGAGGCGCACAGGTACATGCGCCGTGGTGCCAGGCGCGTCGCGACCAATCTGGAATCCTGCAAGCGGCCGAGGCGGATGGCCAGGTCCAGCCCTTCATGCACCAGATCGAGCGGGCGATTGCTCAGCTCGATGTCGACGCGCAGTTGTGGATACAGCCCCATGAAGCGCGTCACCAGCGGCACGATGAATCGTTCGCCGTAGGCCACGGCACAGGTCATGCGCAGCATGCCCTTGGGTTCGCTGGTCAGGTCGCCGACAGCGCGCAAGGCTTCTTCGCGACCGTCCTGCAAACGCTGGCAATGCTGCAAAAAGGTTTGCCCGGCCTCGGTCAGCGTGACTCGGCGGGTGCTGCGATAGAGCAAACGGGTTTGCAGGCGCTCTTCCAGCCGTACGATTTGGCGACTGATATGAGAAGAAGACACCCCAAGGCGTTCGGCCGCGGCAGTGAATTGGCTGCACTCAGCGACGGCGACGAACTCATCGATGCCTTCCCAGCGGTTTTCGGACATCAGGATTATCCCTGTGTGGCAATAATGTTTTGCTTTTGTCCCGATTATTCATCGTAAGCCGCTGTATTACACTCCTTGTCTTGTTTTTATTCACTGGAGAGTCAGCATGATCAAGTCGCGCGCCGCCGTTGCCTTCGAGGCCAAGAAACCCCTCGAGATCGTTGAAGTCGATGTCGCCATGCCCAAGGCTGGGGAAGTTCTGCTGCGCGTCGTCGCCTCCGGTGTTTGCCATACCGATGCCTACACCCTCTCGGGCGCTGACCCGGAAGGTATCTTCCCGTCGATCCTGGGTCATGAAGGTGGCGCGGTGGTCGAAGCGATTGGCGAGGGCGTGACTTCGGTCGCGGTCGGCGACCATGTGATCCCGCTGTACACCCCGGAATGCGGCAAGTGCAAATTCTGTCTGTCGGGCAAAACCAACCTCTGCCAGGCAATTCGTGCGACGCAGGGTAAAGGCCTGATGCCGGATGGCACTTCGCGTTTTTCCTACAAGGGCGAAACGATTTTCCACTACATGGGTACCTCGACTTTTTCCGAGTACACCGTGCTGCCGGAAATCTCCGTCGCCAAAATTCCTAAAGAAGCACCCTTGGAAAAAGTGTGCCTGCTGGGTTGTGGCGTCACCACAGGCATCGGCGCGGTAATCAACACCGCCAAGGTCAAACCGGGTGACACCGTCGCCATTTTCGGTCTGGGTGGCATCGGTCTGTCGGCTGTGATTGGCGCGGTCAAAGCGAAGGCTGGGCGGATCATCGCCATCGACATCAACCCGGCCAAGTTCGAGATCGCCAAGCAACTGGGTGCGACCGACTGTGTGAACCCGAAAGACTTCGATCGTCCGATTCAGGAAGTGATCGTCGACATGACTGATGGCGGCGTCGACTTTTCCTTCGAATGCATCGGAAACGTCCAGTTGATGCGTGCTGCACTTGAGTGCTGCCACAAAGGTTGGGGGGAGTCGGTAATCATCGGCGTGGCCGGCGCCGGTCAGGAAATCTCTACCCGTCCGTTCCAGTTGGTGACCGGTCGAGTCTGGCGCGGTTCGGCGTTTGGTGGTGTGCGCGGGCGTACCGAGTTGCCGAGCTATGTCGAAATGGCCCAGACCGGCGAGATCCCGCTGGATACCTTCATCACCCACACGATGGGCCTCGAAGATATCAACAAGGCGTTTGACCTGATGCATGAAGGCAAGAGCATCCGTTCCGTCATTCATTTCTGAGGTCGGTCATGAGCCTGGAAAATATCTCCTGTCAGAAAAGCTTCGGCGGCTGGCACAAGCGCTATCGGCACCGCTCCGACGTGCTCGGTTGCGACATGGTGTTTGCCGTGTACTTGCCGCCGCAAGCGGAGCAGGGCGGTAAGCTGCCGGTGCTGTACTGGTTGTCCGGCCTGACCTGCACCGACGAGAACTTCATGCAAAAGGCCGGCGCCATGCGCATGGCCGCCGAGCTGGGGCTGATCATCGTCGCACCGGATACCAGCCCACGCGGCCCAGATGTGCCGGGTGACCCGGATGGCGCCTGGGACTTCGGTCTCGGTGCCGGATTTTATCTGAATGCTACGCAGGAACCGTGGTCCCGGCACTATCGGATGCATGACTATGTCGTGCAGGAATTGCCGGCATTGGTCGAAGCGCATTTTCCGGCATCGGACAAGCGTGGCATCAGCGGTCACTCCATGGGTGGCCACGGTGCGCTGGTCTGCGCGTTGCGCAATCCGGGGCGTTATCTATCGGTGTCGGCGTTCTCGCCGATCAACAATCCAATTGATTGCCCTTGGGGCCAGAAAGCCTTTTCCCGTTACTTGGGCGAAGACCGTTCGAAGTGGCGCGAGTGGGATGCCTGTGTGTTGATCGCCGAGGCGGAAGAGAAATTGCCACTGCTGGTCGATCAAGGTGATCGCGATGATTTCCTGGCCACCCAGCTCAAGCCTGACGCCTTGCAACAGGCCGCCAAACTGGCGGGGCATCCGCTGACGTTGCGTCTGCAGCCGGGCTACGACCACAGTTATTTCTTCATCGCCAGCTTCATTGACGACCACCTGCAACATCATGCGCGCGCGCTAAGCGCCTAATGTCCGACAAAGCAGGTAGAATCACGCCCTGACAAAAATCGGGGCGTTTTTTTATGCGTATTGGCCACGGCTATGATGTGCACCGTTTCGCTGAAGGCGATTTCATCACTCTGGGCGGCGTGCGGATTGCACACAGCTTCGGGCTGCTCGCCCATTCCGACGGCGACGTCCTGCTGCACGCCTTGAGCGACGCGTTGCTCGGCGCTGCCGCGCTGGGTGATATAGGCAAGCATTTTCCGGACACCGACCCGCAATTCAAGGGCGCCGACAGCCGTGTGCTGTTGCGTCATGTTGTCGCGCTGATCCACGCCAAGGGCTGGAAAGTCGGCAACGTCGATAACACCATCGTCGCCCAGGCCCCGAAAATGGCCCCGCATATCGAATCGATGCGCGCGCTGATTGCCGCGGATCTTCAAGTTGAGTTGGATCAAGTGAACGTGAAAGCTACCACCACCGAAAAGCTTGGCTTCGTCGGTCGCGAAGAAGGCATTGCCGTGCACTCCGTTGCCTTGTTGCTGCGCGCATGAACGAGGCGCAATTGCTTGGCCCCCGGGCCTATGGTGAAGCCCTGGGCAGCGCGGTACTGAAAGCCACAGCAGAAGATTTCCAGGTCGACGAAGTCCTTGATATCCCCCTCAGTGGTGACGGCGAACACCTGTGGATCTGGGTGGAAAAGCGCGGTCTGAATACTGAAGAAGCGGCACGGCGCATCGCCAAGGCAGCGGGTGTGCCATTGCGCACCGTCAGCTATGCCGGCCTCAAGGACCGTCAGGCGCTGACGCGCCAGTGGTTCAGTGTGCAACTGCCGGGCAAGGCTGATCCTGATCTGTCGGCGGCGGAAAACGACACGCTGAAAATCCTCAAGACCGGTCGGCATAAACGCAAACTGCAACGCGGTGCCCACTCGGCCAACGGCTTCACCTTGCGCTTGACCCAGTTCACCGGTGACAAGGCGGCTATCGAAGAGCGTCTGCAACTGATCGCCAAACAAGGTATTCCCAATTATTTCGGTGCCCAGCGATTCGGCTTTGATGGCGGCAACGTCGTCGACGCCCGTGCCTGGGCCGCGCGCAAGGCCCTGCCGGAGCAACGCAATGTGCGTTCGCGGCTGCTCTCCACCGCCCGTAGTTTTCTGTTCAATCAAGTGTTGGCGGCGCGCGTCGCCGATGGCACCTGGCAGCGCGCGCAGGTGGGTGATCTGCTGGCGTTCACCGACAGCCGCAGTTTCTTCCCGGCGGGTGAAGCCGAATGCAGCGATCCTCGTCTGGCGATTCTCGACCTGCACCCGACCGGCCCGCAGTGGGGCGAAGGTGACTCGCCGACGTCAGGCGCAGTCCATGAACTGGAGCAGGCAATCGCCGCGCGCGAAGCGGATTTGCGCGATTGGTTGATTAACGCCGGAATGAGCCACGAACGTCGCATCCTGCGGCTGCCCATTGGCGGGTTGACGTGGCATTATCCCGAGCCTGACATTCTGCAACTGGAATTCGTCCTGCCGGCCGGATGCTTCGCCACCGTATTGGTGCGTGAACTCGTCGATCTGGTGCCGGTGGGGCAGACGGACAGCCCATGCGTATTCTGATTTCTAACGACGATGGGGTAACCGCACCCGGTCTCGCCGCGCTTTATGCTGCGCTGGCGGATTACACCGAATGCGTGGTTATCGCCCCGGACCAGGACAAAAGCGGCGCCAGCAGCTCGCTGACGCTCGACCGTCCTTTGCACCCGCAAACCCTGGTGAACGGCTTTATCAGTCTTAACGGCACACCCACCGACTGCGTGCACCTGGGCCTTAACGGCTTGCTGGAGCTTGAGCCGGACATGGTGGTTTCCGGCATCAACCTGGGGGCCAACCTGGGGGATGATGTGCTGTATTCCGGCACTGTGGCGGCGGCCCTCGAGGGACGTTTCCTTGGGCGTCCTTCGTTTGCCTTTTCGCTCGTCTCACGGCAAGTAGAGAACCTTCCCACAGCCGCTTATTTTGCGCGCAAACTGGTAGAGGCTCACGCGGACCTTGATCTGCCACCGCGCACGGTACTGAACGTGAACATTCCCAACTTGCCGCTGGAGCACATCCGCGGTATCCAGCTGACCCGCCTCGGCCATCGCGCCCGCGCCGCGGCACCGATGAAAGTGGTCGACCCGCGTGGTAAATCCGGTTACTGGATCGCCGCGGCGGGGGACGCTGAAGATGGTGGCCCGGGTACCGATTTCCATGCGGTGATGCAAGGCTATGTTTCAATCACGCCACTGCAACTGGACCGCACCTTTAATGATGCCTTCAGAAGTCTCGATGGCTGGCTGGAGGGTCTGCGTTAATGTCTCGTGAACAAGACCATATTCTGCATCGCGGTATCGGGATGACCTCCCAACGGACCCGTGAGCGTCTGATTCAGCGCCTCTATGAAGAGGGAATATCCAACGCCAAGGTGCTGGAAGTCATCCGCCGCACCCCGCGTCACCTGTTCGTCGATGAGGCGCTGGCTCATCGCGCCTACGAAGATACAGCGTTGCCGATCGGGCATAACCAGACCATTTCCCAGCCTTATATGGTGGCTCGCATGAGCGAGTTGCTGCTGGAGGCCGGTCCGTTGGACAAGGTAATGGAAATCGGTACCGGTTCGGGTTACCAGACGGCCGTGCTGTCGCAATTGGTCGAGCGGGTTTTTTCCGTGGAGCGCATCAAGGTTCTGCAGGACCGGGCCAAGGAGCGCCTGGTGGAACTGAACCTGCGCAACGTGGTGTTTCGCTGGGGCGATGGTTGGGAAGGCTGGCCGGCATTGGCGCCTTACAACGGCATCATCGTCACCGCCGTGGCCACCGATGTGCCTCAGGCACTGCTCGATCAGTTGGCACCGGGTGGGCGACTGGTGATTCCGGTCGGCTCCGGTGAAGTTCAACAATTGATGTTGATCATCCGTGAGGAACAGGGCTTTTCCAGACGTGTTCTGGGGGCTGTGCGCTTTGTGCCATTGCTCAATGGGCCGTTGGCCTGAGCATTTGTTTAAGCACGCTGAATTCTCTTCGAATGCCCGGGTCTTACAGCGGCATCGATTGGTTAAACGCAATTCATCTTCAGGCAGCAAACGTGTGCGCGAAGCGAATCCGCTTCATTAAAGTTAAAGCCTGTTCGGCCCGTTATACTTGCGACATTTCGTGCCGGAGCACGGCAATCCATATTTTCAGCCACCACAAAGGGAGCGGCGGGTGAGTCTCACAGTCATTGCGCAGCGAATGGGTATAACGAGCTTTCAGCGTCTGGTGACTGGCCTTGTCTTGAGTACCTTGCTGGTCGGATGTTCCAGCACCAAATCAGGTAGTGCGAGCGTCGTCGATCGCAACAACGCGGTCGCCCAGCGTCCGGCCGTGACCACCGGCCAATATGTTGTCCGACCCAAGGACACTTTGTTCTCCATCGCTTTTCGCTACGGTTGGGACTACAAAGCCCTCGCAGCACGGAACAACATTCCTACGCCTTACACGATCCATCCGGGTCAGACGATTCGCTTCGACGGTCGCAGCGGTTCAACGCCGACGGCGGTAGTGAGTTCGTCCAGTTCCTCGCCTTCGTCGTCGAGTAAAACCACCGTAATTCGGCGCCAGGCAAATGGCGCTACAACCACTACAACAGTGCTTGCACCGTCCGTCGCCAACAAGCCGGCACCCGCTCCACTGCCTCCTGCCGGTCCGGCCCCGACGGGCTGGGGGTGGCCTTCTAATGGCATTCTGATTGGTAAATTCTCTTCAAACGGTAGTTTGAATAAAGGAATTGATATCGCCGGAGATTTGGGACAGCCTGTTTTAGCTGCGTCTGATGGGACGGTGGTATACGCCGGGAGTGGCTTAAGGGGCTACGGCGAATTAGTCATCATCAAACACAGCGATACCTACGTCAGTGCCTACGGACATAACCGCAGGCTGTTGGTTCGGGAGGGGCAGCAGGTCAAAGTCGGACAGACAATTGCCGAAATGGGGTCAACGGGTACAGACCGGGTGAAACTGCATTTTGAGATTCGCCGACAAGGTAAACCTGTAGATCCGCTGCAATTCCTGCCACGTCGTTGATTTGTTAGCCAGCCTGTTCCGTCACGTAGAGGGAACAGGCTCCAGCGTTGCCAGGGATCAAGGCGCCGCTTGAGCTTGAGGTCGAACTCACCAAAGGACTATAACAATGGCTCTCAGTAAAGAAGTGCCGGAGTTTGACATCGACGATGAGGTTCTCCTGATGGAGACCGGCATCGCCACGGATTCGATGTCGAATGATGAAGGGGATGCACCACCTTCCGTTCGTGCCAAATCCAAACACTCCGCTTCGCTTAAGCAACACAAGTACATCGATTACACACGGGCACTCGATGCCACTCAGCTGTACCTCAACGAAATCGGC
Organism: Pseudomonas sp. NPDC089918; assembly: GCF_050280605.1. Taxonomy (NCBI): domain Bacteria; kingdom Pseudomonadati; phylum Pseudomonadota; class Gammaproteobacteria; order Pseudomonadales; family Pseudomonadaceae; genus Pseudomonas; species Pseudomonas sp. NPDC089918. The sequence goes on along the minus strand of NZ_JBNNVP010000031.1, from coordinate 45,825 downwards.
TTTTCCCCATTGCTCTCCCCGGAGGAAGAAGTTCATTTTGCGCGCTTGTCGCAAAGTGGCGATCCGGCCGGGCGCAAGCGCATGATTGAAAGCAACCTGCGGCTGGTGGTGAAAATCGCCCGTCGTTACGTCAATCGTGGGCTGTCGCTGCTGGACCTGATCGAAGAGGGCAACCTCGGCCTGATCCGGGCAGTAGAAAAGTTCGATCCTGAACGCGGTTTCCGCTTTTCGACCTACGCCACCTGGTGGATTCGTCAGACCATCGAGCGCGCGATCATGAATCAGACCCGGACCATCCGGTTGCCGATCCATGTGGTCAAAGAGCTCAATGTGTACTTGCGGGCTGCACGGGAGCTGACTCAAAAGCTCGATCATGAACCCTCACCCGAAGAAATCGCCAACCTGCTGGAGAAACCGGTAGGCGAGGTCAAGCGCATGCTAGGCCTGAACGAGCGGGTTTCTTCGGTCGACGTCTCGCTGGGTCCGGATTCGGATAAAACCCTGCTGGACACCCTTACCGATGACCGCCCGACCGATCCATGCGAACTGTTGCAGGACGACGATCTGTCACAGAGCATCGATCAGTGGCTCTCGGAGCTGACCGACAAGCAACGCGAGGTGGTCATTCGCCGCTTCGGCTTGCGAGGTCACGAGAGCAGCACGCTTGAAGACGTAGGCCTGGAAATCGGCTTGACCCGGGAGCGGGTCAGGCAAATTCAGGTTGAAGGCCTCAAGCGTCTTCGGGAGATTCTCGAGAAAAACGGCCTGTCGAGTGAGTCGCTGTTCCAATAAGCAATTCGCTCAACCGGTAACAAATAGCCCCGACTGGTTTGGGGCTTTTTGTTGCCGGGAATATGAGAGGTGCGTTGTTTTTTGCACCACCTCAGGTTTGTAGTCTCGTGTTGTAAGTCTTTGCTTACTCTTTCGTAAGTGTTCGTTATTTTTACACCCTGGCAGTTGTCTATTTGACTTGCGGTATTCGTTTATGCCATTGATTTATATGATTATTTTTTTAGATTAACAGCGTGTGACAGACGCTTTCAGCGACAGAGGCCGATTGCTCTTAATGGGAAATTCTCTAGTATCTGAACTGTGTCGACGGATAGACACGCCCTTCAAGGAAGAGGGGAACGGACATCGCAGGAAGCGATTCATCAGGACGATGAAAAGGAACACAAGGAATAGGGAAAAAATGTGGGCGGGTCATACCGCCCCTTTTTTTTGCCTGCAGAAAAGCAAAAAGGCCCACAAGGGGCCTTTTCGAGAACACGGGGTAATCAGCGTTCGAGGTCTTTGATCTTGCCTTTGACGCCATCCCACTCTTCGGCATCGGGCAACGATTCTTTCTTCTCGGTGATGTTGGGCCAGATTTCCGCCAGCTCAACGTTCAGCTGAATGAATTGCTGCATATCTTCCGGAACTTCATCTTCGGAGAAGATGGCCACGGCAGGGCATTCTGGTTCGCACAGTGCGCAGTCGATGCACTCATCCGGGTGAATCACCAGGAAGTTCGGGCCTTCGTAAAAGCAGTCCACCGGACAGACTTCTACGCAGTCGGTGTACTTGCACTTGATGCAGTTGTCGGTGACGACGAAGGTCATTTCTAATTTTCTCCTCAGGCGGCGGCAGCGGAGCCCCTTCACGTTGGGGTCGCCAGGTTCGGGAGCGATAGTCTGCAGGTCAGGCTATTGGCCTGCAGCATCCCAAACCGCGCGAGATTCTAACAGCTTGCAGGCAAGTGCGTTAGATCCGTGTCTTTAGTGTATAGAGCATTTCGAGCGCACGACGCGGTGACATGTCGTCCAGATCAAGTTTGGCCAGTTCATCCAGCACCGGATGTGGCAGGCTGGCGAACATGTCGCTCTGCTGCGGCGTAACCGGTTTGCCTTTGGCAGGCTTCGGAACTTCATGAGGCAGCGCTGTGGATTCCAGTCGGCTCAGATGTTCGCGAGCACGCACGATCACTTCGCTCGGCACACCGGCCAACTGCGCAACCGCCAGGCCATAGCTCTGGCTGGCAGGCCCAGGCAACACGTGGTGCAGGAACACGATGCGTTCGTTGTGTTCGGTGGCATTGAGGTGCACGTTGGCCACCAGTGGCTGGGCTTCCGGCAGCACCGTCAGCTCGAAATAGTGGGTGGCGAACAGGGTGTAGGCCCGCAGGTGCGCGAGACGCTCAGCCGCCGCCCAGGCCAGGGACAGACCGTCGAAGGTGCTGGTGCCGCGACCGACTTCGTCCATCAGCACCAGGCTGCGTTCGGTGGCGTTGTGCAAAATGTTCGCGGTTTCGCTCATTTCAACCATGAAGGTCGAACGCCCGCCCGCCAAGTCATCGCTGGAACCGATCCGGGTGAAGATTCGGTCGACCAGGGACAATTCGCAACTGGCCGCCGGCACGAAACTGCCGATATGCGCCAGTAGCACGATCAACGCGGTCTGACGCATGTAGGTGGATTTACCGCCCATGTTCGGACCGGTGATCACCAGCATGCGGGTATTGTCGTCAAGGCTCAGGTCATTGGCCACGAATGGCGTAGTGAGTACTTGCTCGACCACCGGGTGACGACCCTGGGTGATGCGCATGCACGGCTCGCTGACGAAGCGTGGGCAGTTCAGGTCCAGATTCAGTGCACGCTCGGCGAGGTTGCTCAGCACGTCCAGCTCGGCCAATGCGGCGGCGGTGTCTTGCAAGGGCGGCAGCTGGGCAATCAAGTCTTCGAGCAACGCTTCGTAGAGCATCTTCTCGCGGGCCAGGGCGCGGCTCTTGGCCGACAGCGCCTTGTCTTCGAACGCCTTTAGCTCCGGCGTGATGAAGCGCTCGGCACCTTTGAGGGTCTGCCGGCGAATATAGTCTGCGGGCGCCGATTCGGCCTGCTTGCTCGGCAACTCGATGAAGTATCCGTGAATCCGGTTGTAGCCGACCTTAAGGTGCGACAGGCCGGTGCGGGCCTTTTCGCGCGCTTCGAGATCGATCAGGAACTGCCCGGCGTTTTCGCTGAGCGATTGCAATTCGTCGAGTTCGCTGTCGTAACCGGTTTTCAACACACCGCCGTCACGGATAACGGCGGGCGGGTTATCGATAATGGCTTTTTCCAGCAATGCCGCCAGTTCCGGATAGGTACTGGTGGTCGTCGCCAATTGAATGATGTGCGGGGCTTCAAGCTCGGCCATCGCCACTTGCAACTCTGGCAGTGCACCGAGGGCGTCGCGAAGGCGCGCCAAGTCACGAGGACGGGCATTGCGCAGGCCGATCCGCGCCAGAATCCGCTCGATGTCACCGATTTCCTTGAGCTGCGGTTGCAGTTTTTCGAAGCGGTAACCATCGAGCAGGCAGGTGATCGAACTCTGACGCGCCAGCAATACGGTCAAATCCCGCAGCGGACGGTTCAGCCAGCGAGTCAGCAGGCGGCTGCCCATGGCGGTCTGGCAGCGGTCGACCACCGATTGCAAGGTGTTGTCACGACCGCCGGCCAGGTTGGTGTCCAGTTCCAGGTTGCGACGGCTCGCGCCGTCCAGCACCACGGTGTCATCCAGACGTTCATGACGCAGGCTGCGCAAATGCGGCAGGGCGGTGCGCTGGGTTTCCTTGGCGTAGCTGAGCAGGCAACCGGCGGCGCCGATCGCCAGGGTCAGGTTCTCGCAGCCGAAACCTTTCAGGTCCTGGGTGGAAAACTGCTGGCAAAGACTTTTCAGTGCCGAGTCACGTTCAAAATCCCACGGCGCACGGCGACGAACCCCACGACGTTTTTCCGCCGGCAGGTCTTTCGGCCAGTCGTCCGGGATCATCAGCTCTACCGGATTGACCCGCTCCAGTTCCGCCAGCAGGTTTTCCCAGCCTTTGATCTCCAGCACGGTGAAGTTGCCGCTGGTAATGTCCAGCACCGCCAGACCGAACAGACGCTCATCACCCAGCACCGCTGCGATCAGGTTATCCCGACGTTCATCCAGCAGCGCTTCATCGCTGACTGTGCCGGGGGTAATGATCCGCACCACCTGACGATCCACCGGGCCTTTGCTGGTGGCCGGGTCGCCGACCTGCTCACAAATCACCACTGACTCGCCGAGCTTCACCAGTTTCGCCAGATAACCTTCCGCGGCGTGGTAAGGAATCCCACACATCGGAATCGCCTGACCCGCCGATTGCCCACGAGCCGTCAGGGTGATGTCCAGCAACTTGGCGGCCTTCTTCGCGTCTTCATAGAAGATCTCGTAGAAGTCACCCATGCGATAGAACATCAGCTGATCAGGGTGCTGGTTCTTCAGGCGCCAGTACTGCTGCATCATCGGCGTGTGGGAGGACAGATCGGAGAGGGCTTTATTCATCGGATATAGGCAAATTCGTTGAAAGGTGTGGGGCAAAAGGAGGGCATCGGCCCGGCTTTTCCGCGATGGGCGCAAGGTTAACATGGGCAGTCCGACCTACGCAGGCATGAAAGCTCCAAGGCACATTTCTGCTGTCTATGCACGATCTATGCAAATCAGCATTTGTCTTCCGAAAAAAGATCAAGCACTATGCGCGTTATGCAAAAACGCAACGTTTCTACCGTCTTAAGAGCACTGCTCGATCAGCACGGGATCTCCCCCACGGAGCTTCACCGTCGCACCGGCGTGCCTCAATCCACTCTCTCGCGGATCCTCAGCGGGAAGATCGTCGATCCTTCGGATAAACATATTTCGAAGATTGCCGAATACTTCGCCGTGAGCACCGACCAGTTGCGTGGCCGTGCGGATGTCGCGCACGCCGCCAGCGCCGGGCGCGATGAGTCGCATTCGGAACTCAAGGACATAAGCCTGTGGGACGACGATACGCCAGTCGATGACGACGAGGTGTCGGTCCCCTTTCTTCGCGAGGTTGAATTGGCTGCTGGATCAGGAAGATTCGTCATCGAAGAGAGCGAACGCTCTAGCCTGCGCTTCGGCAAGCGCAGCTTGCGCCACAACGGCGTGCAGTTCGACCAGGCCAAATGCGTGACTGTGCGCGGCAACAGCATGTTGCCGGTGCTGCGTGATGGCGCCACGGTCGGGGTGAATGCCGGTAAATGCGGGATTGGCGACATCGTCGACGGTGACCTCTACGCCATCAACCACAACGGCCAGTTGCGGGTGAAACAGCTTTATCGCCTGCCGACAGGGATTCGCCTGCGCAGCTTCAACCGCGATGAGCACCCGGACGAGGACTACAGCTTCCAGGAAATCCAGGAAGAGCAGATCGTCATCCTCGGTCACGTCTTCTGGTGGGGCATGTACGCCCGTTAACCTCACCGCTGTCAGATAAAACCCGCTGCCCGGCGGGTTTTTTTTCGCCTATCGAACAACCGCCAACGCCTTTGCTTGTGGGGCTTTCATGCGTCTGTGCATTTCTTGTGCATAAATAAATGCATTTATGCATTGACTGTATATGCATCCATGCATATTCTTTGTCTCAAGCCGCCCAACAAGGCGGCTCGAAACGAAGCTCTTTAGTTCCACCACAAAGGCAGCGATGAACCGGCCTCAACGGTTCAGAGGGTTGGCAACTGACCCGGGTGTGCAGCGTAAAGCACCAGAAGCAGTTATCCGGCGGGCAGGGACCGCGGTCGGAAAAACAATTTGAATGGACTCGTACCGCGCCAGTAGCGCCGAAAGGTCAGCTTCCTTTTTTGTACACAGGATTAAAGGAAGGCGAAGGACCGCATTACTGAAAAGCCTGGGCGACCGGGCTTTTTGGAATGCCTGCCTCAAGAGACATCGCTTGAATCCAACACACATCACTCATCAATCACCCCCAGGAGGCGTGACATGACAAACGAGCAACAAGCGTTGCTGGACATGCCGATCTGGCTGGTCATCGTTCTCGCCCTGGTGGGCGGGGTGTCCGGCGAAATGTGGCGGGCCGACAAGGAGGGCGCCCGTGGCTGGTCGCTGCTGCGGCGCCTGGCGCTGCGCTCCGGGGCCTGCATGATCTGCGGGGTCTCGGCCATCATGCTGCTGTACGCCGCCGGCGTGTCGATCTGGGCTGCTGGTGCCTTTGGCTGTCTGACGGCGATGGCCGGGGCGGACGTGGCCATCGGGCTTTATGAACGCTGGGCCGCCAAGCGGATTGGCGTTTGCGAAGTGCCACCGCGTGATACGCCTCAGGATCATTGAGACCCCAACCTGAAGGAGCGTCATCCACAGTGCAAACCGCACTGACCCGCAAGGACGCGGGTTTCCCACGGCCAGTACCGTTCACTCAAACCCGCCGCGACGGGTTTTTTTATTGCCCGGTGAAATTTTATGAAGATCACAGCCCTGATCACGCAGTTGCGTGAGCAATGCCCGACTCTGGCCAATCGCATCGCGGCCGGCATCGACCTCGCCACGTTACAAGCCAACACCCCGCTGCAAACACCTTGCGCTTATGTGGTGCCCCTCGCCGATGTGGCGAGCAAGAGCCTCGCGCAAAACCTGATGCTGCAATCAATCCGCGACCGCTTCGAAGTGACGCTGGTGCTCGATACCGCGGACGCCGCAGCAGCGCTGGATCAATTGCACAACTTGCGTGCCGAGCTGTGGCGCGCACTGGTGGGTTTCAAGCCCGGCAGCGACTACGACGACATCGAGTACGACGGCGGCGAACTGGTTTCCATCAACAGCAGCCGCGTGCTGTATCGCCTGCGCTTTTTCGCCGAATTCCAGCTCGGGCGCAATCTGCCGGGTCAACCGGCGGAGAGCTGGCACGAGCGTGAACTGGACGGTTTGTCGTCCTTTACCGGGGTCACCGTGCGGGTCGATGCGATCGATCCGGCGGACCCCAATCTGCAACGCCCAGGCCCCGACGGGCGCCTGGAACTGACTTTCTCTGGAGACGTAACCCCATGAGCAAACGCATCACCGTGCTGCCGGCCCCTGGCCGTGTCGTGCCGGACCCGGAAGCGGGCGATCTGTTGCCCCCGGAGGGCCGTGAAGTGCCGGACAACGCCTGGTGGCGTCGACGTCTGGCCGATGGCGATATCACTACCAAAGCCGTGAAAGCGGCGAAACCACAGGGAGCCAAATAATGGCGATCGGATTCAGCAACATCCCCGCGGACATTCGTGTTCCGCTGTTCTATGCCGAAATGGACAACTCGGCCGCCAATAGCGCGTCGTCGGCCATGCGCCGCCTGATCGTCGCTCAGGTCAACGACAACATTGCGCCGGCCGATGTCGGCAAACTGGTGCTGGTGTCCAGCGTGGCGCTGGCCAAAAGCATTGGCGGCCAGGGCTCGATGCTCGCCTCGATGTACGAAACCTGGCGCAAGACCGACCCGATCGGCGAGATCTGGTGCCTGCCGCTGCACAACACTGAAGGCAGCATTGCCAAAGGCGTGCTGACCCTGACCGGTGCGGCGACCCAGAGCGGTGTGCTCAACCTGTATGTCGGCGGCGTTCGTGTTCAGGCGGCCATCGTCAACGGTGCCACTGCGGCGCAAGCGGCCACGGCCCTGGCGCTGAAAATCAATGCCTCCGCCGACCTGCCGGTCAGCGCTGCAGCGGTCGAAGGTGTGGTCACCCTGAGCGCCAAATGGACTGGCGACAGCGGCAACGACATCAGTCTGCAATTCAATCGCCTGGGCAAGAGCAACGGCGAAGAAACCCCGGCAGGCTTGACCTCGGCTATCACCGCCATGACTGGCGGTGCCGGTGTGCCGGATCAAGTGGCCGCTGTGGCGGCGCTGGGCGATGAACCGTTCGAGTTCATCTGCATGCCGTGGTCGGATCTGTCGACCCTCAACACCTGGCAAGCCGTCATGGATGACAGCACCGGACGTTGGTCCTGGGCCAAGCAATTGTTCGGTCACGTCTACAGCGCCAAGCGCGGCACCATCGGTACTCTGGTGGCGGCCGGTCAGGCGCGTAACGATCAGCACATGACCATTCAGGCGCTGGAACCGGGCGTACCGCAACCGTTCTGGGTGCAGGCCGCTGCATTGGCTGCGCGCACTTCGGTGTTCATCTCTGCCGACGCCAGCCGTCCGACCCAAAGCGGCAGCCTGCCCGGTCTCGACCCGGCACCGGCGAGTGAGCGTTTCACCCTGACCGAGCGTCAGTCGTTGCTCAACTACGGCATCGCCACCGCGTACTACGAAGGCGGCTACGTGCGCATTCAGCGTTCGATCACCACCTATCAGAAGAACGCCTACGGCCAGGCAGATAACTCCTACCTGGACAGCGAAACCATGCACCAGTCGGCGTTCATCGTGCGTCGTCTGCAAAGCGTGATCACCAGCAAATACGGTCGCCACAAACTGGCCTCCGACGGTACTCGTTTCGGCGCCGGCCAGCCGATCGTGACCCCAAGCACAATTCGCGGTGAGCTGATCGCCCAGTACGCCAAGCTCGAACTGGAAGGCCACGTGGAAAACGCCGAACTGTTCGCCGAGCACCTGATCGTCGAGCGCGACGTGCAGGACCCGAGCCGGGTCAACGTGCTGTTCCCGCCGGATTACATCAACGGCCTGCGCGTGTTCGCGCTGCTCAACCAGTTCCGTCTGCAGTACGACGACGCAGCCTGATCGCTGCCTTTGACTGTGTGATTTCAGCCCACCTCGCGTGGGCTTTTTATTTGAAGGGAGAAACACCATGGGTCAACTGATTGCGGGCACCTGCTACGTCAAAGTGGACGGCGCTCAACTGACCATCAACGGCGGCTGCGAAGCGCCCTTGATGGCCGTTAAACGGGAAACCGTCGTGCCGGGCTTCTACAAGGAAACCGATATCGCGCCGTCGTTCAAAGTGACGGCGCTGCACACCGCGGACTTCCCGCTCAAGCAACTGATCGCAGGCACTGACATGACCGTCACCTGCGAATTCAGCAACGGCAAAGTTTACGTATTGGCCGGCGCCTATCTGGTGGAAGAACCGGTATCGAAAGGCGATGACGCCACCATCGAACTGAAATTCGAAGGCATCAAGGGGACCTGGCAATGAGCAGCGCCGTGAAGCTTCAAGTGGCGATCGAAGCCCACGGCGAGTCCTTGACCGAACTCAACCTGCGCCGTCCGACGGTGCAGGAAGTGCGGGCGATCAAGGCGCTGCCGTACAAGATCGACAAGAGCGAAGAGGTCAGCCTCGACATGGACGTCGCGGCCAAATACATCGCCGTGTGCGCCGGCATTCCGCCGTCGTCGGTCAACCAGCTGGATCTGGCTGACCTCAACGCGCTGAGTTGGGCCGTCGCGAGTTTTTTCATGAGTGCGGCGTCGGCGCCATCACCGACCTGATCGCAGTCGCCTATGACCTGGCCTGGTTCTGGAAGGTTGACCCCGAACAGATGATGGCCAGGCCACTGGATGTGCTCCGCGAATCGCTGGAGCACGCGCAACGGATCAATGCGATGCAGCAGGTGCAGTGATGGCGAACATACAACAAAGCATGAACCTGACGAACATTCAGACCACGGTGAACATGTCCGTGGTCGTGATTAACGCCCAGAAACTGGACACCCAGCTCAAGGGCATCAAGGCCAGGATCGGCGCATTCAAGAAAAGCATCGAGGACAGTCTCGGCACTCTCGATGCGGGCGCTTTCATCAATGGGGGCGGGCTGCTGGAGCCCTTCATCAGCGGCATCAAAAAGGCAATCAAGGCAGAAGATGAACTCGAGGGAAAATCCAGTAAAACCACGACGCTGAAAGCGCCTGAGGTCTCGCTCGGTAATACAGCGACCAACCTCAAGCAGTTCAACGATGCGGTAGATGGTATTTCCTTGAAAATGGGGCAGGCGCTGCTGCCGGCCGTCAACAGTGTGGTCACCGGCCTGATGCCGTTGATCACTGCCGTTGGCGAATTTGTCGCCAATAACCCTTCACTGGTCGAAGGGTTGGCGGCGGCAGCCGTGGCCTTTACGGTGGTCACCGCTGGGGCCATGGGGCTCGTTGCTGTGATGGGGCTGCTGACTTCGCCGATTGGCATCGTCGCGGCAGTGATTGCCCTGACAGCGGGTTTGATTGTGGCTTACTGGAAGCCGATATCGGGATTCTTCAAAGGTATCTGGCAAGCGATGCAAGGGGCGGCGGAGTCGACGTTTGCAGCGTTCCAGAGCCTGTTCAACTGGAAGCCGCTCGAGGCGCTGAAGGAGGCGTGGGCACCGATCAGTGGCTTTTTCGGTTCGCTCTGGCAGGAAGTAAAAAACCTGTCCGCACCCATCTTCGATTTTTTCAAGACGCTGTTTTCCTGGCATCCGCTCGTCATCGTTGCCAGTAATTGGCAGCCGCTGGTGGGGTTGTTCTCCGCGCTCTGGGATTTGCTCAGGGCTTTGGCGGTACCGGTGATCAGCTTTTTCAAGAAGCTCTTTGACTGGAGCGTGCTGGACAACGTCGCCCGTACCTGGCAACCGGTGGTTGCGTTCTTTTCGGCGACATGGGATGTGCTTCGTGCGCTGGCCGCGTTGGCGGTCGATTTTCTCAAAGGCCTGTTCGACTGGTCGCCGTCTGAGGCGTTCCGTGCAGCCTGGGACCCGGTGAGCATTTACCTCTCGGGGATGTGGCAGAACCTGCAAGTGCTGGCGCAACCGACGGTGGACTTTTTCAAAGGCCTGTTCGACTGGTCGCCGTCTGAAGTGTTTCGTGCAGCCTGGGACCCGGTGAGCAATTACTTCTCGGGGATGTGGCAGAACCTGCAAGTGCTGGCGCAACCGACAGTGGATTACTTCAAGGGACTCTTTGATTGGTCACCCCTGGACATGTTCAAGGCAGGTTGGGAGCCGGTCACCGAATGGTTCTCCACTTGGTGGGGCAAGCTGCAAGAACTGATCGCGCCGGTCAAGGAAATGTTCAACGGTGGCTTTGGCGGTTTCATTACCAGTGTTACCGGTCAGGTCGAAGGCCTGACCGCGGCGCAACAGAAAACCAATGCCGAAGGCAAGGGCGAGCTCTCACCTGCGTTCTTTGGTGCCAGCAATGACACGGCGCTGCTGCCGAACAACCTGGCCCAAGGTTCCAACGCCTTGGTGCAGCAAACCGCCGCCAACAACCGCACGCAACTCGAAGGCGGCCTGACCGTGCGCTTCGAAAACGCGCCGGCCGGGCTGCGCACCGACCAACCGCAAACCAATCAACCGGGGCTGTCGCTCAATTCGCGCATCGGCTATCGCTCGCTGTCTCTGGGAGGTTCCAATGAACTGGCGTGACCGTTTGTTGCCGGCATCCTTTCGGGGAGTCGGTTTTTGGGTCGATCAGGCGAAAACTCCGGTCGGCCACAAAGGCCAGTTGCATGAGTATCCACAACGTGACCAGCCGTTTTTCGAGGGCCTTGGCCAGCAGGCGAAGATCCACGACCTGACGGCATTCATTGTCGGTGCCGACTGCCTGGAGCAGCGCGACAAACTGCTCAAGGCGTTGGAGCAGGGCAGTGGTGAACTGGTCCATCCGTGGTTGGGGCGGATGCAAGTCAAGGTCGGTGAATGCGACATGATACAGACCCGCCAGGACGGCGGGCTGGTGACTTTCGCCCTGAAGTTCTACCCCGATCAACCGCTGCAATTTCCGACGGCCACGGTCAGCACGCAAAAGGTGCTGCTGTCATCGGCGGACACGCTGCTGGGCTCGGCGGTGGCGCGTTTCGAACAGGCCATGATCCTGATCAAGGCCGCGCGGATCGGCATCGCCAATCTGCGCAACAGCCTGACCAGGGTCTATGAAGTGATCCAGGAACAGCTCAAACCGTTGATCGAGGAGTACCGGCAGATCAGCGAGCTGGTCAAAGCGGTCAAGGAGTTGCCCAAGGAAGTGGCGGCGGAATTCAAGGGCTTGCTCGGCGACATCCAGGAACTCAAGGACTTCGCGAAGGAGGGCTATCGTGGCGTGATTGCCAACGTTTCCCAGCAGATCGAAGCCATCCGCAAAGCCGATGCACCGAAGCTCACCACCGGCAAGGACACCACGGCCGCGGCGCAAGCCATGGCCGATCTGGTGCAAGACACGCTGCTGGTGAAAGTGGCGCAATGGGTCGCGTCGATGCCAGTGGCGTCGACGCCGGTGAAACTGACGTCGCAGCCGTCGCTGGATCATCAGACGCTGCAGCCGGTCACCCGTCAGGAAGTGCCGGTCACCGACGATTTGCAGTTGTTGCAAAAGGAGTTGAACGAAGCGATCCAACTGGCACTGAACAAGGCCAGTCCCGCGCACTATCAAGCCATCAATGACCTGAAGCAGAACTTGAACGCGCACCTCAAGGCGGTGGCGTCGTCCGGCGTGCGGCTGGTCAGTAAATCCTTTCAGGGGAGCTTGCCTGCCGTCGTCGTGGCCTATCGGCAATTTGCCGATGCCACGCGGGTCACGGAAGTGACTCAACGCAACGGTGTTGCCCATCCGTTGTTCCTGCCGCCGAACGATGTGAAAGTCTCCGGGGAGTGAACCATGAACGACATGGATAACCGGGTCACCCTGACCGTCGGCGGCCTGGAATACGGTGGCTGGAAAAGCGTGGAAATCACTGCGGATCTGGAGCGCCAGTTCCGCACCTTTAAACTCAACATCACCTGGCAATGGCCGGGGCAGACCGTGGACAAACGGATCCAGCCCGGTGACGCCTGTGAAGTGCGCATCGGCCAGGATCTGGTGCTGACCGGGTATGTGTTCAAGGCCCCGATCAGTTATGACGGACACCAGATCAGCCTGAACATCGAAGGCAGTTCCTGCACCCAGGATCTGGTGGATTGCGCCGCGACCAACCGACCGAATCAATGGCATGAGCAATCGCTGTTGAGCATCGTCGAAGCGTTGGCGATCACCTACAAGGTCTTTGTGGTCAGCGAAATTCCCGAGACCGCCCGGCTCAGCAGTCACACCATCGTGCCGGGGGAAACGGTGTTTCAATCCATTGACCGCTTGCTGACCTTGTTCCGGGTGTTTTCTACCGATGATGCCCAGGGCCGGCTGGTGCTGGCCCGGCCCGGCAGTGGTGGCCGGGCCAGCGATGCGCTGGAGTTGGGCAAAAATATTCTGTCGGCCAACGCGCCGATGGATTACAGCCAGGTGTTCTCCGAATACCGGGTGATCGGCCAGCACAAGGGCACCGACAAGAAGAGCGGGGCAGCGGTCAGCGAGGTTGAATCGGTGTCCGCCGACCTGAGCTACAAACGTCGGCGGGTCACGGTGATCAACGAAGGCATGCAGATCAATCCCGATCTCGCCTTGCAACGGGCCAACTGGGAAGCCGCCACCCGCGTGGGCAAGGCGTTGACCACCACTTACCAGGTGCAAGGCTGGCGCCAGTCGAACGGCGACTTGTGGCGCCATAACACGCTGGTCAGGGTCAAGGATCCGGTACTCGGGTTCGATGACGACATGTTGATCTCGAAGGTGACCTACTCGCTGTCGGCGCAAGGCTCGGTCACCACCCTGCAAGTCGCACCGCCGCATACCTTCGACGCCAATCCCGAGCCTCCCAAAAAGGCCTGAGCCCGGCACCCGACCCTGTGGGAGCGGGTGTGGCGAGGGGGCTTGCCCCCGTTGGGGTGCGAAGCACACCTAAAACCAGTCAACGCGATCATGAATTAGAAAGCAGTTACCGGTTTTGCGACTGCTTCGCAGTCGAACGGGGCGATGCGGCGTTCCGACAAGCCCCCTCGCCACACAAGCCCGCTCCCACACTCGGCTGCGTCCGACCTGATCATTGAAGGACCCCCAATGAGCCTACTGACACGCCTCCTGGCGCGCGGCACTGTCGTGCTCGCCAACTCGGCCACCAAGCTTCAATCGCTGCAAATGCGCCTCACCGCCGGCGAAGTGAACGACGACATGGAGCACTTCGAACCCTACGGTTTCACCAGCAATCCGCTGGCCGGTGCCGAGGGTATCGCCACGTTCCTGGGCGGTGATCGCTCCCACGCCATCGTGCTGGTGGTCGCCGACCGTCGCTATCGCCTGCAGTCCCTGGCCGCTGGCGAAGTGGCGATCTACACCGACGAAGGCGACAAAATTCACTTCAAGCGCGGGCGGGTCATCGACATCGAAACCACCACGCTCAATATCCGCGCCAGCAGCGCGGTGAACATCGACACGCCGGTCATCAACCAGACCGGCAAGATCGTCTCCCAGGGCGACCAGATTGCCGGCGGCATCAGCCAGATCAAACACGTGCATGTCGGCGTTCAAGCAGGCAACGGCCAGACCGGCGTACCGGCAGGAGGGCAGTGATGTTGATCAGCCAAAACCTCCACGCTGCGCTGACCCGTTCAGTACTGATCAGCCTGTTCACCTGGCGCCGCGCCGCCGATGACGATGCCCTCGATGACGAAGAACGTTTCGGCTGGTGGGGCGACACTTTTCCTACCGTTGCCGACGACCGCATCGGTTCGCGCCTGTGGTTGTTGCGCCGGGTCAAGCTGACCCGACAAACCCAGATGGACGCCGAGTTCTATGCCCGCGAAGCCCTGCAATGGCTGATCGATGACGGCCATTGCAGCGCCATCGACATCATCAGCGAACGCCTCGACGCCCAGCGCCTGAACCTGCGCACGGTCCTGACCCTGGCCGACGGCGAACGCCTGGACATCAACCCTGATAACAGTTGGCAGGTGATCTATGCCGTTTGAAACCCCTTCGCTGCCGGTGCTGATCAAGCGCACCCAAAGCGACCTGGCCAGCGATTCGCTGCGCCAGTCCGATGCGCAAGTGCTGGCCCGCACCCTCGGTGGCGCCGCCTATGGCCTGTATGGCTACCTGGACTGGATCGCCGAGCAGATCCTCCCGGACAAGGCCGATGAATCGACCCTGGAACGGATCGCCGCACTGCGTCTGAACCAGCCGCGCAAACCCGCACAAGCGGCCAGCGGCAGCGTCAGCTTTACCGCCAGCGCCGGTGCCGTGCTGGACGTCGACACCTTGCTGCAATCGAGCGACGGTCGCACCTACAAAGTGACCGCCGCGCGCACCACCAGCAATGGCCTCAACAGCACCACCATCGCCGCGCTTGAGGCCGGCAGCCTGGGCAATGCCGAGGCTGGCATGGCGCTGATTCCGGTGCAGCCGATTGCCGGCATTGTCGGCAATAGCTTTACCGTTCTGGCGCCGGGACTGAACGGCGGTGTGGCGCGGGAAAGCCTGGAGTCTCTACGTTCGCGCGTGATTCGCTCCTACCGCATCATCCCCCATGGCGGTTCGGCCCAGGACTATGAAACCTGGGCGCTCGAATGCCCGGGCGTGACCCGCGCCTGGTGTCGTGGCGGCTTTCTGGGGCCGGGTACGGTCGGTCTGTACATCATGCGTGACGACGATCCGCAACCGGTGCCGAATGAAGAGCAACTGGCCGAAGTCCAGGCTTACATCGAGCCGCTGCGCCCTGTCACCGCCGAAGTACATGTGCGCCCGCCAGTGCAGGTGCCGGTCACGTATCGCCTGACATTGACCCCCGACACCAGTGCCATACGCGCCGCCGTCGAAGCGCAACTGCGCGACCTGCACAACCGCGAAGCCGACCTTGGCCAGAAGTTATTGATCAGTCACATCCGTGAAGCGATCAGCAGCACCAGCGGTGAAAACGACCACACACTCATCACGCCCGTCGCTGATGTAGAAGCCGAACCCAACGAACTGCTGACCTTCGGAGGTTGCGTATGGGGGGCATAAGAACCGCCGCGCAATACCACGCCCAATTGCGCAGCCTGCTGCCCAGCGGCCCGGCCTGGGACCCTGAACGGGTGCCGGAACTCGAAGAAGTCCTTGAAGGCGTCGCCCAGGAACTGGCCCGCCTCGACGCCCGTGCCGCCGACCTGCTCAACGAAATGGACCCGGCCGGCGTCAGCGAACTGGTGCCGGACTGGGAGCGGGTGATGAACCTGCCCGACCCGTGCCTCGGCGCCACACCACTGTTCGATGACCGCCGCCTCGCAGTACGCCGCCGCCTGCTCGCGGTCGGTAGCCAGGCCGTCGGCTACTACCTCGAAATCGCCAAAAGCCAGGGCTACCCGAACGCCACCATCACCGAACTGGAAGCCCCGCGCATGGGGCGCTCGCGTTTCGGTGCGGCGCACTGGGGCACTTGGGAAGCGCAGTTCATGTGGACGCTCAACACCGGTGGGCGATTGCTGCTGGGACGACGTTTTGGCGCCAGTTACTGGGGCGAGCGCTTCGGCGTGAACCCGGGCTCGGCACTGGAATGCCTGATCCACCGCAGCGCACCGGCGCACACCAAGGTGCACATCAATTATGACTAGGGAATAGAGAGATGGATTATCCGAAAAGTGTGCCCAGCGCCGGGCTGGTGAATGGGAAGTTTGTGGATGAGAACCCGCTGACCGGGACGCCGGGGTCGTTGATTCCGGCGGATTGGGGGAATGGGGTTACGCAGGAGATTGTGAACGTCATCAAGGCCGGGGATTTGATGCCGGATGAGACGAAGTACGATCAGTTGCTGCAAGCAATTCAGAGCGTGTCCGCCAAGGGTTGGAATCT
This sequence comes from Pseudomonas sp. NPDC089918, assembly GCF_050280605.1. NCBI lineage: Bacteria > Pseudomonadati > Pseudomonadota > Gammaproteobacteria > Pseudomonadales > Pseudomonadaceae > Pseudomonas > Pseudomonas sp. NPDC089918. Next base: position 29,430 of record NZ_JBNNVP010000031.1, on the reverse strand, counting down.
GGATTCGGCATTGCCGATCGGCTCGTTGCCGTCGGCCACGGTGGCTACGGCGGATGGGCGTTTGGCGGTAACCCCGGCGGCAGTTTCGACCAGCGGCGGCCGGGTGTCGATTCCGGCGGGGGTATTGGTCAGCATTGGACAGGAAGTCGTCGCGGGACAGTTGGGCAGGGCGCGGACGTTTACCACCCAAGCGTGGAGCAGTGATTTGTTGGCGACCTCCAGCTACTTCCTGCGGGCGCAGGTGATCGGTGGTGCGCTGACGTTCTACATGCAACGAGGAACAATCTATGACGTCGCGCCCGAAGGTCTGAAGGGCGCTGTCAATGGCGGAGCGGGGGGCGGTTTTCAATCCACGCCGCTGGACATCTGCATTGCCTGGGTGATGACGGGAGCACCGGGGTCCGTTCCGGTCGTCAGGCCGATCTACAACCGTAACCGATTGGCGTGGACGCAAACCGTCAACGGCAGCGGTGTGGTTTACCTGCCTCTGGATCCTCATGCCCGGGCGGCACGTCTGGTGGTGGGGAACCCGACGCCTTCGGCGACCGAGATCACTGGGGTGTCGTTTGCGCCAACGGGTTGGGTTGGCGGCAACTACTGCTTTCTCTCACCGGCGCTGACCACAAGCTCCAATCACGATGGTGGTTGGACGAACCCGATGCCGTGCGTGATCTTTACCAATAACTTTGTCAACGACGCCACGGTCACGACCCTGACCGCCAGTTTCGACCATTTGCAATTGCGCTCGTTGTGGCAGTCCTATCAGGCCGAACACATGCTCGGTTCGACCAGCGCCGTCAGCGATGAATTGCTGTTCAGTATGGGGATCAAAAACCACCCCGTGTCTGATTACGCCACTGGAATCGCGGTCAACTTCTCGGCGGCAGTCAATGTCAGTCTTTCTTGGGAGTTGATTCGATGAATGTTATTCAAGAGCTTCATCAGTTCGAGGACGGACTACGTCCTGCGCAGCCTTCTGCAGCCCATGATTGGGACGGTGAAAAATGGGTGGTTGATGCCGCGAAAGTCGCCCTGCTGGAACAACATGAAACCGAACGCCTGTGCGCCAAAGTCGATGCTGCCGCAGACAGCGCGCGCACTGCTCTGGCCGGTGATCCTCTCAAAGCCATGGAATACGCCCAGGCCGCCGTCGACGCCCAAGCTTTTCAGGATGCGGGTTACCCGAAAAAAGACGTGCCGCTGGCCGTCTCCGCATGGGTCGTTAAAGGCCGGACGGCCAAACAAGCCGCCGAGCAGATCCTGAGCAAAGCTGCACAGCTGAGCGACAACCTGTTGACCCTGCGCACATTGCGCCTCAAGGCCAAGACACAAATCCGCGCGCACGTGGCCAAGGGCAAGATCGATCTGGCCCGTAGCGTTGGCGATGAGGCCTTGCTGGCCATTCGAGAACTCGCCAGCGGTCAGGCCGACTAGCCGCTAGCCCTTCGTTCTGCTTGACCTAAGCCCACTTCAATGTGGGCTTTTTTATTTCCAGAAAAAATCGTGGATGAGGGTGCACCGACAACCGCATCGATACGGTTCATTTGTTATTTCAGAGGAACAAAAGACGTATGGATTATCCAAAAAGCGTCCCCAGCGTCGGACTGGTCAATGGCCAGTTCGTCGATGAAAACCCCGTCGCCGGGACGCCGGGATCGTTGATTCCGGCGGTGTGGGGAAACAGTGTGACCGAAGAGCTTCTGGCTGTTATTACAGCGGCCGGAATGACGCCATCCGAGGGTGTTAACGATCAATTGTTGGCAGCCTTGAAGACGCTCCTGAATCTGGCCAGTCCCATGTCTTCGCGGGTGACTGAAGTATCGACATCAAAGGTGTTGATGCCAGAAGAGTTGGGGCTGGTACTGATTAACGCCAGTGCGACGGAGACGACTGTTTCCCTGCCGGCAGCGAGTTCGTTGTCAGGTGTTCGGGATGTCGTTGTTCGACGGACTGACAACAGTGTTAACCGCTTGGTAGTACAGGCCTCGGGTAATGATCGAATCAAGTTCCACACTCATTTGTCGCCAAACGGATACCCGTTTCTGGTTTTGATGGGGGCGGGTGATTGGTGGCACTTACGAAGCGATGGAGCGAGCAATTGGTGGCCCGTCGGGCGCTTCGATGCAACGCCATTGGGAAGGATTGTTCTTGAGACGACAACCGCGTTCAGTCCCGGCGGTTATGGCGCGTTGAACGGCAGGGAGTTTCTTCGCTCCGAATGGCCCTGGCTTTGGGATCACGCCGTTCAGTCCGGAATGTTGCGTGCAGAAGTCGACCGCGCCGGAGGTTGGAGCAGTGGCGATGGGATCAAGACGTTCCGCGCCCCGGAAGTTCGAGGTGAGTTTGTCCGCGTTCTCGATGAACAACGCGGTGTCGATACTGCGCGCGCAGCCGGCACCTGGCAGATGGGTACCAACATCACGGGTGATAACGGCGCCGCTCCAGCGGTTCAGGGGATTGCCAACATCGCGACAGTAGGGGCTGACCCAACAACCTTTACCGGTCTCTGTTACTACGTATCGGCCACCATGACCGAGAATCTGGGCAGTACTTACTGGGGGATGACTCGCCCCAGGAACATTGCTTATCCAGGTCGATTGAAACTGATTTGAGGGGCATATGGCTTATTACTATTTAAATGAAAGTTCTCAAGAGTTGACCGGTCCCGTCGAGTTGCCGGTCATTCCTGGTATGGGCGTTGTATTGCCGGGCAATGCGATCGAGTTGCCTGAAATTCTGCCACCCGCCGAAACCGGTTATGTATGGGTTTGGCGTAACGGTGCCGTTTCGCAACTGATCGATTTGCGCAACCGCCCGGTGTATCGCAAAGACACGGGTGACCTTAAATTCTGGTACGAGTTGGGCCCGTTGCCTGACTATCTGACCGTCAAACCTCGCCCCGGCGAATACTATGTTTGGCTCAATGATGACTGGGCGCTGGACTTGGCTGCCGAACGAACAGGCAAAACCGCTCAAGCCGGTGCCGAGCGAGACAATCGTCTGCGTGAGGTGGTTATTCGCGTCGCACCGCTGCAATACGCCTATGAACTGGGCGAGGCCACCAATGTTCAACTGGCCACTCTGCAAGAGTGGAAACGCTATACGCTCAAGTTGATGAACATTGAACAGCAACCGGACTTTCCGCTGATCATTGACTGGCCAGCTTCACCTGTCAGCGTCCTGGCCGTATAAGCCCTGAAACTTATTAATAACTGCAAGTGCAGTCTTGTGTTGCGAGCACGCGGCTGCCTGCAAAATACCAACGGAAGGATATACCGTGGATTATCCCAATAGCGTTCCCAGCGCCGGTCTGGTGGACGGCAAGTTTGTCGATGAAAACCTGATCACTGGGACTCCGGGTTCTTTGATCCCAGCCAGCTGGGGAAACGGTGTCACGCTGGAGTTGTTGAAGATTATCGAAGCTGCCGGTATCAAACCGTCAGAGGCGAGTAACGATCAACTGTTGACGGCGTTGCGCAGTAACAAACTGTTTGTGACTGCGCCACAGTTCGACAGCGATCAGTCGGTCGCCACCACTGAATTTGTGACCCGTAGCGGTCTACAGTTTTCAGGTTTCAACGTCTTTCCCGCGAGCGCTGCGCTGACCGCGGCCAACGTGGGCGGGGTGGCGAGTTTTGCCAGCGCCACGCCGATCACGGCGACGTTGCCGTCCATCAATGGACTTGCCCATGCCAGCACGATCCATGTCATCAACGCCGGAAACGGCGTGCTGACCATCAACCCGGCTGGCGTCGAACTCATCGAGACCTGTAACGGCACGTTCGGGCCGGTCAAGCTCGGCCTCGGTGATTCCGCTCACTTCATCAAACTGGGTAGCGAGTGGCGCCTGTATGGAGGCTCGGTCAGCGACAAGTACGCTTCGTCCTTCTCCGGCGTCTACGGCAACGTCGGTTACCAAAAGTATCCCAGTGGCAACATTGAACAATGGGGCGTTGGCACCACGGATGCCAATGGCGATGTCTATATCACTTTCCCTATCTCGTTCCCGACGTCTTTTTCTTCGCTTGTGGCCACCCACGTGGGCGGCGACGGGGCGATGGTCATCCTGATTGGGGGCACCGGGACCAAACAGGGCTGCCGCCTGAAAGTCCGGAGTTTTTCCGGTCAAGTGCAAGCGGGATGGAGCGTGAATTATTTTGCAAAGGGCTATTGAATGAACGCGTTCAATGTTTTGTTTAGCGCAAGTACCTGTGGTGTTTATGTTCCAGGAATCAATGCGTCGGATATCCCTTCCGATGTCATAGGAATCCCTCAGGCTTATTGGATTTCGTTACTCCAACAGTTGGCTGTAACCCCGAAAATGATTTCGGTGCGGGCCGATAACGGCTATCCCGTCCTTGTGGATACACCACCCCTTGCGCCGGAGGAAGCCGCGAAGGCCGAGCGTCTTTGGCGTGATAGCCAGTTATCGGCCACTGACAGTATGGTCGCCCGCGACAGGGACGAGCTGGAGGACGGCGGCGGCACCACATTGAGTACCGATCAATACGCCGAATTGCAGGCCTATCGCCGTGCACTTCGGGATTGGCCGCAAGGGTCATTCTTTCCTTTCAGCGAGCATCGACCCGGTACGCCACTTTGGCTGGCTGGATATCTTTGACACGACCTGAATATCACTACCGGTCATACATCTGCCAACGCGTTATTTCTGAGCGTTTTGACATGCGTGCGCTGGGCTTTATCAGGTAATACAGGAATCAAAACAAATGGATTATCCAAAGAGCGTACCCAGCGCCGGGATGGTTAACGGACAGTTTGTGGACGAAGATCCGATCGCCGGGACCCCGGGTTCGCTAATTCCTGCAAGTTGGGGGAATGCTGTTACACAAGAGATTTTGAGCGCGATTAGCGAAGCGGGTTTATCCCCGACAGAAAATCAGAACAATCAACTGGCAATGGCGATCAGGCAACTTTCGAAACCTGACCCCCTGCAACATTTTCCGGTTCAGGTCTATCGTAGAAACCTGCTGATTAACGGTGGTTTTGATATTTGGCAGCGCGGTGCTGCGAACCTAGCGCCTAACACGGGAGGGTACGTGGCTGATCGTTTTCGTTGCGACTGGAGCGGAAATGCCGGGGTCAATATTTCCCGACAGGGTTTTGTATTGGGGCAAACCGAAGTGCCGGATGAACCACGATACTTTCTTCGGTGGCAACAAGTGACTGCCGGCGCCGGCGCTACTATCCACAAGATTTCCCAGAACATTGAATCGGTCAGAACGCTGGCCGGAAAAACCGCCACAGTGTCCTTCTGGGCGAAATCCGATGCGGCACGTCCATTGAAGGTAAGCATTGCCCAGTACTTCGGACCGAGCGGTTCGGAATCTGTTGAAAAAAACGTCGGTGATTTTCTGCTGACAACTTCATGGGCGCGCTATACCACGACCTTCCAGGTTCCCTCGCTCGCCGGAAAAATGTTGGGTAACACCAACGGTGACTGTTTGCGCCTGGCCTTCGACTTGCCGCTGAACGCATTGCAAACGGTTGATCTGGCGCAGGTCCAGCTTGAAGAAGGGCCAATTGCGACGCCGTTTGAATATCGCACGGCGGCCCAAGAGCTGATCAATTGTCAGCGGTATTACGAAAAGTCTTTTAATACCTGGCTCCCGGTGCAAGCAGGTAATGGTTCAAATACGTGCTTGTCGACCTTTACTCAGATCCCGGCAGGGAATACCGGTCAATATGGAATGACGATTGGCTTCCTGGTACAGAAAAGGGCTCAGCCAACTGTGTTGGCGTTTTGTCCTGGAGAAAACAGCAGTCAGGTCTGGAACCTGACGCTGGGCAGGGCCTGCACAGGGACGACCCTTCAAAGCCTGACGAATCGAAGCATGTCGTTTGCAACAGTTACCGCCGTCGGAAGCGTGCCGGGTCAAACGTTACAGCTTGAATGGACAGCTGACGCTGAACTATAGGAATCGAACACGATGAGCTATCAACTAACCGCCAACGGCGTACTTCGTCTTTCTGACTCAGCCTTTATTCCTCAAGATCCGGATAATCGAGACTGGCTTGATTATCTGGACTGGGTTTCATCGGGAGGTGAGCCTTTGCCGATGGAATCGCTTCAGGGAAGCAAGGGAACAGAGCAAAGTGTTTTTGGTTTTCTTAAACGGATTATCTGATTGGGGTTCTATGAGCGTTACGCAGCAACAACTACAGATCGTTATGCCCAACGCCCGCCACCAAGCGGGCGTTTTCATTTCTGCCCTGAACACCGCCATGTCTCACCGCAACATCAACACCCCCAAACGCATCGCCGCCTTCCTCGCGCAAGTCGGTCACGAATCGGGGCAATTACAGTACGTACGTGAACTGGGCAGCACTCAATACCTGGGCAAATACGACACCGGCACCCTGGCCGCCCGCTTGGGCAACACTCCAGAGCCCGACGGCGACGGTCAAAAGTACCGTGGCCGAGGGCTGATCCAGATCACCGGTCGCAACAACTACCGGCAGTGCAGCCTCGGTCTGTTCGGCGATGAACGTCTGCTGTCTCTGCCTGAATTGCTGGAACAGCCCCAATGGGCCACCGAATCAGCGGCATGGTTTTGGGAGCAAAATGGTTTGAATGAGTTGGCCGACCGCGACCAGTTCAACAGCATCACCCGCGGTATCAACGGTGGGTTAAACGGCTTGCAGGGTCGTCTGGAAATCTGGGCGCGGGCGAGGGCGGTGTTATGCCAGCCTTCGGTCTGATCGGCTGGCGACTGATCGGTCTGCTGGTGTTGGCCGGTTGTTCGGCGGCACTGGCCTGGCAGCTTCAGGATTGGCGCTACGGCCGGCAACTGGCGGAGCAGGCCAGGCTGCACGCCAAAACCCTCAATCAACTGACTCTGGCCGCCGCTACCCAGCAACAGGCCGAGCAGAACAAGTATCTGGCCCTGGAGCAGCGGCTTTCGGCCAGTGAGCAAACCCATTATCGAGCGCTTAGCGATGCCGAACGTGATCAAGGTCGCTTGCGCGATCGTCTTGCCACTGCTGATGTGCGCTTGTCAGTCCTCCTCGATGCCCATGACGCTGCCGCAACCTGTGCAATGTCAGCCGCCTCCAGCGCCGGCGGCGTGGATCATGGCCCCCCGCGAGCCCGACTTGACCCGGCGCATGCTCAACGAATTATCGCCATCACCGACGCAGGCGATAGCGGGCTGATTGCCCTGCAGGCGTGTCAGGCCTATGTCAGAGCCCTCGTTCGCTAACATTTTGATCGATCCTGAACCTTGCAAGCGTGATCGGCTCGTGTACGGTAGGCCTCATTCCGCTCGATCAGGAGAGAGCCGTGAAAGATATCACTCAGCTGGCCGCTGAACTTGGCAGACGCTTGCAGGTTCTCAATGCCCACGTCACCACCGCCGAATCCTGTACCGGTGGCGGGATTGCCGAGGCGATCACCCGTATTCCGGGGAGTTCGGCGTGGTTCGAGGCCGGTTATGTCACCTACTCCAACCGCCAGAAAACCCAGCAACTGGATGTCCCGGCCGAGTTGTTTCCAACTGTCGGGGCGGTCAGTCGCGAGGTGGTCGAGGCCATGGTCCGCGGCGCGCAGGAAAAAAGCCGGGCGCGTTTTGCCGTGGCGGTCAGCGGTGTGGCCGGGCCGGATGGCGGTTCGCCGAGCAAGCCCGTGGGCACGGTGTGGCTGGCCTGGGGCGTGGGTGAGCAGGTGTTCAGCGAGGTGCAGTACTTTGCCGGTAACCGTGACGAGGTCCGCCGACAAACGGTGAAGGCCGCGCTAGAGGGGCTGCTGCGCCATGCCGCTGGAGAAATCTCAAATCAGGGGTAGGCGATCCTGAAACGCTGTGGAATAATACTGGCTACTTATACAGGTGTTGGCCGTCAGGCCTTATTGATTACGTGAGGACTTTAATGGACGACAACAAGAAGAAAGCCTTGGCTGCGGCCCTGGGTCAGATCGAACGTCAATTCGGCAAGGGTGCCGTAATGCGTATGGGCGATCAGGACCGTCAGGCGATCCCGGCTATTTCCACTGGCTCTCTGGGTCTGGATATCGCGCTCGGCATTGGCGGTCTGCCAAAAGGCCGTATCGTTGAGATCTACGGTCCTGAATCCTCCGGTAAAACCACCCTGACACTGTCGGTGATCGCCCAGGCTCAAAAAGCCGGCGCGACCTGCGCATTCGTCGACGCCGAACACGCCCTCGACCCTGAGTACGCCGGCAAACTGGGCGTCAACGTCGACGACCTGCTGGTTTCCCAGCCGGACACCGGCGAGCAGGCCCTGGAAATCACCGACATGCTGGTGCGTTCCAACGCGGTAGACGTGATCATCGTCGACTCCGTGGCCGCTCTGGTGCCAAAGGCTGAAATCGAAGGCGAAATGGGCGACATGCACGTGGGCCTGCAAGCCCGTCTGATGTCCCAGGCGCTGCGTAAAATCACCGGTAACATCAAGAACGCCAACTGCCTGGTGATCTTCATCAACCAGATCCGTATGAAAATCGGCGTGATGTTCGGCAGCCCGGAAACCACTACCGGTGGTAACGCGCTGAAGTTCTACGCTTCGGTTCGTCTGGACATCCGCCGTACTGGCGCGGTGAAAGAAGGTGATGAAGTCGTCGGTAGCGAAACCCGCGTCAAGGTTGTGAAGAACAAGGTGGCTTCGCCGTTCCGTCAGGCCGAGTTCCAGATTCTTTACGGCAAGGGCATCTACCTCAACGGTGAGATGATCGACCTGGGTGTTCTGCACGGTTTCGTCGAAAAATCCGGTGCATGGTATGCCTACGAAGGCACCAAGATTGGTCAGGGCAAGGCTAACTCGGCCAAGTTCCTGGCGGACAACCCGGAGATCGCCGCAAAACTTGAGAAGCAACTGCGTGACAAGTTGCTGACTCCAGCGCCGGACGTTAAAGCATCGCCAGTCAAAGAGACGGCTGATGACCTGGCTGACGCTGATATCTGATTGATCCGATGACCGCCGTACTCGATACACTCGTCGCGGTGCGGCGAACCGCAATGGACCTGCTCGCGCGACGCGAGCACGGTCGAGTCGAGCTGACGCGTAAACTGCGTCAGCGCGGCGCCCTCCCTGAAATGATCGACACAGCACTCGACCGTTTGACGGAAGAGGGCCTGTTGTCCGAGTCCCGTTACCTCGAGAGCTTCGTTTCCTACCGCGCCCGTTCAGGTTATGGCCCTTTGCGAATTCGTGAAGAGTTGAGCCAGCGCGGTCTGCAACGTACCGATATCGAACTCGCCTTGCGCGAGAGCGGTATCAACTGGCAGGAACAACTGGAAGACACCTGGCGGCGAAAATTCTCCGGGCACTTGCCGATAGACGCCCGGGAACGTGCCAAACAGGGCAGGTTCCTGAGTTATCGGGGATATTCCATGGAAATGATCAGCCGCTTGTTCAGCGGCCGAGGGATGGACGATTGAATGAACGGCTCGCTATTTCGATAGCGGGCCGTTTTTTTTGCCTCACGTTACCTTGGACGGTTCCCGTGTGCGTTGTTGCGCCTGGGGTTTGGACTGGGCCCAGTTTTCCGGCAGGTTGATGTAGTCCACTAGATCCCGCAGACGGCCATGATCACGGGCGTTGAAGGTGAAGGCCAGTCGCGCCAGATGGCTGAACTGTGCTTCGTCGTGCTCCTCACCGCTGTAGGCGTGCTGATGGAAATGGTCACTCAGGCACAGGTCAGCGAATGCCTCCTGCATGTGTTCGAGCGCCCGGTCGCTGAGTTTGTGGTTCATGCGAATCACGAACTGATGCTTGAGCCAGCGGCTGGAGTGGAAGTTGCTGTAGAACTGATTGATCTGCTCCACTGCCTCTTCGGCACTGTAGACCAGGCTCAACAGTTTCATATCGGTTGGCAGGATGTAGCGATTTTCCTCCAGTTGCTGATGAATGAAGTCCAGCGCGCCTTGCCAGAACTTGCCGCCCGGCGCATCCAGTAGCACCACGGGCACCAATGGGCTTTTGCCGGTCTGGATCAGGGTCAGCACTTCCAGCGCTTCATCCAGCGTACCGAAACCGCCTGGGCACAGGACCAGCGCATCGGCCTCCTTGACGAAGAACAGTTTGCGGGTAAAGAAAAAGTGGAAGGGCAGTAGATTCCCGGTGCCATTGACCGTGGGATTGGCATGTTGCTCGAAGGGCAAGGTGATATTGAATCCCAGGCTGTGTTCCAGGCCGGCACCTTCATGAGCCGCCGCCATGATGCCGCCGCCGGCACCGGTGATGACCATCATGTCCGAGCGCGCCAGAGCGGCGCCAAGCTCTCGGGCCAAACCATACAGTGGGTGTTCTATCGGCGTGCGGGCCGAGCCGAAAACAGTGACTTTGCGTCGTCCTTTGAACTGCTCCATCACACGGAAGGCATGTTCGAGTTCGCGCAAGGCTTGCAGGGTGATCTTGGCATTCCAGCGGTTGTGATCTTCCTGGGCCATGCGCAGCACAGTCAGGATCATGTCGCGGTAAATCGGGATGTTGGGGCTGTTGGGTGAAACCAGGTTGAGTTGTTCTTCGACCTTGCTGGTGAGGTCGTGGCCGCTTTCTTGAAAATGACGGCTCAGGAGGTCATTCGGTTGGTAAGGCATTCAACTTCTCCTTCTGCACAGAACCCTTGGCCCGACAAAACAATCGTCGGCGCCGCGACACCCCTTGTGTCGCTGTCTGCCCAAGCCCTTGCCTGGGCGCTCCACCTGACTCGTTTGCAATCGAGCCATCCATACGGGCTCTGCTTATCCCTTGAATGAAAGAAACGTTCGCACAATAAGACACGCAATGGGCAGCCCCTTTTCTGCCCTGAAAAAAACCACATGAACACTTTGAATTTAGACCCTCGCGACGATTTTTGCTGCTTGATCATTGCGCCGCAAAGTCTTTCCTGGCAACCGCTTATTGACGATTTGCAAGGTGCTTTCACCGCTCGTCTGAACGCAAGCCGTATGTCCTGCGCTCTGATTTACTAAGTTACAGGCGTGACACGACAACTTTGCGTCAATGGCAGGACGCAACGTTCAAGCAATTCAGGGATTTTTCGCGTGATCAACGACGATCAATGCGTGCAGGGAGGCGGGAAACCATGCCCAGAGTCACTCTGGAGATCGATGCGCAACTGTATCGATTGCTGAAATTATCGGCCGAGACCAATCATTTGAGTCTCGAGGAGGAGTGCTGCCGGCGTCTGGAGGGCGGGGAGCGACGTTCGCGCTACTTGCAGGCGTTGTTGGCAGAATTGCGCGCCGAGGATGAACAGCGGCGCGCCAATTCCCGTTGATTACTTTTTCTTGGCCGGTGTGGCTTTCGGGCAATCCGATTCCTGGAAGCTTGCAGAGCCGACCGGGCGATTGGTTTTCACTTCGGTGAAGTCATAACGCATGACCGCCCCCTTGGCCATCAGCTTGCGGAACCCGTCGTTTCTGCAGACGGAGGCGCCAAGCTGGAAGTACACGGCTTTCGGATCAGCGCGCATTTTGTCGGCGTGGCTGCTCTGAACGCTCAGATGATTGATCAGCTGATTGCCTTCGACGGTATAACCCTGATCAAGAATGTCTTCGTTGATCGCCCGTGGCGTGCCGACACTGCTTTGTACGGCGACGTTTCGCAGCTCTCTGTTGAGATTCTGCTCACTCAAGGACGCAGCCTGAGCGTTGAAGGACGACGCCAGCAGAATGGCAGCGGTGGGAACGATAAGGCGCAGCATGAAACTCTCCTGGTTCAGTGACTGGTGGTTCGACCAGCCACGTGACTGTGCGTTCAGTGGCGGCGAATTATAGGGGAGCCCGCCTGGACGGTACAGGCTTGCGCTGGCCGCTCTGGTAAACTGCTGGCCTTTATTGCCTTGCCGAGTGCCGTTTGTGTCGAGTTTTCCTGTCTGCCGGTGTTGCCAACGATGAACCACGCCCCCAACGCCGTAGCCCGCTTGCGCGATCAGCGAGAGGAAGAGGGCATCAAGCCGATTCAGGCCCGTGGCTGGCGCGCAACCCGTTGCCGTGCCTGCCGTGTGATCGAGAGTCACTGCCTATGCGCCTGGCGCCCACAGGTCGACACCCGTAGCGGCGTGTGCCTGATCATGACCAATAAAGAAGTGTTCAAGCCAAGCAACACCGGTTGGCTGATTGCCGATGTGGTGCGCGACAACCATGCATTCATCTGGTCGCGCACGGAAGTCGATGAACAACTGCTGGCGCTGTTGGCCGACCCGCAATGGCAACCCTATCTGGTGTTTCCTGGCGAATACGTCGAGCCCGAGCGAGTTACCCACAGCGTCGAGGTTGATAGCATCAAGCGCCCATTGTTCATTCTGCTGGACGCCACCTGGACCGAAGCCCGGAAGATTTTCCGCAAAAGCCCCTATTTTGATGCGTTCCCGATTCTGAGCCTGCTTCCTGAGAAACTTTCACGATACCGATTGCGCAGGTCCACTCGCAGCGAGCACCTGTGCACGGCCGAAGTGGCGGCGCTGTGCCTCGATCTTGCCGGTGATACAGACGCTGCTTCGGCGCTGGACGCTTATTTTGATGTGTTCAGCCAGCATTATCTGGACGCTAAACATCAGCTGGATATGAATGTTGCAACACCGGCCCATGCCGAGCTGATGCCCTTTGTACAGCACGCGGCGCCCGTGATCTGCTGAGCATCGCCCATACTGCAAGGAACCAGGCTCGCTGGCAGGGCCACGCAACTTGACCACCCCGGTTTCGCTGGGCATGCTTGGCGCCGATTAGGGCGCGGCCAAGGTTTGAAACGCTGCTTTTTTTACGTAATTGGCGTTGAACGTGCCCTGTTGGTGCTGCTGCGTGGCTGCACCTCGAGTTGTTTTGGCGAGGCCTGAATGCATCAGGCGTCCCATAAAAAAACAGGATCATTTGAAAAATGGCCACATACGAAATCCTGATTGCCGATGACCACCCTCTTTTTCGTAGCGCCCTGCATCAAGCGTTGACCCTGGGCCTGGGCCCGGATGTCCGTCTGGTGGAAGTGGCGAGCATTGCCGAGCTGGAAACCCGTCTGGACGAAAAGGCCGACTGGGATCTGGTATTGCTGGACCTGAACATGCCGGGGGCTTACGGTTTTTCCGGGTTGGTGCTGTTGCGTGGGCAGTACCCGCAGATTCCGGTGGTGATGGTGTCGGCTCAGGAAGAAGCGTCGATCATGGTGAAATCCCGTGAATTCGGCGCCAGCGGTTTCATTCCCAAGTCCAGTGATTTGAGTGTCATTCAGAAAGCCGTACGCGCGGTGCTGGATGGCGACGTTTTCTGGCCGCCACAGGCCTTTGAAGCGGTGAGCGTTTCCGCCGAAGCCAAAGCCGCCAGCGAGGGCCTTGCCAGCCTGACACCCCAGCAGTTCCGGGTATTGACCATGGTCTGTGAAGGTTTGCTGAACAAGCAGATTGCTTACGAGTTGAGCGTTTCCGAAGCGACGATCAAGGCCCACGTCACGGCCATTTTCCGTAAGCTGAATGTGCGGACCCGGACTCAGGCAGCGCTGCTCTTGCAACAACTTGAGTCAATTTCGAGCAACTAAGGAGCTATGTGTTCACGCTTTTTTGACTTTGCTTAATCTAGCTTTCCCACTCCTTTTTGGTCAGTTGCCTACTCTATGTCACCTTTCAAAGGCCAGACCGGCCTCAAACGCATCCTCAACGCCTCTGGTTACTCCCTGGACGGCCTGCGCGCGGCCTTCACCGGTGAAGCGGCCTTCCGGCAGTTGGTGTTGCTTAATGCCATCCTGATTCCGTTGTCATTCTTCCTCAACGTCAGCCGTGTCGAGCAGGCGCTGCTGATTGCGGTCTGCCTGTTAGCCTTGATCGTCGAGTTGCTCAATTCGGCGGTGGAAGCGGCCATCGACCGCATTTCCCTTGAGTTGCATCCACTGTCCAAGAACGCCAAGGACATGGGCAGCGCTGCTCAATTCGTGGCGTTGAGCATGATCGCGCTAGTGTGGGCGGTGATTCTGCTTTAAGCGATGGTGGGCAGAACGATCTCGTCGCTGCGCTGAACCCCGGCGGTGAACGCGCGGCACAGTTCGAGGAATTCGCGCATCGCCGATGTTTGATATTTTTGTTTGTGCCAGATGAAATAGAACTGTCGCGCCAGGTCCAGATCCGGTGTTTCCACTGGCACCAGGCTGCCGCGGCGGAACGCATCGCGCAGCGCCAGGCGCGAAATGCAGCCAATCCCCAAACCTGATTCCACCGCGCGCTTGATCGCTTCGGTGTGTTCCAGCTCCAGGCGAATGTTCAGCGCGCTGCGATGGTGTCGCATGGCCTGGTCGAACGTCAGCCGTGTGCCCGAGCCTTGTTCGCGGAGAATCCACGCCTCATGACTCAGCTCCTCCATGGTCGCGATGCCACGTTTGGCCAGCGGATGCTGGGGCGCGCAGAACACCACCAGCTCATCTTCGACCCAACTCTGCACTTCGATGTCCGGATGGCTGCAGTCGCCTTCGATTAGACCCAGATCAATTTCATAATGCGCGACCTGTTGCACGATGTTGGCAGTGTTCTGCACATGCAGTTTCACCTGGCTTTCCGGATGACGTTGCATGAAGCTGCCGATCAGCAGGGTGGCGAGGTAATTGCCGATGGTCAGGGTCGCGCCGACCGCCAGGGAGCCGAAACCGGACTTGCCGTTGAGCAAGTCTTCGATCTCCTTGGCCTGATCGAGCAGGGCCACCGCCTGCGGCAACAGTTGTTTGCCGAGGGCGTTGAGGCTCAGCCGTTTGCCGGCGCGATCGAACAGTTGGCAGCTGCACTGACGCTCTAGCTCGGTGATCGAGGTGCTGGCCGCCGATTGCGAGAGGTTGAGCGTTAATGCAGCACGGGATACGCTTTCCTGCTGGGCGACGGCGACGAATACTTGAAGTTGACGGAGAGTAAATCGCATATCGATATAACCGATAACCCTTATCTTAATAATCCAGTTAACAGATATTGTCGCTGCCATTAGAATGCGCTGCAATTGCGCACATCATCGGCGCAGGCAAATCTCCAGGAGTCCCACGTACATGAGCAACATGAACCACGAGCGTGTCCTCAGTGTTCACCACTGGAACGACACTCTGTTCAGCTTCAAGTGCACCCGCGATCCGGGCCTGCGCTTTGAGAACGGTCAGTTCGTGATGATCGGCCTGCAACAGCCCAACGGCCGCCCGCTTCTGCGCGCTTACTCGATTGCCAGCCCGAATTGGGAAGAGCATCTCGAGTTCTTCAGCATCAAAGTGCCTGATGGCCCGCTGACTTCCCAGTTGCAGCATCTGAAGGAAGGCGACGAGATCATCATCAGCAAGAAGCCTACCGGCACCTTGGTGCTGGATGACTTGAAGCCTGGCAAACATTTGTACCTGCTCAGCACCGGTACCGGTCTGGCGCCGTTCATGAGCGTCATCCAGGACCCGGAAACCTACGAGCGTTTCGAAAAAGTGATCCTGTGCCACGGCGTGCGTTACGTCAATGAAGTCGCTTACCGCGAGTTCATCACCGAGCACCTGCCGCAGAACGAGTTCTTCGGCGAAGCCCTGCGTGACAAGTTGATCTACTACCCGACCGTGACCCGCGAGCCGTTCGAGAATGAAGGCCGCCTGACCGACCTGATGCGCAGCGGCAAGCTGTTCAGCGACATCGGTCTGCCACCGATCAACCCGCAGGACGACCGCGCCATGCTGTGCGGCAGCCCGAGCATGCTCGACGAAACCAGCGAAGTGTTGAACAGCTTCGGCCTGAAAGTTTCGCCGCGGATGCGCGAGCCGGGTGATTACCTGATCGAGCGTGCGTTCGTCGAGAAGTAAGCCGTTGTTTGGGTGACGCAGAGCGTCACTGGATGCATTCCCACGCGGAGCGTGGGAACGATCAGCCCCCATTGCCTGTGCAGGCAATGGGGGCTTTTTTATGCCTGATTGGATACGGGAATGACTTCGAGGACGCGGATCAGGTCAGGCGTGGGATAATGCCAGCGTACATCCACATCCCAGAACTGCGCTCCGTATTCCCTTTCTGGCGTAGGAATCTGGTACGCCGGGCGTGGGTCTTGTGCCAGGCATTGCTCGATCAGCTCGACCAAGGGCTCATCAAGCCGCTGAGCGTGGCTGTGAGCCTGTTGCAGTGCTGAGTCTGTCCACTGCACGGGAATCAGCGATGGCGGGGCGCTGGCGATGCTGTTGGACGCCGTATCGATGATGTCTGCGTAAGGCACATAGGGTTTGATGTCGAGCACCGGCGTCCCGTCGAGTAGGTCGATGCCGGAGATCCACAGCCGATTGGCTTCGACTTTGTCCAGTTTGACCACCGATTGACCGATGCCATTGGGTCGATGTGTCGCCCGAGTGGCAAATACGCCCATGGATTTGTTGCCGCCCAGGCGGGGAGGGCGGACTTTCAGGCGTGGTTTTTCTTCCAGGGCCTGATGGAACAGGAACAGCAGCCAGACATGACTGACCTGTTCCAGCCCCTGCACCGCATCACCCTGATCGAACGGCGCCACCAGTTCCAGCACGCCTCGAGCGGCCGGGGCCAGTTGCGGTTGGCGCGGAATGGCGAACTTCTCCTTGAAGCAGGAGCGCACGAAGCCGATGGGGGAAACGCTGTAGGTCATGGTCTAGGGTCGAGGCGGGGATAAGGGCGGCATGATAACCCGAGCGGCCTCGAGATCGGTGTTGCCTATCAGTCCGTCATCGCGGGCAAGCCACGCTCCCACAGGGTTCTCGAGTGAACACAAGTTTTGTGTACGGCATAAAACCTGTGGGAGCGTGGCTTGCCCGCGATAGCCTCACCGCCGATCTAGAGACTAAACCCACCATCCAAAGGAATAATATTCCCAGTCATATACGCGCCTGCCGTACTCGCCAAACTGATCGCCAAGGCAGCCATCTCTTCCTCCCGCCCCCAACGCTTCATCGGAATCAGCGCCGTGTCCTCGGCAAATGCCTGCTCATCATTGCCAATGTGCTGCGTCATCTTGCTCGGGAACCGTCCCGGTGCAATCACATTGACGTTGATGTGTTGGCTCACCAGCTCCCGCGCCAGAATCCGCGACAGTTGATGCAGGGCAGCCTTGCTCGGGCCGTAGGCATACGCCTGTTCGCCGAAGGATGAAATCCCGGCGACCGAACCAATGTTGATGATCCGTGCCGGATTCGCCGCCGAACCGGCCTTGCGCAGCAGCGGCAGAAATTGCTGGATGCAGTTGAACACCGAGGTCACGTTGAGCTGCATGACCTTTTCCCAGCCCTTGACCGGGTAACTCTCCAGCGGCGCGCCCCAGGTGGTGCCGGCGTTGTTCACCAGAATGTCCAGCTGACCGATCTGTTCACTCAGGTGAGCAGCCAATTGCTGGACGCCTTCTTCGTGGGCCAGGTTGGCAGCTACCGCGTGACAAACCCCGAAGGCACTCAGTTCGTTGGCAGTTTGCTGACAGGCGTCGGCATCACGGGCACACACGTAAACGGTGGCGCCGGCCTCGACGTAGGCCTTGGCGATCATTTTGCCGATACCGCGGGTGCCGCCGGTCACCAGAGCGGTGCGGCTTGCGAGAGAAAAATACGGGTGCATAGGGCGAGTCCTGAGGGCAAAGGGTCAGTACACCCTAGCCGTCAGCCGCCAGAAGCGGAGCCACTATTTTTGCGAGGAATGAGCGGCCATATAGCCCTGTAGGAGCTGTGTAGGAGCTGTCGAGCTCCTACACAGCGTTCACAGATCAGATCCGTCCCGCACGTTACTGCGGGCGAACGCGCAGGGTCAGACCCTTGAGGAAATTGCGCAGCAACTGGTCGCCGCAGGTGCGGTAGTTGGTGTGGCCGAACTTGCGGAACAGCGCGCTCAGCTCAGGCTTGGACACCGGGAACTCGGCGGCCTTGAGGATCGCGTGCATGTCGTCTTCTTTCAGTTCAAAGGCTACGCGCAGTTTTTTCAGGATGATGTTGTTGGTCACCGGCACTTCGATCGGCTGTGGCGGACGGCTTTCGTCCTTGCCGCGCTTGAAGATCACCAGGCCATCGAGGAAATGCGCCATGACCTCGTCCGGGCAGCGTACGAAGCCTTCCTCGTCTTCCTCTTTCTTGTCGAGGTACGTCAGCAGGTCTTCCATGGACACGTCCATGCCGCCGAGCTTGATGATCTCGATGACTTTCTTGTCGCTGATGTCGAGCATGTAGCGCACGCTGCGCAGTACGTCGTTATGAATCATGGTGTGCAGTCCTGATATTCAGCAGTGGGCGTCGCATAAGCCGCGGCGCCGAAATGTATGGCGGCGTGAAAAGTCTTAGAACTTCTCTTTGCCGGACAGGTAGCGCCATTGCCCCAACGGCACTTTGCCGATGGACACGCCGCCGATGCGGATGCGGCGGATGGCGACGACCTTCAGGCCCACGGCCTGGCAAAACAGGGCGATCACGCCCGGTTGTGGGTTCTTCATCGCAAAACGCAGACGGTTTTCGTTCTGCCAGCTGGCTTTGACCTGCGGTAGTTCCTTGCCCTTGTAGGTCAGGCCGTGGTTCAGGCGGTTGAGGCCGTGAGCCACCATGTCGCCTTCAACTTCCACCACGTATTCCTGCTCGATTTTGGCGGAGTCGGCAGTGAGTTTGCGCAGGATCTTCCAGTCCTGGGTGAACACCAGCAGACCGCTGGCATTGGCCTGCAGATCGGTACTGGCGGTCAGGCGCAGGAAGTGGCCCTTGAGCGGGCGTTTGCCGTAGCGGTGTTCTTCGCTCAGGGTCTCGGCGCTGATGGTCGCCATGGCCGTTTCCGCGTCCATGCCCGCAGGGACGTTGAACAGAATGGTCACCGGCTCCGGCGCAGTGGCCTTGGCCTCTGGGTCGAGCTCGACTTTTTGGGTGTCGACCTTGAACTGCGGCTCGTCGATGACTTCGCCGTCCACGGTGACCCAGCCGCCCTCGATGAACAGCTCAGCCTCCCGACGGGAACAGCCGACGAGTTCGATGAGGCGTTTGGAGAGACGAATCGGGTCAGTCATGACAGGGCCGTAACAAAAAAAGGGTGGGCATTGTACCTGCTGGGCGCCGGTTAATCCCGGCTCCATTTGCGCAGTATCGTTTTTTGTGGGAGTTGGCTTGCCTGCGATGCAGACGACGCGGTATGTCAGTTGCACCGAGGTGATGCAATCGCAGGCAAGCCAGTTCCCACATTTGTTCTATGGTGTGTCAGCCATTACGCGTCAGTTGTTGAGATTGACGTAAGCGCATGTGCAGCAACGGATACGGCTGACCCATACCGTCGTGCTCGGAGCGACCGATCACCTCAAAACCCTGCTTGAAGTAAAACCCCAAGGCCTGCGGATTTTGCTCGTTGACGTCCAGCTCATCGGCGTTCAGGTGTTCCAGGGCATAGCGCAGCAATTGCTTGCCCAGGCCTTTGCCACGATGCGCCGGGTCGATGAAGAGCATTTCGACCTTGCCCGCCGCCACGCCGGCGAACCCGGTGATGCGCTGGCGTGAGTCTTTGGTACAGATCAGCATCACCGCGTCGAGGTAGCGGGTCAGCACCAGATTCTTCAGCAGGTCGATGTAGCTGTCGGGCAGAAAGTCATGGGTGGCGCGCACCGAGGCTTCCCACACTTGGGTGAGTTCTTCGTAGTCGCTCTGTTTCGGTGTGTGAATGACCGAGTGTTGGCGCATGCCCGCTGGCCTCTCTTCCGTGGAGTTCTTTCTCTCACAAAACGATAGACGTAAAAAAGCCCCGCATCTCGTCAAGAGAGCGGGGCTTTTTACATTTTTTGCGTTTAGATCTGTTCAGCCCACAGGTCGTATTCGTCGGCGTCGGTCACTTTGCACCAGACTTTGTCGCCTGGTTTCAAGTTGCTGCCGTTGTCGATGAACACGTTGCCGTCGATCTCCGGGGCATCGAAGAAGCAGCGGCCGACCGCGCCTTGCTCGTCGACTTCATCGACCAGCACTTCGATTTCACGGCCGATGCGCATTTGCAGGCGCGCCGAGCTGATGGCCTGCTGGTGCGCCATGAAGCGGTCCCAACGGTCTTGCTTGACGTCGTCCGGCACAATGGCCGCGTCCAGCAGGTTGGCCGGTGCACCTTCGACCGGCGAGTACTGGAAGCAGCCAACGCGGTCCAGCTGGGCTTCGGTCAGCCAGTTCAGCAGGTACTGGAAGTCTTCTTCGGTTTCGCCAGGGAAGCCGACGATGAAGGTCGAACGGATAATCAGGTCCGGGCAGATTTCGCGCCAGTTCTTGATCCGCGCCAGGGTCTTGTCTTCGAAGGCCGGGCGTTTCATGGCTTTCAGGACTTTCGGGCTGGCGTGCTGGAACGGGATGTCCAGGTACGGCAGGATTTTCCCGGCGGCCATCAGCGGGATCAGCTCGTCGACGTGCGGGTACGGGTAAACGTAGTGCAGACGCACCCAGACACCGAGGGTGCTCAGGGCTTCGCAGAGTTCGGTCATGCGGGTTTTCACCGGCGCGCCGTTCCAGAAGCCGGTGCGGTATTTCACATCGACGCCGTAGGCACTGGTGTCTTGCGAGATCACCAACAGCTCTTTGACGCCGGCCTTGACCAGGCGCTGAGCCTCGTCAAGCACGTCGCCGACCGGGCGACTGACCAGTTTGCCGCGCATCGACGGGATGATGCAGAAGCTGCAGCTGTGGTTGCAGCCTTCGGAAATCTTCAGGTAGGCGTAGTGGCGCGGGGTCAGCTTAATGCCTTGCGGCGGCACCAGGTCAATCAGCGGGTTGTGATCCTGGCGCGGCGGCACGGCGTCGTGCACGGCGTTGACCACTTGCTCGTACTGCTGCGGACCGGTCACGGCCAGCACGCTTGGGTGTACGTTGCGGATGTTGCCTTCTTCGACGCCCATGCAGCCGGTCACGATGACCTTGCCGTTTTCCTTGATGGCTTCGCCGATCACTTCCAAAGACTCTGCCTTGGCCGAGTCGATGAAGCCGCAGGTGTTGACCACCACGACATCGGCGTCCTGATAGGTGGACACAACGTCATAGCCTTCCATGCGCAGCTGGGTAAGGATGCGCTCGGAGTCGACCAGTGCTTTCGGGCAACCCAGGGATACGAAGCCAACCTTTGGATTGGCCGGCGCAGGAGTGGTGGACATGTCTAACCTCGGTATTTGGGACGCCTCCAGCCGAAGTCGGCAAGGCGACAGACGGACGCTATGTTGCGTCTCTGGTCAAAAAGTGCGCAATTCTAGCGATGAGAGGCGCACTTGACCAGCTTTATGCAGGGAAATACGACGAGTGCTGCGCTATGCTTCGCGCCGTTACGCTTTACCGATTTTCTATAGTCAATAAAACGTCTGTAACAACACGTAAAACAGCGCATGCTGCGCCACAAAGCATAGTGCTTTTTATAAGAAGTCCGAGTCTGAGCAGTAGGAGTTTTTGGATGGGGCAGGCAAGTAGTCAGGTGGCGGCCAGCGAGCATTCGGCGGCGAAGCCGATCGGCATGCTGGTCGCAGCAGTCGGGGTAGTTTATGGCGATATCGGCACGAGCCCGCTGTACACCCTCAAAGAAGTGTTTTCCGGTGGCTATGGCGTGCCGGTCAACCATGACGGCGTGCTGGGCATTCTGGCGCTGATCTTCTGGTCGCTGATCTGGGTCGTCTCGATCAAATACATGATGTTCGTGCTGCGTGCCGACAACCAGGGTGAGGGCGGAATCATGGCCTTGACCGCGCTGGCGCGGCGGGCAGCGGCGGGGCATGCGAAGTTGCGTACCTTGCTGGTGGTCTGCGGGCTGATCGGCGCGGCGCTGTTCTATGGCGACAGCATGATCACCCCGGCGATTTCCGTCCTCTCGGCGATTGAAGGCCTTGGGCTGGCATTCGAGGGCATCGACCATTGGGTGGTGCCGCTGTCGTTGATCGTGCTGGTGGCATTGTTCCTGATTCAGCGTCACGGTACGGCGCGGATCGGCATTCTGTTCGGGCCAATCATGGTCACCTGGTTTCTGGTGCTGGGCGCGCTGGGCGTGTATGGCATCAGTCAGCATCCGGAAGTGTTGCAGGCGATGAATCCGGTGTGGGGCGTGCGCTTCTTCATGGTCCACCCGGGCATGGGGATCGCGATTCTTGGCGCTGTGGTGCTGGCATTGACCGGTGCCGAGGCGTTGTACGCCGACATGGGCCACTTCGGTCGCAAGCCGATCGCCCGGGCCTGGTTCATTCTGGTGCTGCCGGCCTTGGTGCTGAACTACTTCGGTCAGGGCGCGTTGCTGCTCGGTGATCCGGAAGCCGCCCGTAACCCTTTCTACTTGTTGGCACCAAGCTGGGCGCTGATTCCGTTGGTGGGGTTGTCGACCCTGGCCACGGTAATTGCCTCTCAGGCGGTGATTTCTGGTGCGTTCTCCCTGACTCGTCAGGCGATCCAGCTCGGCTACATTCCGCGCATGCACATCCAGCACACGTCCAGTGCCGAGCAAGGCCAGATCTACATTGGCGCGGTGAATTGGGCGCTGATGGTTGGCGTGATCCTGCTGGTGCTGGGCTTCGAGTCCTCCGGCGCGTTGGCTTCGGCCTACGGCGTGGCGGTGACTGGCACGATGCTGATGACCACCATCCTGGTGTCGGCGGTGATGCTGCTGCTGTGGAAGTGGCCACCGATCCTCGCTGTTCCGGTGTTGCTGGGTTTCCTGTTGGTAGACGGTCTGTACTTCGCCGCCAACGTGCCGAAAATCATTCAGGGCGGTGCGTTCCCGGTGATTGCCGGTATCGTGCTGTTCGTGTTGATGACCACCTGGAAACGCGGCAAGCAACTGCTGGTGGAGCGAATGGACGAGGGCGGGTTGCCGCTGCCGATCTTCATCAGCAGCATCCGCGTGCAACCGCCGCATCGGGTCCAGGGCACGGCGGTGTTCCTCTCCGCCCGTCCGGACGCCGTGCCTCACGCGCTGTTGCACAACCTGCTGCATAACCAGGTGCTGCACGAGCAAGTAGTGTTGCTGACAGTGGTGTACGAAGACATCCCGCGCGTCCCGCCGCAACGGCGTTTCGCGGTCGATTCCTATGGCGAAGGGTTCTTCCGGGTGATCCTGCACTTCGGCTTTACCGACGAGCCGGACGTGCCTGAGGCCTTGAAACTGTGCCATCTGGATGACCTGAATTTCAGCCCGATGCGCACTACCTACTTCCTCAGCCGCGAGACGGTTATTGCCTCCAAACTCGAAGGCATGGCCCGCTGGCGCGAGACGTTGTTCGCCTTCATGTTGAAGAATGCCAACGGTAATCTGCGGTTCTTCAATTTGCCGTTGAACCGGGTGATTGAGCTGGGTACACAGGTCGAGATGTAAGCCACAACGAAAAGCCCCCGTTGCCATGAAGGTAGCGGGGGCTTTTTTGTGTCCGATGACTTGAGTCCACTGACAATCCCCTGTGGGAGCGAGCTGTGGCGAGGGGGCTTGCCCCCGTTGGGCTGCGAAGCAGTCCCCAAATCTCTGATGTACCAAAAATTTGGTGAGTGCTACGCACTCAAACGGGGGCAAGCCCCCTCGCCACAGCTCGCTCCCACAAGGGATCTGCGGTGTTGGCGCCTTTACTGGCTTTCAGGTAGCTCTTCTTCAGATTCAGCCTTTGTCCGGGCAGGTCGCGGTGTCAGCACCTTCACCACATCATCAATCACTGCCTTACTCATTGCCGTCAGGTAATGCGCGGCCCAGGCGTGGCGGTCGGTGTCTTTTATATAGGCTGCATCCTCGGTAAATGATTTGGCGAGGAACAGCAGGTCGGAGGCTTGCGACAAGGCATCAACGATGGGGACGCCGGCGCGGACGTTGAATAGCGCCTGATCCGAGCAGTAGATGAGTGGGGTGTAGCCTATGGTTTTTAGTTCTGAAATCGCGGATGAATCTATTTTAGTCATATCAAAATCCTAGTCGAGGAGCTGACACATTCGTTTCCAAGCGAATGGGTGACAGCTGTACGCAGGTTGGAAAACCGGGAACTAGGAACCGGCACGCCCGAGGACGTCCCACGCACAGCTGCCATAACTCATGATCACAAAACGCATGCAATCATGACGGGGCGCTGTTGCGGCTAGTATCCGACGGGTTTCCAAGCCCGATCGCTGAAAGGTCAGCGACGTCCGGAGAGTATCCCGTCGAAGAAAAGCGCAACAAGGCATCAAAGAGCCCAAAAAGGACGATTAGGAGTTTGCCTACAGGGTCTGCGGGCGTCATCCGATATTGCGATACCTTAAGTAAACGAAACTAAACGTGGCGAAAGAATTCACAAGTCGTTCGGCTCATTTTTTGTAGGCATGGAAAAACGCAGGTTGGTAGATTCGCGTTTTTTGCAGCTTGCTGTATGTATAATTCGACGCGATACTCTACGTAGAAATGTGTGTTCAAATTTGCATGAATGTGTAGAGAGGTGAGTATGACGGCATTACTGGAGCGTGCTGACCAAGCGATTTCTGTGACGGCAATGGTCAGGGGGTTCAGCGCGAGGCTAAAAGAGATTTCCAGCCGAGCCACTGAGCGGCTGGTCATTTTCAAGGATAATCAGCCGGCGGCGGTCATTATCAATGTCGATGCGTATCAGGAAATGCTCGACGAACTTGAGGACCTTCGGGTTGAAGCAGCGGCTCGGGAGCGATTGATCGGTTTTGATCAGGCCAAGGCCATAAGCCACGACGATATGCGGGCGCGGTACGCCAGGAAAGACTAAAGGAGCTGTGGATGGTTTGGGGCGTTATCTATCATCCGGAGGTCCAGAAGGATCTGGATCTGCTGGGAGCTGTGGCGGCGAATCGCATTCTTGATGTTATCGAAGAGCGGATCATCAACGGCGAGCCGGACAAGAGCGGCAAGCCTCTAAGAGCCAGTCTTGCAGGTTGCAGACGGATCCGCACAGGTGACACGCGTATTGTTTATCGAGTCGATGGACAGGCGATCCAGGTTTTGATCGTCGCCGTCGGTGCGCGGCGTGATGAAGAGGTTTACGACGCGGCAGAGCGCCGTCTCTAACGACGAAACTCTTGAAGTTAGAGGTTATCCCCTGTGGGAGCGAGCCTGCTCGCGATTGGGGAGTGTCAGCCAACGCACATGTTGAAGGTGACGGCCGCATCGCGAGCAGGCTCGCTCCCACAAGGGATCTGTGGCGTCTGTGAGAATGAAAAAAGCCCCCGCAACCATAAGGCAGCGGGGGCTTTTTCGTGAGCGCGGCTCAGCTCACTCCTGAGCCGCCGTCTCCTTCGCTTGACGCTTCTCGATAGCATCCACCAACCGCTGTGCCAAAGCCGGATAGTTCTCGTCGAAGTGATGGCCGCCAGGCAGTTTCATCGCTTCGCCCACGGCGGTCTTGTCGGTGCAGCCGCTCTCGTCGACTTCTTCTTCACCGTAGATGCACACCACTTTTGCAGGCGGTAGCTTGGCCATTTCCGGGCCGGTGGCGGCTTCTTTGCCGGCGTTGCCGAGCCAGCCTTCGACTTCGATTTCGAAGCTGCCGGTGCGGGCGAAGGCCAGCAGGATGATTGCGTCGACGCGCTGTTGTTCGGCTTCCGGCAGGCGGTTGTAGATGGCGGGCAGTACGTCGGCGCCGAACGAGTAGCCGGTCAGGATGAAGCGCTTGGTGCCCCATTTCTGCCGGTAGTGCTGCATCAGTTCGGTCAGGTCCAGCGCGCTTTGTTCCGGGCTCTTGTGCTGCCAGTAGTAGCGCAGGGTGTCGATGCCGACCACCGGGTAGCCGATCTTGGCCATTTCGCCGGCTACATCACGGTCCAGGTCGCGCCAGCCGCCGTCGCCGGAAAGGAACAGGGTGACGGTGTCCTTGGCTTGACCGGCCGGGACTTCGACCACCGGGATCTGCAGGCCACCAGCAGCTTTATCGCCGCCGACGAGGATTTTGCGCAGTTCGTTGTTCAGCACTTGCGGCAGGTTGATGTCGTAGTCGCTGATGCTGGTTTCGGCGTTGGGCTGGTCACGCACGAAGCCGGCGCTGGTATCGTCCGGGTTGTCGTTCCAGGCCACCAGCCAGTGACCGTGAGCGGCAATTTTTGGCAGCAGGTGCGTGCAGCCGGGTTTTTCCAGGGCCAGGTCAACCGAAATGGCCTGGGCCTTGTCGTCCTTCTGTTCGGCCAGCCAGCGCCACGCCAGCACGGCGCCAGGGCCGATGCCGCTGACCAGGGTTGCCGGGCCTTTGAGTTGCTTGAGGCCTGCTTGCAAGGCGCGACCTTGCTGGATGCAGTCCTTGGGCAGGATCACCTGGACGATCTGCGCTGAGCCGCTGCGGCTCAGGGTCAGCAATTGTTTGTCGCTGAGCTTCTGGTCTTCATTGACTGCCACCAGCACCTGGGCGCGCGGCGTGTTGCCGGGGATGACGCGGGTCATCGCGGCGCCATCGGCCGGCGTAAGCAGTTCGAGGGTCGGTTCTGGTGCCGGGCGTTTCAGGTACCAGTAACCGCCACCGACAATCAGGGCCAGCACTACCAGTGTGGCCAGTACGTACCGCAGGGAGCGTTGAATCATCAGCGTTTCACCAATCCAGTCAAGCCGCCTGCAATCAGGGCGGCAGTGTCGGCCAGGGCAACCAGCGGATCGAGTCCGGCGGGCACAGCCATATAACGGGGTTCCCAGTCGGGCTGGAACTTGTCTTTGAAGCGGCGCAAACCTTGGAAGTTGTACAGCTGCTCACCACGGCGGAATACCATCGAGCCCAAGCGCTGGGTCAGTGGTGCGCCGCGCCGGGGTTGCAACCCCGACAACGGCACCATGCCCAGGCTGAAGCGCGCGTATCCATGATTTTTATAATGTTGAATCAGGCCGACCATCATGAACTCCATGGTCAGCTTGGGGGCGTCGGGGTGCGCGCGCATCAGGTCGAGGCTGGCCAGTTCATGGCCGTAGGTCTCGAGCAGGTTGGCGAACGCCACCGGGCGCCCTTCGAAACGAATCACCGCGACACGGAAGTGCTTGAGGTAATCATCACTGAAACGCCCGAGCGAGAAGCCTTTCTCGCGCACGTTCTTGCCGGTCAGCCAGGCGTCCGAAATCACCTTGAGCTCATCCATCGGCGCTTGCCCCGGCTCATGGATCTCCAGTGACAGGCCGTCACGGGTGCCGCGGTTCCAGGTGTAGCGCAGGTCCTTCATCTCTTTGCCTTTGGCCTCGAGATCGAAACGCTTGAGGTCAACCCGGGCTTCTTCGCCGAGCTTGATCGCGGTCAGGCCGATGTCCATGTAATACGGCAGATTCTCCGCGCGCACTTGATAGAACACAGGGCGGGCGTGGTGGATATCGCAGAGGTCGCGGAACTGCCAGATCATTTCCGCCCGTTGCTGGGTCGGGCCGATCGGGTCATACAACGCCACCAGGCTGCGGCCACGGCGGGCGTACATCAGAAACGCCTCGTCGTTGGGATGAAACAGCAGCGCCTTGTCACCGGTCAGGGCCAGGCCGCCATCCGGTTGGGCCGAGGCCATGAGAATCTTTACCGCGCGGTCCAGTTCATCGGGTGTTGGCAGATGGATCACCGGGCGCGCGGTGCGCAGCAGCCAGGTCAGGGACACCACCACCAGCAGGACCGCGGCGCCGAGCAGCGAGCGCAGGCCTCGCGGGGCATCGGCGTCGAGGGTGAACTGCCACCAGAGTTGATGGCTATAGGGAACATCCTGATAGGCGAACAGCAGCAACCAGATCGATGCGCCGAGTACGCAGAGGCTGGCCACCAGATACAGCGGCGAAAACGGCACTTCGGTCAGGCGGCTGGGGCGATAGAACGAGCGCCGGAAAACCCCCAGCAAACTCGCCGTCAGGGTCATCAGGCAAGCCTCTTCCCAGTCGAACCCTTTAAGCAGTGAGAGCAGGGCGCCGACCAACAACAGAATGGTGGTCAGCATCCACGCGGCTGACAGGCGGCGACGCAGCCCCTGAGCCAGCAGCAGGCAGAGCACGCCCACCAGGCTGGCGCCGAAGTGCGAAGCGTCGACCAGTCGATGTGGTATCAGAAAACCGATGTGTTCAAGGCGGGTATCGATCTCCGGCGTCACGCCGGAAAACAGCAGCACCACGCCGGACAGGAACACCAGCACCGCCAGAATCGGTGCGGCCATGCCAGATGCAGCACGCAACGACTGGCGCGTCTGAAACAGGCGCTGGCCTTCGTTGATCAGCAGCAGTACGCAAGCCACCAGCAGCGGCAACACCACGTAGATCAGGCGGTAGAGCAACAGGGCGGCGGCCAGTGGTGCGGCGCCGAGCTTGTCGGCGAAGGCGGCGAGCAAAATCGCTTCGAACACCCCGACACCACCCGGTACATGGCTGAGCACGCCAGCGGCCAGGGCCAATAGATAGACCAGCAGGAAGGCACCAAAGGGCGGTGCTTCCGGCAGCAACAGGTAGAGCACCGTCGCGGCGGCGGCCACGTCCAGAGCGGTGATGACCAATTGCAGGAACGTCAGGCGGCGACCCGGCAGGCGCAAGGTGCGGCGACCGACCTTGACCAGCAGGTTGTCGGGATAAGGCTGTTCAGGCAAGCGACGGCGATAGATGCCGATGGCCAGTACTGTTGAGAGCAGCAGCACGGCCACTGCAATCGCACCCAGCAATGTCTCGGAAAAACCCAGGGCCACGGAAGCAGCGGACAGGTTGCTGAGGGTGGCGAGGGCGGCCAGGGGCGGAAGGGCGCAGCCGAGTGAGAGGCTGGCAAACAAAGTCATGTGCGCGACTTCCGAAGCCCCCACACCATGCCGTGCATATAAACGGTAGCGAACCGAGCCTCCCGACAACAGCGAAAGGCCGATGGCATTGCCAATGGCAAATGCGGTGAAGCCGCCCAATGCCAGTATTCGCGGCGCCAGCGTCACGCCGGCATAACGGCTGGCCGACCATTCGTAACCCAGCAGAATGATGAAGCCGATGACAGTCGCGGCGAGCGCGCCCAGCAAGGCCGGTTTCGGCACTTCCAGGATTGAGTCATGCAGCGCGTACAGATCGAGTTCGCTCAGCAGGTGACGACAGGCAATCAGCGCAATGGCGAACAACAGCAAAGTGACCGCCAGACCGATGGGTTGGCGATATTTGCTGATTCGATCCAGCAAGCGCAGGCGCTCGGCTTTGATCGGTTGTGTCGCTGTGACGGTGTCTTGTGGATCAGACGAGTTGGCGCGCATCAATCACCTCTTGGATTGTGCGCGACAGGATGGAGGTATCCAGCCAAGTTACCAATCCCTGTGGAAAAAAATAATCACAAATATTAACGCCTCTCACCAGATGTGGGCGATGGCGCGTTATCAGTCGTAGAGGGTTCTGCCTGTGGTTCAGCCTGGACTGAACTCACAGTCCGGCGATCCCGAACGGCTCACTGCACAGTGACAGATCATTGTTGCGAAAGGACTTTTTCAACAGATACAAAAAAGGCCACTCTTTCGAGTAGCCTTTTTTGATGTTTGGTTGCGGGAGCCGGCAAGCCCCCTCGCCACAAAGAGCTCACTGGCCTCAGGATTCGCGCCGTTCGGGACACGCAGTTATTTGCTGAACGGCGC
>NZ_JBNNVP010000030.1:0-83893 GCF_050280605.1 Pseudomonas sp. NPDC089918 | reverse complement strand
GCTGGCCGCTCTGGGGTTTCCAGTTGAGCTCGGCGAGTTCATGCACCGAGAGCAAGGCATCGTCACAGGGCCGATACGCGTAATGGACGGTCGGCTCGCCACAGAAGCCCGCCCCCACAGGTGTTGGTTCTTCCCGTTGGCTTACGCCGCTGGCTGATCCAGCTCAAGGCCCACGCCCAATTGGCGCGACAGGCACGGCCAGCGCTTCCACGCAGCGCCGGTGTCCGGGCTGTTGAGTTTCTCGCGGTAGGCCTCTACTGACTCCAGCGCAAAACTTTCATCGTTAAGCATCTCGTCCACAGCGTGATGCACCGCCTCATCCAGTTGATTGGCAAATTCCTCGCCGATCAGTTGGTGGGCAATCAGGTTGGCAACTGTCATGTCCAAGGGGATCAATGGCTGACCAAAATGCTTGATGTACAGATCGTTGACCTCTTCGACCAACCGATGCGCCAGATAGGCTTCGTCCAGCAGGCTGTCCAGGCCGACGTGACCGGCCATGATTGCCGGCGGCTGGAGGAAAAACTGCTCCGCGATTGTCAGCACCGGCTTGATCTGCGACTCGATGCCCGCTTCCCTGGCGACTTCATTGGCTGCGTCCAGCAGGTCCGGCACTTGTTCTATATACGCGGCCACAAAACGCGTCATGACGCCATTGGCATCGACATCCGGCAATTGGATGGCGGAATGAAGGTGCGGCAGTTGGGTTTCCAGTTGTCGAGTTAACAGGCCGGTCTCGGCCTCGTGTTGTTGGGCTTTTTGGATCTGCTCGCGCAATGCGGCGGTGTTCATGAAAACTCCAGGAAACAAGGCAATGAAATAGGGAAGACATAACTTAGCTGGCTTATGAAAAAGCCTAAGACGCATTTGTCATAATTATTTCATCCTTGAGACGTCTACGTTATATCGATTTGCCACCACTCGTCTGCATCCTTCTCCATTCGTGACATGGAACGCAAGTCCAACCTGTTTCAGCCGATTTACGTCATCGCATTGCGAGGTGGCAGTCGCTGTCTATACTCGGATCTGAATGGAGTTAGCTGATGACGCCCGACTGCATATGCAGCAAGGCTCGGCGATTCAAGTTCGTAGTCTGAAAAAGCCGCTCCCTTGCCGCAGGTGAAAGCCGGCGGGATAAAAAGAACTATAAGGGGAACCCGCAATGATGCGACATCCACATGTCTGGATGGGCCTCCTGTTGTGGTCGATTTTCAGTCAGGCACAAGCGGCCTGGACTGTGAATATGGCGCCTGGAGCGACTGAAATCAGTCACGCAGTATTCGACCTGCACATGACCATTTTCTGGATCTGTGTAGTGATCGGCATCATCGTCTTCGGCGCCATGTTCTGGTCGATGATGGTCCACCGCCGCTCTACGGGGCAGGTGGCCGCAAAATTTCATGAAAGCACCACCGTCGAAATTCTCTGGACCATCGTGCCCCTGCTCATTCTGGTGGCCATGGCGGTCCCCGCAACCGCCACCCTGATCCAGATGTACGACAACACTGAGCCGGATATCGATATCCAGGTCACCGGTTACCAGTGGAAGTGGCACTACAAATACCTGGGTCAGGACGTCGAATTCTTCAGCAACCTGAACACCCCCGCCGATCAGATCCACAACAAGGAAACCAAGGGCGAGCATTACCTGTTGGAGGTCGACAAGCCGCTGGTGCTGCCGATCGGTGCCAAGGTGCGCTTCCTGGTGACTTCCGCCGACGTCATCCACTCCTGGTGGGTGCCGGCCTTCGCGGTCAAGCGCGATGCGATCCCGGGCTTCGTCAATGAATCCTGGACCCGTGTCGAAAAGCCCGGCATCTACCGTGGCCAGTGCGCCGAACTGTGCGGCAAGGATCACGGCTTCATGCCGATCGTGGTCGAGGTCAAGGAAAAGGCCGATTACGAAACCTGGCTGGGCGAGCGCAAGGCGGAAGCTGCGCAGCTCAAAGAGCTGACCAGCAAGGAATGGACCCTCGACGAGCTCAAGGAGCGCGGTGACAAGGTCTATCACACCACCTGTGTGGCCTGTCACCAGGCTGAAGGCCAGGGCCTGCCGCCGATGTTCCCGGCACTCAAGGGCTCGAAAATCGCCACCGGACCGATCAAGGATCACCTGAGCATTGTCTTCCACGGCAAGCCCGGTACCGCCATGGCGGCCTTCGGCAAGCAACTCTCGGAAGTCGATATCGCAGCGGTCGTGACCTATGAACGTAACGCCTGGGGCAACAACAAAGGCGACATGGTCACCCCTAAAGAAGTGCTGGAGCTGAAACAGGCGGAAAGCAAATGACCCGGTTAATTGTGCATGTAAGGAACCGCTCGGGGCATGACGCCCCGGCCCGCCCAGCCCATCCGTTTGCAGGAGACAGGACATGACTGCTGTAGTCGATGACCATGTTCATACCGGCACCGCCCACGCCCACGGCCCCGCCAAAGGCCTGATGCGCTGGGTGCTGACCACCAACCACAAGGATATCGGCACGCTGTACCTGTGGTTTGCGTTCTCCATGTTCCTGCTGGGTGGCTCGTTCGCCATGGTAATCCGTGCCGAACTGTTCCAGCCGGGACTGCAAATCGTCCAGCCGGAATTCTTTAACCAGATGACCACCATGCACGGTCTGGTGATGGTGTTCGGTGCGGTGATGCCGGCTTTCGTAGGCCTCGCCAACTGGATGATCCCGTTGATGATCGGCGCGCCGGACATGGCCTTGCCGAGGATGAACAACTTCAGCTTCTGGCTGTTGCCGGCAGCATTCCTGCTACTGGTATCGACCCTCTTCACCCCTGGCGGCGGGCCGAATTTCGGCTGGACCTTCTATGCCCCGCTGTCGACGACCTACGCGCCGGAAAGCGTGACGTTCTTCATCTTCGCCATCCACTTGATGGGGATCAGTTCGATCATGGGGGCGATCAACGTGATCGCGACCATCCTCAACCTGCGTGCCCCCGGCATGACGCTGATGAAAATGCCACTGTTCGTCTGGACCTGGCTGATCACCGCGTTCCTGCTGATTGCAGTGATGCCAGTGCTGGCCGGCTGCGTGACCATGATGCTGATGGACATCCACTTCGGCACCAGTTTCTTCAGTGCCGCCGGTGGCGGAGACCCGGTGTTGTTCCAGCATGTGTTCTGGTTCTTCGGTCACCCCGAGGTGTACATCATGATCCTGCCGGCCTTTGGTGCCGTCAGCTCGATCATTCCGGCCTTTTCGCGCAAGCCATTGTTCGGCTACACCTCGATGGTCTACGCCACGGCGAGTATTGCGTTCCTGTCGTTCATCGTCTGGGCGCACCACATGTTCGTGGTCGGCATTCCGCTGGTGGGCGAGTTGTTCTTCATGTACGCAACGCTGCTGATCGCGGTGCCCACCGGGGTCAAGGTGTTCAACTGGGCCAGCACTATGTGGCAAGGCTCGCTGACCTTCGAGACGCCCATGCTGTTCGCCGTGGCGTTCGTCATCCTGTTCTCCATTGGCGGGTTCTCCGGGTTGATGCTGGCCATCGCCCCGGCGGACTTCCAGTACCAGGACACCTACTTCGTGGTCGCGCATTTCCACTACGTGCTGGTGCCAGGGGCGATCTTCGGGATCTTCGCCTCGGCCTACTACTGGATGCCGAAATGGACCGGCCACATGTACGACGAAACCCTCGGCAAACTGCACTTCTGGCTCTCGTTCATTGGCATGAACCTGGCATTCTTCCCGATGCACTTCGTGGGCCTGGCGGGCATGCCGCGGCGGATTCCGGACTACAACCTGCAATTCGCCGACTTCAATATGGTGTCGTCGATCGGCGCGTTCATGTTTGGCGCCACGCAGATCTTCTTCCTGTTCATCGTGATCAAGACCATTCGTGGCGGCGAGCCGGCACCGGCCAAACCGTGGGATGGGGCCGAAGGCCTGGAGTGGAGCATTCCATCGCC
Organism: Pseudomonas sp. NPDC089918; assembly: GCF_050280605.1. Taxonomy (NCBI): domain Bacteria; kingdom Pseudomonadati; phylum Pseudomonadota; class Gammaproteobacteria; order Pseudomonadales; family Pseudomonadaceae; genus Pseudomonas; species Pseudomonas sp. NPDC089918. The sequence continues at coordinate 79,971 of NZ_JBNNVP010000030.1, read as the reverse complement.
GGCGCCGTATCACACCTTCACCACACCGCCGGAAGTGAAATGAAACGCCTCGGCCTTGTAGGAGCTTGCTCGTGGCGAGGGGGCTTGCCCCCGTTGGGCTGCGAAGCAGCCCCAAAATCTCTGATGTTCCAGGATTTTGTGAGTGCTACGCACTCAAACGGGGGCAAGCCCCCTCGCCACAGGCCCGCTCCCACAGGGTTCCCGGTAGAGGTTGAGCACCATGGCTGATTCGATCTCGATGAAGAAACTGGTCACCCGCCTGTTGCTGGTGGTGGTAGCGATGTTTGTCTTCGGCTTTGCCCTGGTGCCGATCTACGACGTGATGTGCAAGGCGTTCGGCATCAATGGCAAAACCTCCGGGCAGTATGAAGGCGAGCAAACGGTCGACGTCTCGCGGCAGGTTCGCGTGCAGTTTCTGTCGACCAATGCCGCCGACATGGCCTGGGATTTCTATCCCAAGGGCGATGAACTGGTCGCGCACCCCGGGGCGGTGAACGAGATGATTTTTATCGCCCATAACCCGACTGATCGCCCGATGAGTGCTCAGGCGGTGCCGAGTATCGCGCCCAGCAACGCAGCCGCGTACTTCCACAAGACCGAATGTTTCTGCTTCACCCAGCAGGTGCTGCAGCCCGGCCAACGAATCGAGATGCCGGTACGGTTCATCGTTGACCGCGACATGCCCAAGGAAGTGAAGCACCTGACGCTGTCCTACACGCTGTTCGATATCACCGCACGTCATCCGCCCGTGGCTGTTGCAGCAAGCACCGGCGGCTAGACGTTAAAGCGTGCCCGATAAGGAGAACAATAAATGGCAACTCATGAACATTATTACGTTCCGGCCCAGAGCAAATGGCCGATTATCGCCACGGTCGGCATGTTCGTCACGGTGTTCGGCCTGGCCACCTGGTTCAACGACCTGAAGGCTGCGCGGCCGGAATCCCACGGCCCGCTGATCTTTTTCGTCGGCGGACTGCTGTTGGCCTACATGCTGTTCGGCTGGTTCGGTACGGTGATCAAGGAAAGTCGCGCAGGGTTGTACAGTGCACAGATGGACCGCTCGTTCCGCTGGGGCATGAGCTGGTTCATTTTCTCGGAGGTGATGTTCTTCATCGCCTTTTTCGGTGCGCTGTTTTATGTGCGCAACATCACGGGCCCGGCACTGGGCGGTGAAGGCACCAAAGGCCTCGCTCACATGCTGTGGCCGACGTTTGAATTCACCTGGCCGCTGCTGAACAACCCGGACTCGAAACTCTTTCCTCCCCCCAAGGAAGTCATCAGCCCCTGGGGCCTGCCGCTGCTCAATACCGTGCTGCTGGTGAGTTCCAGCGTCACCGTGACCATTGCTCACCACGCCTTGAAAAAAGGCCATCGCGGCGCACTGAAAATCTGGCTGGCGCTGACCGTGTTGCTCGGTTGCGCGTTCCTCGGTTTCCAGGCTGAAGAATACCTGCACGCCTACCATGAGCTGGGCCTGACTCTGGGTTCGGGCATCTACGGCGCGACCTTCTTCATGCTCACCGGTTTCCACGGCGCCCACGTGACCATCGGCACGATCATTCTGTTCGTCATGCTGATGCGGATCATGCGCGGGCACTTCGATGCCGACCATCAATTCGCCTTCGAGGCGGCGAGCTGGTACTGGCACTTCGTGGACGTGGTGTGGATCGGTCTGTTCGTTTTCGTCTACGTGCTCTGAGCCTTGGCTTTCATGACTACCAAGGCACGTGAGACACCAACTGGCCGCTGAAAAAACCCCAGGCAATCAAGCCGACAGTGGTGGCGGCCAGCGCAACACGAACACTCAAGGCGATGACCAGGCGATTCGAGTGGCTGTCGTCCTTGACCAGAAAAAACAGGCCGCTGAACAGGCTGACAACCGTGGCAATCAGCATCAGGACGATGGCTGCTTTGAGCATGGTGACACTCCGGGGGACAGGCGATGCATTTGAGTATAGCTATCGCGATTACCGACTTTCTGGCAACGCCATGAAACGCTTCCGGCCGGGCCTCCTGCCAACCCTGGTGGTCGCGATGCTGCTGCCTTTGCTGGTGTCACTCGGGTTCTGGCAGTTGAGCCGTGGCGCGGAGAAAAGCGCGCTGCTGCAAAGCTACGCCGAGCGCCGGGCGGCCGAACCGATGGCCAGCACTGAACTGCAACACACCGAAGATCCGGCCTTCCGTCGGGTTCGCCTGCACGGCCAGTTCGATGCCGAACACAGCTTGTTGCTGGACAACCGTCAGCGCGACGGCAAGGTCGGGGTCGAACTGCTGCAACCGTTTCAGGACCGAGCAACCGGGCTCTGGCTGCTGGTCAATCGCGGCTGGTTGCCGTGGCCGGATCGGCGCACACCGCCGTCATTCACCACACCGACTCAGGCATTGAGCCTCGACGCCTGGGTCTACGTCTCCCCTGGCGCAACGTTCCAGTTGCACGCCGACCCAGACGCCACGACCTGGCCACAACTGGTCACCGCCATTGAACCGGCCAGGCTCTGGGCGGCGCTTGACCGTGACGGTTTCGCCTACGAATTACGCGCACAAAGCGGCCCCGCGACCTACCAGGCCGATTGGCCGGTGGTGGCCATGGGGCCGGAAAAACACTTGGCTTATGCCGTGCAGTGGTTCGCCCTGTCGATAGCCCTGCTCGGCCTTTACTTCTATCTCGGATGGCACAACGCAAAGGAGAACAATAATGGGAGCGGCCATGAATCCACCCGGCATGTCTGAAGCGAAAGCACCGGTAAATCGTCGGCGCGGGCGCTTGCAGTTGTTACTGATCCTGTTGGGCGTGGTGGGTCCGATGATCCTCGCCACCGGCATGTACAAATTGCAGTTCTGGGTGCCGGAGGGCCGCAGTTATCACGGTGAACTGATCGGCAACGGCCAGACCCGCGCCGACATCGGCGTACCGGCGCAAGAAGACCGCTGGCAGTTACTGGTGACAGCGCCCAAGGACTGTTCGGTGGACTGCCAGCAGCTGGTGTATCTGGCGCGCCAGATCCAGATCGGCCTCGGTCGCGATGCCTCCCGCGCCAGCCATGCGCTGGCCATCGCGCAGCCGCTGAACAGCGATTACGAGACTAAACTTCAACGTGAGTACCCGCAGCTGCAACGTTATTCCCTGGACCCGCCGACCTACAGCAAAGGCGCTCAGAGCAATGACACGCCGCACCTGTGGATCATCGACCCTCACGGCAACCTGGTGCTGCGCTACGACCCGACGGTGAAGGGCAAGGACCTGCTCAACGACCTGCGCCATTTGCTGAAACTGTCGAACATCGGATAAGGGCATCGTCATGGCCAAACCTGGATTTCGCCTCGCGCTGTTTGCCACCTTGCTGGCACTGATTGTGGTGTTGCTCGGCGCCTACACCCGCCTGACCCATGCGGGTCTTGGTTGTCCGGACTGGCCCGGCTGCTACAGCTTTATCAGCGTGCCGAACAGCGAAGCCCAACTGGCCCATGCCGAACTGCACTTTCCCGACGCGCCGGTGGAAGCCAACAAAGGCTGGAACGAGATGCTTCATCGCTACTTCGCCGGCACATTGGGGCTGCTGATCGCGGTGCTGGCGGGCCGCGCCTGGACCCATCGTCATCACCCGGGGCAGCCAGTGAAACTGCCGTTGTTTGTGCTGGCGGTGGTGTTCGCCCAAGCTGCGTTCGGCATGTGGACGGTGACGCTCAAGCTCTGGCCGCAAGTGGTCACCGGGCATTTACTTGGCGGCTTTGCGACCTTGAGCCTATTGTTTCTGCTGACCTTGCGACTGTCCGGCGTGTTGCCGGCGCTAACCGTGCCACGGCGTTTGCAGCACTGGGCGACCGCCGGCTTGTTGCTGGTGATCCTGCAAATTGCCCTTGGTGGCTGGGTCAGCTCCAATTACGCGGCGGTGGCCTGCATCGACTTTCCAACCTGCCACGGGCAATGGCTGCCACCGACTGATTTCGCCAACGGCTTTCACCTGACCCAACACATCGGCCCCAATTACCTGGGCGGGCAACTGGACAGCGATGCCCGCACCGCGATTCACCTGACTCACCGTATTGGCGCGCTACTGGTCACCCTCGTTCTGCTCGGTCTGGCCTGGCAACTGAAGGTCGTCGGCATGACGCGCCTGGCCGCCATGGTGCTGATCGCCCTGGCCGCACAAATCACCCTGGGCATCAGCAATGTGGTGTTCCACTTGCCGCTGCCGGTGGCCGTCGCCCACAACGCCGGCGGTGCAGCGCTGTTGCTGACGATGGTGCTGGTCAATTATCACGCGCGAACCAGCCTGGTTCGGGTCAAGCATCAGCCCCCAGTACGCTGGCGTCTCAGCCTGCGTAAACACTCGGCCGGGCCCATAACAATAAAAGGAGAAATGCCATGGCGACCCTGATCGGCGAACGTCATAGTCAGGCAATCTGGCGCGATTACCTGGAGCTGACCAAGCCGAAAGTGGTGGTGCTGATGCTCATCACCTCGCTGGTCGGCATGTTTCTCGCGACGCGCGCCGGGGTGCCGTGGACGGTGCTGGTGTTCGGCAATCTGGGGATCGCCTTGTGTGCCGGCGGTGCGGCGGCGGTCAACCATGTGGTGGACCGGCGCATCGACGCGGTCATGGCCCGAACTCGCAAGCGGCCCTTGGCCGAAGGCCGGGTTTCTCCAACCGCTGCGCTGACTTTCGCTCTGGTGCTGGCAGTGCTCGGCCAAGCTCTGCTGCTAGCCTTCACTAACCCGTTGACGGCATGGCTGACCCTCGCCTCCTTGCTCGGTTATGCCGTGGTTTACACCGGCTTCCTGAAACGCGCGACGCCGCAGAACATCGTCATCGGCGGCCTCGCTGGTGCGGCCCCGCCGCTGCTCGGCTGGACCGCCGCCACCGGTCATGTCAGCGCCGAACCGTTGCTGCTGGTGCTGATCATCTTCGCCTGGACCCCGCCGCACTTCTGGGCGCTGGCGATTCACCGCAAAGAGGAATACGCCAAGGCTGACATTCCAATGCTGCCGGTGACCCATGGCGAGCACTACACCAAAGTCCACATCCTGCTTTATACCTTTGCGCTACTGGCCGTCAGCCTGATGCCCTACGTGATCCACATGAGCGGTGTGCTCTACCTGATTTGTGCCCTCGTACTGGGCGCGAGGTTTCTGCAATGGGCCGTGGTGCTGTACCGTGGCACTCGGCCGCACGCGGCGATCAACACGTTCAAGTACTCTATTTACTACTTGTTCCTGCTGTTTATCGCGCTGCTCGTAGACCACTACTTACTGTTGAACCTATGACTCGAACCCAGAAAACCGTCTTCATTCTCGTCGCCTTGATCGCGCTGATCCTGGGCCTGACCATCAACAAAGTACTGACCGGAAAAAACCAGGGCGACCCGACGGCACTGATCGATGCGGGGATCATCCTGTTGCCCCAAAGCCGTAACCTGCCGGACGTGAAGATGACCGATCAGGACGGTAAGCCGGTGGCGATCAACGAGCTGAAAGGCAAATGGAGTGTGTTGTTCTTCGGCTACACCTTCTGCCCGGACATCTGCCCGACCACCCTCGCCCAACTGCGGCAGATCAAGAGTGAACTGCCAGCGGATGCTGTGGACAAGTTGCAGGTCGTTTTGGTCAGCGTCGACCCGAACCGCGACACGCCCAAGCAACTCAAGCAATACCTGGGCTACTTCGATCCACAGTTCATCGGGCTGACTGCGTCCTCGGTCGAAGACCTTCAGAAGCTGGCCAATGCGGTGAGCATTCCGTTTATTCCGGCGGACACCAGTAAGCCGAACTACACCGTCGACCATAGCGGCAACCTCGCAGTGATCGGGCCGGACGGGACTCAGCGCGGCTTCATTCGTGCACCGTTGAACAACCAGAAACTGGTGGCGCAGTTGCCAGTAATGCTCAAGCGAGAATAACCAACACAATACCCTGTGGGAGCGGGCTTGCTCGCGAAGAGGCCATAACATCCAACATCAATGTTGACTGTTACACCGCTTTCGCGAGCAAGCCCGCTCCCACAGGTACGGTATTTCAGGCATAAAAAAACGGGGACGCAATCAATGCGTCCCCGTTTTTGATCGTTCCCACGCTCCGCGTGGGAATGCAGCCAGGGACGCTCTGCGTCCCCTTCAACATCAGAACGCCGGCAATACCGCGCCTTTGTACTTCTCGAGAATGAAGGCTTTCACTTCCGGGCTGTGCAGGGCAGCAACCAGTTTCTGCATCGCGGCGCTGTCCTTGTCGTCCGGACGGGCAACGAGGATGTTCACGTACGGCGAGTCGCTGCCTTCGATAACCAGTGCGTCCTTGGACGGATCAAGCTTGGCTTCCAGCGCGTAGTTGGTGTTGATCAGCGCCAGGTCGACCTGAGTCAGCACGCGTGGGATGGTCGCGGCTTCCAGTTCACGGAATTTCAGGTCCTTGGTGTTCTCGGTGATGTCCTTCACGGTCGACAGGATGTTGTTCGAATCCTTCAACTTGATCAGGCCAGCCTTCGCCAGCAGCAACAGCGCACGACCGCCGTTGGTGGCGTCGTTCGGAATCACCACGTTGGCGCCGCCCGGCAGCTCGGTCAGCGCTTTGTACTTGCTGGAGTAAGCGCCCAGCGGCTCCAGGTGTACACCGGCAACGCTGACGAGGTTGGTGCCCTTGGCCTTGTTGAACTCATCCAGGTACGGCTGGTGCTGGAAGAAGTTGGCGTCCAGACGCTTCTCGGCCACCTGCACGTTCGGCTGGATGTAGTCGGTGAAGACTTTGACCTTCAGGTCCACGCCTTCTTTGGCCAGGGCCGGTTTAACGAACTCGAGGATTTCCGCGTGAGGCACCGGGGTGGCCGCGACGGTCAGGGTGTCGGCAGCGTGTGCGGAAAAGGCTGCAACGGCAGCGAACGCGACGAGTAGTTTTTTCATTCAGCTAACTCCTTGTGAGGCGCCCGTTTGGCGCCTGCCAGCGAATGGCCGGCTCATGACTTACTTACGTGAGAAGTGGACAACCAATTTGTCGCCAACGGTTTGCAGCACTTGAACCAGCATCAGCAGCAACACCACCGTCACAACCATCACATCGGTCTGGAAACGCTGGTAACCGAAACGGATTGCCAGGTCGCCCAAGCCGCCAGCGCCGACCACACCGGCCATTGCCGTGTAGGACACCAGTGTAATCGCTGTCACCGTAATCGCCGCGAAGATGCCCGGGCGGGCTTCCGGCAGCAAGGCATTGATGATGATCTGACGTGTCGTCGCGCCCATGGCCTGGGTCGCCTCGATGATGCCGCGATCCACTTCACGCAAGGCGGTTTCCACCAGTCGTGCGAAGAACGGCGTGGCGCCCACCACCAAGGGTGGAATGGCGCCGGCGACACCCAGAGAGGTGCCCGTGATCAACACGGTGAACGGAATCATCACGATCAGCAGAATAATGAAGGGCAGCGAACGCAGAATGTTCACCAGCAGCGACAACATCGCGTACACGCCTTTGGCTTCCAGCAACTGGCGCGGACTGCACAGGAACAACAGCACGCCCAGCGGCAGGCCCAACAGCACGGTGAATAGCAGCGAACCGCCGAGCATCAGCAGGGTATCGCCGGTAGCCAGCCAGATTTCGTACCAGTCGATATTGGAAAAGAAACTCATCAGGACTTCCATCAGCGCAGCACCTCCATGTGGACGTCAGCTGCGGTGAAGTGAGCAAATGCCGCGTCCATGTCGCCACCGGTGACGGCCAGGGTCAATTGCCCATAAGGGACGTCTTTGATGCGATCGATGCGACCGGCCAGGATGCTGTAGTCCACGCCCGTTTCCCGAGCAACGGTCCCCAGCAACGGCGCGTAGGTCGCTTCGCCCTGGAAGGTCAGACGCACGATACGCCCAGGTACGTGAGCGAAGTCGTCGCGCTGTTCGCTTTCGTCGATTTGCTCGTCTTCCTGCACGAAGCGCTTGGTGGTCGGGTGCTTGGGATGCAGGAACACCTCTGCCACCGGGCCCTGTTCGACGATCTTGCCGGCGTCCATCACCGCCACCTCATCGCAGACCCGACGGATTACATCCATTTCGTGGGTGATCAAGACGATGGTCAGTTTCAGCTCGCGGTTGATCTCGGCCAGCAGTTGCAGGACCGACGCCGTGGTTTGCGGGTCCAGGGCACTGGTGGCTTCATCGCACAGCAGGATTTTCGGTTTGGTCGCCAGGGCGCGGGCGATGCCGACACGCTGCTTCTGACCACCGGACAATTGCGCCGGGTACTTTTTCGCATGGTCAGCCAGGCCGACCCGCGCCAGCAACTCCGCCACACGCCGGTCGATTTCGCTACGGGACAGTTCACCGGCGAGGGTCAGCGGCAGCGCGACATTGTCGGCCACGGTTTTGGACGCCAGCAGGTTGAAGTGCTGGAAAATCATCCCGACCTGCTGACGGAAGCGCCGCAGGCTATTGGCGTCCAGCGCGGTGACTTCTTCACCATCGACGATGATCTTGCCGCCACTGGCGTTCTCCAGGCGGTTGATCAGACGCAGCAGGGTACTTTTTCCCGCGCCGGAATGGCCGATCAGGCCAAAGACCTGACCGTTCTCAATCGTCAGACTGGTCGGATGCAGGGCGGGAATATCCTTACCGGCGACGCGGTAAGTTTTGTGGACGTTTTGAAACTCGATCACGTAGCGAACCTTGTGGGGCGCGTTAGAAAAGGATCAGCGGTTAGCCGGGCGGGCATTTTAGCCTGTCCGTATAGAGGTTATTAGCATTTATTCCGCATTCAACCTTCCATTTGGCAATAACGCGATCAAAGGTAGGGAGCCAAAGGCCAAGGCGGTTCCGGCTTAAGGATTTTTATCGAATAGGAGGACGCCTTCGCGGGCAAGCCTCGCTCCTACAGGTTTAGTGTCGTTCGTTGATTACGGAAACGATACCAACCTGTAGGAGCGAGGCTTGCCCGCGAAGCTTTTATGGCTTGCGCGGACTCAAAACCATCTGCGCCGGAATGTTGCGCAGAATCTGCTTCTCCAGCTTCAGATCAAACTCCGAATCCAGCTTCTTCACCCGTTTGGTCAGCAGCGTGGCCAGCCATGGGTAATCCTGAGTGCGCGGTGCCTGAATGCTCACGTCGCACTGGTAATTCACCACATCGGCGGCGATGGCATCCAGTTGACGACGAAGCTTGCTCATATCGGTGAGGTTCAACGCCACCGTAGTGCTTTCAGCCGTTGGGTCGATGACTTTGGCCTGAGGTTTGGCTTCGGCAGCCTTGAGAGCCGCTTCGGCTTTATCCAGTTCTGCCTTGCGGGCATGGACTATGGCGCTGTTGACACCACCGGTCAGCGCCGGGGCCTTGGGCATCAATACCCGGGCACGGCTGAGGGCGGTGGCGGCTGCATTCACATCACCTTTTTGCAACACGATCTGGCTACGCAGCAAATAAGCTTCGGCCAATTGCCGCTGGTACTGCTCGAGGGATTGATCGTTGGGCGACTCGGCCTGCAAAGCCGCCAATTGTCCTTCGGCGGTGGCCAGTTCGCTGCTGGCCAGGCTTTGTTCCAGCTGTGCGATCGCCGTGGCCCGCGCATCGGGGGCCTCGGTGGCCGCCGGTGACGTGCTTTGGCAAGCGCCCAGCAGCAGCGAAAATGCGACAAGGAGCAGATAACGGGAGGCGAACGGCTTCATTCCTGCGACTCTCTATTTGCGCAAAAAACGAGCAAGTCTACACCCCTCGACGGGGCAGGACAAAACTCAGCAGAAACAGCGCAGCGGCCGCCACCACAATCGACGGGCCGGCCGGGGTGTCCTTGAACCAGGACAACGCCAGCCCGCCACACACCGCGAGCATGCCCAGCAGGCTCGCGCCCAGTGCCATCTGCTCCGGCGAGCGGGCGTGACGCTGTGCCGCAGCCGCCGGAATAATCAGTAACGAAGTAATCAGCAACACGCCGACGATTTTCATCGCCACGGCGATCACCACGGCGATCAGCAACATCAGGGCCAGACGCAACGCCGCCACCGGCAAACCTTCCACCTTGGCCAGCTCTTCATGCACCGTGATCGCCAGCAAGGGTCGCCATAGCGTTACAAGTAATACCAGCACCGCCGCGCTGCCGCCGAGGATCCAGGCCAGATCGGTCGGGCTGATCGCCAGCAAATCGCCGAACAGATAGGCCATCAGGTCGATCCGCACTTCATGCATGAAGCTTAGTACCACCAAGCCAAGCGAGAGCGTACTCGGTGCGAGAATTCCCAACAGCGTGTCGGACGCCAACGGTTGCCGTTGTTGCAACGTCACCAGCAATACCGCCAGCAACAAGCAGCCTACCGTGACGGCAACGGTCGGGCTGACATCCAGCAGGAAACCCAGCGCCACGCCGAGTAGCGCCGCGTGGGACAGGGTGTCGCCGAAATAGGCCATGCGCCGCCAGACCACGAACGAACCCAACGGCCCCGCGACCAGCGCCAGGGCCAGACCTGCAAGCAGGGCAAAGAGCAGAAAATCAGCCATGCTTGCAGCTATCTCCATGAACGTGAGTGGACGGGACCGCGCTGACCACCGAGCCATGCAGGTCGTGGGCGTGGTCGTGATGGTGGTGATAAATCGCCAGGCTTTGTGCGTTTTTTCCGAACAGCTCGACGAATGCCGGATCGCCGCTGACCTGCTCGGGATGTCCGGAACAGCAAACGTGGCGATTCAGGCACACCACTTGGTCGGTGGTGCTCATCACCAGATGCAAATCGTGAGAGACCATCAAAACGCCGCAACCATGACGATCACGCAAGCGTGTGATCAGGCTGTAGAGCTCGGCTTGACCGGCCACGTCGACGCCTTGTACCGGCTCATCAAGCACCAGCAATTCTGGCTCGCGCAGCAATGCCCGCGCCAGCAGCACCCGCTGCATTTCGCCACCGGAAACACTTTGCACCGGGCTGTCGATGACCTGTTCGGCACCGACTTCCTTGAGGGCGGCCAACGCCCGAGCCCGGTCCACGCCCGGCACCAGACGCAAGAAGCGCAGCACCGAAAGCGGCAGGGTTGGGTCGACATGGAGTTTTTGCGGCATGTAACCGACGCGCAACTTCGGCTTGCGCCAGACGCTGCCGCTGTCCGGTTTCAACAGGCCGAGCACCGCGCGCACCAGCGTGGTTTTGCCGGCACCGTTAGGGCCGATCAAGGTAACGATCTGCCCCGGCTCGACACTCAGCTCGATGTTGTCCAGCACGTTTTGCCCGGCAAAGGTGACGGCCACCTGCTCGAGGCGAATCAGCGCGTTGCTCATCAAGCCCCCTGGCAACCCGAGCAGAGACCGATGACTTCAACGGTCTGGGCTTCGACGATAAATCCGACATCTTTGGCGCTATCGATAATCGCGTCGCTGATGGATTTCTGTTCGAGTTCGATGGCGGCGTGGCATTCGCGGCAAATCAGAAACTGCCCCTGGTGGGCGTGTTCCGGGTGATTGCAGCCGACGAAGGCGTTCAACGAGGAGATGCGATGTACCAAGCCGTTTTCCAGCAGGAAATCCAGCGCTCGGTACACGGTAGGAGGCGCGGCGCGACGGCCGTCCTGCTCGCTGAGCACCGCCAGAATGTCATAGGCACCCAACGGTTTGTGGCTTTGCCACACCAGTTCCAGCACTCGCCGGCGCAAAGCGGTCAGACGCAGCCCCTGACGTGCGCACAAGACATCGGCCTCAGACAATGCGCTATGCACGCAATGAGAGTGGTCGTGGGGACGGCTGGCAATCGGTGTTTTAGGCATGAGCGGCGACGAGTTTTGTGAGAGACGTTATTATGTTACCCGTTCTCGCCTCTTCGAGTGGTCATCGTGTCCCGACTTTTTTCTATCTTTGTCGCATTTGTCGCAAGTTTTCTGCTGATCGGCTCAGCTCAAGCCGAGGTTAAAGTCCTCACCAGCGTCAAGCCTCTGCAGCTGATAGCCGCGGCGGTGCAAGACGGCGTAGCGGTTCCGGAAGTTTTGCTGCCGCCCGGCGCCTCGCCCCATAACTATGCCTTGCGCCCATCCGATGTACGGAAAGTGCAATCGGTGGATCTGGTCTACTGGATCGGTCCGGACATGGAAGGTTTCCTGCCCCGTGTGCTGAAAGGTCGTACGTTGCCCAGCATCGCGGTACAGGATTTGCCTGGCCTGAAACTGCGACATTTCGCCGAAGATAACCATTCCCACGCCGAAGAGGCCGATGAGCATGACCACGATCACCGCCCCGGCAGCCTGGATGCGCATTTGTGGTTGTCACCGATCAACGCCCGCGTGATCGCTACCAAAATGGCCGCCGATCTGAGTGCCGCCGATCCGGCCAACGCAGCGCGCTACCAGAGCAATCTCAAGGTGTTCGATGAGCGTCTGGATGCTTTGGACCTGCGCCTGAAGGCTCGTCTGGCGGGAATCGCGGGCAAGCCTTACTTCGTGTTTCACGAAGCCTTCGACTACTTCGAAGACGCTTACGGCCTCAAGCACACTGGCGTATTCAGTGTCGCAGCCGAAGTACAACCCGGTGCCCAGCACGTCGCGGCGATGCGCACTCGGTTGCAGGAAGTCGGCAAGACTTGCGTGTTCAGCGAACCACCGCTGCGCCCGCGCCTGGCAGAAACCCTGGTGGCCGGGCTGCCGGTGAAACTGGCGGAACTGGATGCGCTCGGCGGGTACACGCCAGCGACCGCTCAAGGGTATGAGCAGGTGTTGGAAAAGCTGGGGAATGATTTGGCGGGGTGTTTGGAGTCGTTGTAAGCGTCCCGTAGAACTGTGGCGAGGGGGCTTGCCCCCGTCGGGCTGCGAAGCAGCCCCACATGAGCCCCCCAATGAATTGCTGGGGAGCGCTTCGCACTCCAACGGGGGCAAGCCCCCTCGCCACAATTTAGAGGGCGAAAGGCAGCGGTGTGTGGACCTTCTGCCGCTGCGCCAAGCGCAACTGAAATTCCATCGGATCGTGAATCAACACGTCCTGCCCGGCGAAAGACTCCGCGGCGATCAACCGCGACAACCAGAACCGTACGCACGCCACGCGCAGCATGGTCGGCCATAGCTCGGCCTCGGCAGCAGTAAACGGTCTTAGCGCAGCATAAGCGCCCAGCAATGCCCGCGCCCGAGCACCATCAAGCTGCCCTTGCTCGTCCGAACACCAATCGTTCAAGGCAATCGCCACGTCATAGAGCATCGGCCCGGAACAGGCGTTGTAGAAGTCGATCAACCCGGTCAGGTGCGTGCCTTCGAACATCGCGTTATCGCGGAACAGGTCGGCGTGGATGTTGGCCCGCGGCAGCGCCAGAATTTTCGTCTTCTGCTGTGTGATTTCATCCAGCGCCCGTTGCAGCAAATCGCTTTGCTCGGCATTCAGGTGCGAAAGCAACTGCGTGCCCTCTTCCAGCATCCAGTCCAGGCCGCGATCGGTTTTGCGTTTGATCATGTTGGCTTGGGTCGCCAGGTGCAGATGAGCCAGCAGCTCGCCGACCTGAGCGCAATGCTGCGCGTTGGCGTCCTTGATGTGCTTGCCCGCCAGACGGGGCTGCAGCAGCGCAGGTTTACCGGCCAGTTCGCGCAACGCGACGCCGTCGGTGGTGCGCAGGGCATAAGGCACCGGCAGGTTGGCGTCGTGCAGCACGTCGAGCAGTTCGATGAAAAACGGCATCTCCTGCACCGGACCGCGCTCGACCAGAGTCAGGACAAACTCACCCTGCTCCAGGCTGATAAAGAAATTGGTGTTTTCGCTACCGGCGGCGATCCCCTGGAAATCAAGCAGGCGGCCAAGCCCGTAAGGGGCGAGAAAGGTTTCCAGCTCGGGCCGAGCCAGGGGGGTGAACACAGACATGGTTAAAACTGCCAGTACGGGCGCCGCGACTGCCGGCGCCGATTTAAGTTAGGAGCGGTTTACCACTCGAATATTTTCCACGACGGAATCAGCATATCCGGCTGGTCCGAGCGGATGAAGTTACCGTCGGAGCCATCAGCGCGCACCAGGAAATACGGTTTGCCGACTTTCGGGGTCACCTTGATGGCATACAAAAAACCATTTTGCCGATACTCCTGAATGGTTTTATCGCCTTCCGTGCGGATTGTTACATCCGGGTCTGCCGAGGGCGCATCGTCCGCCGCCATGACAGCCAATGGAGTGATTGCAAACAAGCCAGCCAGCAACAAGCGATTTAGTGTGCGCATGATAACCTTGTCCCTTTGTCGTCAACGGTCCCGCTATTCTAGCGCCGGACCCGCCGAAAAGGTTGATCCTGCTCATGAGCCAAGCCCCCCTCGTCCTGGTGGACGGTTCTTCTTACCTGTACCGCGCTTTTCACGCGTTGCCACCGCTGACCACGTCCAAAGGCCTGCCCACCGGTGCGGTCAAAGGCGTTTTGAACATGCTCAAGAGTCTGCGCAAGCAGTACCCGGACAGCCCGTTCGCCGTGGTATTCGACGCCAAGGGCGGGACGTTCCGCGACGAGATGTTCGCCGAATACAAGGCCAATCGCCCAAGCATGCCCGACGACATGCGGGTCCAGATCGAGCCGCTGCACGCCAGCGTCAAGGCCCTCGGCTTTCCATTGCTGTGCGTGGACAACGTCGAAGCCGATGACGTGATCGGCACCCTGGCCCGCAGCAGTGCGGCCGCCGACCGTCCGGTGGTGATCTCCACCGGCGACAAGGACATGGCGCAACTGGTCGACGGGCACATTACCTTGGTCAATACGATGACCGGTAGCGCGCTGGACGTGGAAGGCGTGAAGGAGAAATTCGGCGTCGCTCCCGAGCAGATCATCGATTATCTGGCACTGATGGGCGATTCGTCCGACAACATCCCGGGCGTTCCGGGTATCGGTCCCAAGACCGCTTCCGGCCTGCTGGTCGGCGTGAATGGCGGCCTGACCGAGCTCTATGCACAGCTCGACATCGTCCCGACCCTGCCGATTCGCGGCGCCAAAACCTTGCCGGCCAAGCTCGAAGAGCATAAGGAGATGGCGTTCCTCTCCTATCAACTGGCAACCATCAAGATCGACGTACCGCTGGACATCGGTCTCGATGACCTGCAAATGGGCCAGCCGGATCACGACAAACTCGCCGAGCTCTACACCCTGCTGGAATTCAAAAGCTGGTTCGAAGAGAACCAGCGCGACGCGAAGCGCTCGGGTCAGGAAATTGTCGAGGTCACCCAGGAACAGCCGGGCGCCGCCGAGGCGAAGTACGAAACCATCCTCGACAAAAAGCACTTCGAGGCCTGGCTGGACAAGCTCGACAAGGCGCCGTTGATTGCCTTCGTCACCGAAACCAACGGCAGCGATGCCCAGCATGCACAACTGGTGGGCCTGTCGTTTTCCGTCGCGGCCAACGAAGCGGCCTACATTCCGCTGACCCATTCCTACATGGGTGTGCCGGAGCAACTGGATCGCGACACTGTGCTGCTGGCGCTGAAGCCGCTGCTGGAGAACCCGAATAAGCTGAAAGTCGGCCAACACGCCAAGTTCGAAACCAATATCCTCGCCAACTGCGCCATCGGTGGCGATCAGAGCAACGGGATTATTGTTCAGGGCATTGCCTACGACACCATGCTCGAGTCTTACGTCCTGGACTCGACGGCCACCCGCCACGACATGGACAGCCTGGCGCTCAAGTACCTGGGCCAAAGCAAGAGCGACATTCAAGGGATCGCGGGCAAAGGCGTCAAACAGCTGACTTTCGACCAGATCTCTCTTGAGCTGGCAGGCCCCTATGCCGCCGAAGACGCTGACGTCACCTTCCGTCTGCATCTGGCATTGCAGGAAAAACTGGCAGCAACGCCAAGCCTGGGCAAAGTGCTCAACGAGATTGAAATGCCGCTGATGCCGGTTCTGGCCCGAATCGAACGCCAGGGCGCGCTCGTGGATGCCAACCTGCTGGGCATCCAGAGTGTCGAACTGGGCGAGAAACTGGTCGCCCTTGAGCGCGAGGCCTTTGCCATTGCCGGTGAAGAATTCAACCTGGGCTCGCCAAAGCAACTGGGCGTGATCCTCTACGAAAAGCTCGGCTTGCCCGTACTCAGCAAAACCGCCAAGGGCCAGGCCTCGACCGCCGAAGCGGTGTTGGCCGAATTGGCCGAACAGGACTACCCGCTGCCCAAGGTGCTGATGCAATACCGCTCGCTGAGCAAGCTCAAAAGCACCTACACCGACCGTTTGCCAGAGCAGATCAACACTCGCACCGGGCGCATTCATACGTCTTACCAGCAAGCCGTCGCCGCCACCGGACGTTTGTCGTCCATCGACCCGAACCTGCAGAACATTCCGATTCGCACTGCCGAAGGTCGTCGGATTCGTCAGGCGTTCGTCGCGCCGAAAGGCTACAAGCTGCTGGCCGCGGACTACTCGCAAATCGAACTGCGGATCATGGCGCATCTGGCCAAGGACGAAGGTTTGCTGCACGCCTTCCGCAACAACCTCGATGTACACCGGGCAACGGCCGCAGAGGTGTTTGGCGTCGAGCTGGACGCAGTCACCAACGATCAGCGTCGCAGCGCGAAAGCCATCAACTTCGGTTTGATCTACGGCATGAGCGCGTTTGGCCTGGCCAAGCAGATCGGCGTGGACCGTAAACAGTCCCAGGCCTACATCGACCGCTACTTCGCCCGTTATCCCGGCGTACTGGAATACATGGAGCGCACGCGCGCCCAGGCCGCCGAGCAAGGTTTCGTCGAAACCATCTTCGGCCGTCGTCTCTACCTGCCGGAAATCAACGCGAAAAACCAGGCTCTGCGCAAAGCTGCCGAGCGCACGGCAATCAATGCCCCAATGCAAGGCACCGCGGCGGACATCATCAAGAAAGCCATGGTAACGGTGGATAACTGGCTGACTTCGTCAGGCCTGGACGCCAAAGTCATCTTGCAGGTACACGATGAATTGGTGCTTGAGGTACGTGAGGATCTGATCGATCAGGTGCGTGAGGACATTCGCATGCACATGAGCAGCGCCGCCCAACTGGATGTACCGCTTCTGGTCGAGGTAGGCGTAGGCAATAACTGGGATGAAGCGCACTGATCGGCCTGAACGACGCCTGTGCTGCGGCCTTATGCCGCAGCACAAAATACCGAAGGGCTATAGTGCGGAAAATGACATCGATTATTTCCAATGGTTTTTGAAAATAGTCTGAACTAAATCCGTGAACCGCCACTCAGAGATACTGAATGGCTGGTGAAGCCCTTCGATGCTCCTATGTTGTGTTAAGTGTTGGCAGATATCTGGACCCCGCCCTAGCGGTCCGGAACTTGAACCCCGGAACTTCTCCCTCCCCATATGAAGTCCGGGGTTTTTTTTGCCTGGCTTTATCACCTGTAAAGCCTTACTCGGCAGCCTCGCTGCCCTTGTCCACCAACTCCATCCAGCCCGCCAGTACAGTGTAGGCGTCTTCCAGCCCCATGCGTTTGGGTGCCGAAAACAGCTGGATTGTGATCGTATCGCCCCAGCCCTTGCGGATTTGCGCCTGAACCTTGAGCAGCGCGTTTTTCGCCGCGCCATAGGTCAGCTTGTCTGCCTTGGTCAGCAAAATATGCATCGGCATGCCGCTGGCGACGGCCCAATCGAGCATCAGCAGGTCGAAATCGGTCATTGGATGACGGATGTCCATCATCAGAATCAAACCTTTCAAACTCTCGCGACCGCCCAGATAGGCTTCCAGGTGACGCTGCCAGTGCAGCTTCAACGGGATCGGTACTTTCGCATAACCGTAACCCGGCAGGTCGACCAGACGGCGTTCATCGTCTAGCTTGAAGAAGTTCAACAGCTGCGTGCGACCCGGAGTTTTCGAGGTCCGCGCCAGGCTGGCGTGTGTCAGGGTGTTCAATGCGCTGGACTTGCCGGCGTTGGAACGCCCGGCGAAGGCCACTTCAAAGCCTTCGTCGTCGGGGCATTGATCGACTTTGGCGGCGCTGAGCATGAATGTGGACTGTTGGCACAGACCGAGGATGGGGTTCTTGAGTTGCATGGGATTTCCGATGTGGGCGGCGCCGGGAATGGACGCGGCAAGCAGTGTCGTTTCCGTTTCAGTGACGCCAGTATATAATGCCGCAGATTTTGTGTGCGCTTTGTCCCAGCGTAGGATGAAGTTCACGAGAGCGATTAACCTTGATTGCGCATTAGAACGCAGCACGCTCTCAACCCTGAAAAGGTCGTTTTATGACGAAATGGCTGCTAGCTGCCGGTGTCTTGATGCCGCTTTACAGCGCTCAGGCTACACAGGATCCGGAAGCTGTGTACAACCGTGTTTGTGGTGCCTGTCATTCCGGCCAACTACCCATGGCGCCCCGCAAGGGCGATCAGGAAGCCTGGACGCCGAGGTTGGCGAAAGGTATGGAGACGCTGGTGCAACACGTGACCCAGGGTTTCAAGGCGATGCCGCCGCGTGGTTTGTGCATGGACTGCAGTGCCGAGGATTACCGAGCCATCATCCAGTGGATGAGCGAGTAAACCCGGTCCATAACTCTTTAACCCTTAGCCGTAGTTGGATTAGCTGATGAACAAATTGATCGTGAGTCTGCTGTTGACCGTGGGGATCTCCGGTATTGCCCATGCTGCAGGTGATGCGACTGCTGGTCAGGCGAAAGCCGCAGTATGTGGCGCCTGTCATGGCCCGGATGGCAATAGCATGGCGCCTAACTTTCCGAAACTGGCAGGTCAGGGCGAGCGTTATCTGAACAAGCAGCTGCACGACATCAAGTCCGGCAAACGCACGGTACTGGAAATGACCGGCCTGCTGACCAACCTGAGCGATCAGGACCTGGCTGATATCTCCGCCTACTTCGCCAGCCAGAAAGGCAGCGTTGGCGCCGCCGACCCGAAAGTCGTGGCTCGCGGTGAAGCACTGTTCCGTGGTGGCGACCTGGCCAAGGGGCTGCCCGCCTGCACTGGTTGCCACTCACCTAACGGTACCGGTAACGCCGCTGCAGGCTTCCCGCATCTGGGCGGCCAGCATGCCCAGTACGTCGGCAAGCAACTGACCGACTTCAGAAAAGAAGAAGGTGGCCGCACCAACGACGGCGATACCAAACCGATGCAGAGCATCGCCAAAAAGCTGAGCGACGAAGATATCGCCGCAGTCTCCAGCTATATTCAAGGCTTGCACTGAGATCGATCGAACAAGCGTTGCTAGAGATGTACATCTCTAGCAACGTTAACACTCGATTAATCCGTCGATGCAAACATAAAAAGGGTAGCTTTGGCTGCCCTTTTTTGTGGCCGCTGCCGTTACACTACAAACTCAAGCCCGCCAGGATCTGTCTGAAAACAGGTCGCGCGAGGCGACCCAATTGTCCAGGAGTAAAGCATGCGTAATCTGATCATCAGCGCCGCGCTCGTCGCTGCCAGCCTGTTCGGCATGACTGCCCAAGCCGCCGAAAAACCTGAAGCGCCCTATGTCGAACTGAGCAATCCGGTCCCGGTGGCCGCGCCTGGCAAGATCGAAGTCGTGGAGCTGTTCTGGTACGGCTGCCCGCATTGCTATGCCTTCGAACCCGTCATTAACCCATGGGTTGAAAAACTGCCTTCCGACGTGAACTTCGTGCGCATTCCGGCCATGTTTGGCGGCCCTTGGGACGCACACGGCCAGATGTTCCTGACCCTTGAAGCCATGGGCGTCGAAAGCAAGGTTCACGCGGCAGTTTTCGAAGCGATTCAGAAAGAACACAAGAAACTGACCGACAAAGAAGACATGGCGGACTTCCTGGCGACCCAAGGTGTAGACAAGGACAAGTTCCTGGCCACCTTCGACTCCTTCGCCATCAAGGGCCAAATCAACAAAGCCAAAGAGCTTGCAAAGAAATATGAAATCTCCGGCGTGCCTACCATGATCGTCAACGGCAAGTATCGCTTTGACATCGGCTCTGCTGGCGGTGCCGAACAAGCGTTGAAACTGGCCGACCAACTGGTTGCCAAAGAGCGAGCGGCAACCAAGGCCGTCGCCAACTAAGCGCGGCACCTGCCATGCGCCGCTGGGGAACTGAACGCATCGTTGGCCTGCATCATCCGCGGGTCAACGAGCATCACCTGGAATCGACGGGGTTGCCCGTGGACAGCCGTCTGCGTTTGCTCAGTTTCAATATCCAGGTTGGTATCAGTACCGAGCGCTATCGGCACTATCTGACCCGCGGCTGGCAGCATCTGTTGCCGCACACCGGGCGTGCCGACAATCTGCAAAAAATCGGTAATCTGCTGGGCGACTTCGATCTGGTCGCCTTGCAGGAAGCCGATGGCGGCAGTCTGCGATCAGGTTACGTCAATCAGGTCGAACACCTGGCGCAGCTCGGCGCCTTCCCCTATTGGTATCAACAACTCAATCGCAACCTCGGTCATCTCGGCCAGCACAGCAATGGTGTGCTCAGCCGCCTGCGCCCGTGGGCGATTGAAGATCATCCGCTGCCGGGGCCCAAGGGTCGCGGCGCCATTCTGGTGCGCTTCGGCGAAGGTCCGGAGGCACTCGTGGTGGTGATGATGCACCTGGCCCTGGGCGCTCGAGCCCGTAGCCTGCAACTGGCCTACATCCGCGAGTTGATTGGCGGTTACAAGCACCAGGTGCTGATGGGCGACATGAATACCCATGCCAGTGACTTGCTGCAAAACTCCCCGTTGCGTGATCTAGGCCTGCTCGCGCCGCAACTGGAAGCGACCTTTCCCAGCTGGCGCCCGCAGCGTTGCCTGGACCATATTCTGCTCAGCCCCACCCTGACCCTTGAAAAGGTCGAAGTGCTGGCACAGCCCATTTCCGATCACCTGCCGGTCGCGGTAGAGATTCGTCTGCCGGGTTCGCTCACGGCCGATGCATTGCCCGCGTTGAGTCCTGCCTGAATGAGCGACGAAGCACAGCGCTGGAAAGAGAAATACCTCAAAAGCATCGAACAACAAGAAAAACTGGAACGTCGATGGGACGCCCGGCTCGACTTGCTGCGTCGCGGGCTGGTGCGCAGCACCCTGGCCGCGGAAGGTACCGATCGCGCCGTTGACCAATGCATGAAGGAAATGCGCGAAGTCGTACGCACCGATGACATGGACGCCGGCCTGGCTGCCTTGCTGCCACGCCTGGAAAGAGCCGTGCTCGACTCCGAGCAGCGCCGGGAAACCCGGGTCAATCAAGTCAGTGCCGCCCTGACAGCGCTGGTCTCTCAGTTGCAAGCGTTGCCGCTGCCCCGGGAAGTGAGCCGGCCACTGAAGAATTTCGCCAAGCAACTGGACGGACGCGTAAGCCAGGCTCGCGAAATCCCGTTGCTGCTTAGCGAGCTGAGCAGCTTGCAAGGCAAAGCCTTGAACCTGCTGGAGAACCCTGCCGAACCTGATCGCCCGGGTTTTCTGCAGCGGTTGTTCAGTAGGGAAACGGAAGAGACCGCGCCACAGCTCGCCGTGCCCGAATCGCAAATGCCTGCCCCGCAACCTGTCGAACCGGTTGCAGCCTCGCCGGCCGAGCCCCCACAAGCGACGGTCAATCTCGCGCCAGCCGCCGATAAACCGCAAGGGGTATTGCCAACCGTCGAAGCCGCGATGCCCGCCGCTGCACCCCCCGAGCCAGCGCAAATTGAGGCGCCCATAGCAATGGCACCTGCGGCTGAAGGCGTGGCGTTTGAGCCACCCATCCTTGAGCCAGAAGCTACGAGCAGCCAAGTCAAGAAGCTACAAACCCGGCCCGATATCGAGCAACCACAAGAGCCGGTTCCGGCGATCGCCCTACCGGCCACTCAGGTTCTGTCGGCAATCAATCCCGATGAGCTCATTCCGGTGGCCATCGATCCAGAGCCTTCCGGGCACGATATTCTGTATGCCCTGCCGGACTCGCCGGAGCCGTCCTATAGCTCTGTCGCCAAGCACATCGAAGACACCCTGCTGGGCCTTCTCGATGACCTGGCGCTGCCTGAGCGCCATCGTCCGCAAGCCGAGGCGATGCGCGATCGTCTTCAAAATGGCTTGAACTGGTACGAACTGCTGCCAATTCTCGATGACCTGGCCACATTGATGCTGGCAATCACCGACAGCGGCCAGCACGAATTCGAAGCCTATTTGAAGCAACTCAACGAACGCCTCGAGTCTTTCCAGAGCAACCTGCAAGCCGCGAGCGAAGGCCACGCCGACAACCGCTCAGCCGCGCGGGATATGGACACGCAGATTCGCGAGCAAGTCGACGGCTTGCAAAGCAGCATGCAGGAAGCGGCCGACCTTGATGATCTCAAGCATGTGCTGGAAAACCATCTCGAAGGCCTGCTCGGCACCATGGACCAACACCAGAAGCAGCGTGATGAGCGTGAGCAGGAAGTAGCGGCCCGCCTGCAAAGCCTGGCCGAAAGGGTTGCCCACATGGAGCAGGAAGCCCTGGGCTACCGTGAGCATCTCGAAGAACAGCGTCAGAAGGCGCTGATCGATCCACTGACGGGTCTACCCAATCGAGCAGCCTGGAGCGAACGCCTGGAGCACGAAATAGGTCAATGGCAACAACATGGCACTACCCTGTTGCTGGCAATGCTCGACCTCGACCATTTCAAACGCATCAACGACAACTATGGCCATCTGGCGGGCGACAAGGTGCTGAAAATCATCGCCAACGTGCTACGCAAGCGTCTGCGTGGGACTGATTTCATTGCCCGATTTGGCGGTGAGGAGTTTGTGCTATTGATGCCTGCCACACCACCTATGGTCGGCGCAAAACTACTGGAAACCTTGCGCGCATCGATCGAAGCCTGCCCGTTCCACTTCAAGGGCGAGCGAGTCACCATCACAATTTCCATGGGATTGACCGCCTTCAGACTGGGCGAACACAGCGATCTGGTACTTAAAAGAGCCGATCAGGCGCTATATCGGGCGAAAAACAATGGCCGGAATCGAGTAGAAGCGGGCTGATAGCTAATTGTTCCATTTTGTTTAAAACAGCATTTTTTGCCATCTACGCGCAAGGCAATACCGTTACACTGTTGCATTATTGTCTTGCGTGTACTGCCTCCCACCATGAAATGTCTTGTTTTTATTGCCTCGCTGCTTCTATTGGCCGGTTGTGCCAGCGGCCCCCGAATCGATACCAGTCATCGTTCAGCCAATTACGACAGTCGTATTCAGTTCGTGGTGATGCATTACACCTCCGCATCCCTGGAAACCTCGCTGCAATTGCTGACCCATGGCGAGGTCAGCAGCCACTACCTGATTAGCGACGACAAGCGCGCCACTATTTATAAGCTGATGGATGAAAATTCCCGGGCCTGGCACGCAGGCGAAAGCGAATGGCAAGGCCGGACCTGGCTCAACTCCAGTTCCATTGGTATCGAGATCGTCAATCAGGGCTTTGAGGACACCCCGAACGGGCGTCTTTGGTATCCCTACAGCGAAGCCCAGATTCAGTCGATGATCTTCCTGCTCAAAGACATCAGTAAGCGCCAAGGCATCAGCCCCCGTCATATCATTGGCCATAGCGACATCGCACCGATGCGCAAGCTCGACCCCGGCCCGCTGTTCCCCTGGAAGCGCCTGGCCGCCGAAGGCCTGGGAATATGGCCGAACGAGCAGGCCGTGGCGCGACAGCAAGCGCAGTTCGCGGTGCAATTACCCAGCATCAGTTGGTTTCAGGCGCAGCTTGCCCGCTTGGGCTATGCCACGCCGCAAACCGGCGAACTGGATGTAGCGACACGCAATGTGCTGGCGGCCTTCCAGCTGCATTTTCGCCCTTCCCGTTTCGATGGGACACCGGACGCCCAGACCGCGGCGATTCTTCAGGTGTTGAATCAGACAAAATAATGACGCCCGCCCGACGGTCAGCGCTTTTTCCAAATCAGCAGCTATAACTCATTGGTAATTCTTCGGATATTCCATGATGCCTGCTGCTCGGGAGAGACTGCATAGCTGGTTCTATCGCCCTTGGTTTTTGGCGATGCTGGCTACTGCCTTGAGCGCAACGCTTCTAACGGTCGGCAGTTTGTTCGTGGCGATGCATCAGGTTGAGCAAAACGAAAGCCAGGAAATGAATGCCCAGGGAGAACGCTTTCTGGTCCGGCTGGAGCAGCTGTTCGGGCAATTGCGCGAAAGCCTCGATGACCTGGAAGCGCAACCGCTGCGAGGTTGCGATGACGAAATGATCGCCACCCTGCAGCAGGTCAGCTTCAATTACCGCTTCGTTTATGAAGCCGCTTATATGGACACGGCTCGAACCTGCTCCAACCGCCCCCGCCAGGAAGGGGTATCGCTGATCCGACCGCCGGACATCAAGGGTCCCACCTACAGCTATTGGCTGAACACCACCACCGAACCCGATGAGAACCGCGCCGCACTGATGCTTGGGCGTGGCAATTTCCGGGTTGCGACGTCCCGCGGGCATTTGACCGACATGGTCGATCTGTCTCCGGGGAGCAGCCTGTTGGTGGTGCTCGACCATGGCACCCGGGCGATTCCGGTGCTCGGTGTCGCTCAGGCCTGGCCCCCCGCGGAGCCCTGGCCCCCGAAAAGCCCCGATGCGCTGCAAGTCACCCCTACCCGCCTGATTTACCGAATGCCCACTAACACCCCCGAATACCAACTGGTACTGATCACCCCACGTACCGGAATGCATGTACCGGCGGTATGGTGGTGGCTACTGCCGGCCAGCCTGGCGCTGAGTGCCTGTGTAGGCATTCTGGTGTTTTTGCTGGTACGCCAGCGTCAGTCGCTGGATGCCGAACTGCAAGGCGCCATGCGGCGAGGCGAGCTACAGGTGTTGTATCAACCGATCTTCGACCTCGACAGCCGCAACTGCGTCGGCGCTGAAGCCCTGCTGCGCTGGCGCAGGCCGGACGGCACGCTGACCAGTCCCGATCTATTCATTCCGATGGCAGAGAATACCGGCCAGATTCGCCAGATGACCGACTTCGTGTTACAGCGCCTGCTGGAACAGCTCGGGCAACTGTTGCGGTCCAATCCGCAGCTTTACATCTCGGTCAACCTGGCGGCCTGCGATGTCATGGTGCCGCGTATCGGTCAGGTGATGGCGCGTCTGCTGAGCATGCACCGGGTAGCGGCCAGGCAAATTGCCTTTGAAGTGACCGAGCGCGGATTGGTGGACGTGGTGGTGGCCAGAGAAAACCTGCAAGCCCTGCGGGATGTCGGGCATCAAGTGCTGATCGACGATTTTGGCACCGGCTATTGCAGCCTCGCCTACCTGCAAACCCTACCGGTGGACTGCCTGAAAATCGACAAGGCATTTATCGACGCGCTGGGGCATGACGCCGCCAGCAGCGGCGTGGCACCGCACATCATTCGCATGGCTCAGGCCCTGCAACTCAAGGTGATTGCCGAAGGCATTGAACATGAAGCCCAAGCGGTGTTTCTGAGCAGCGAAGGGGTGAAATTCGGTCAGGGTTGGCTGTTCGCCCACGCCCTGAGCGCCGTGCAGTTCATCGAACTGATTACCCGTGGCCGCCGACTGACTACGCGACGCCAGGATGACGAAGCCTGAGAGGGCACCGGCTTATATCGCCAGCGCCATGTAGAACTGCGTCCCCTGCCCCGGCCGCGAATAGACACCCATCCGTCCGCCGTGCAACTGCACGATTTCCTTGCACAGCGCCAGACCCAGCCCGGCACCGCCCTTTTTGCGACCGACCTGAACGAAGGGTTCGAAGATCCGTCCCTGCTGGCCGTAGGCAATGCCTTCGCCGTTGTCCTCGACGCTGATAATCATCCGTTCACCATGGCGCCGGGCCTGCAAACGTATCAGTCCGTCGTGGGCGGTATGGCGCAAGGCGTTGTCGATCAAGTTGTCGAGCACCCGTTCCAGCTGCGCCTGATCGGCTTGCAACCGCGGCAACGGCCCCTGCACTTCCACCAGCAGCTCGATACCCTTCTCCTGCGCCAAGCGGGCAAAACGTGTCTGGGCCTGATCCAGCAAGTCTTCGATGGAGCATGGTGCCAGGGTGAGTTTTTGCAGGCCGTTTTGATAGCGAGAGAAATTCAGCAAGTCGTTGATCAACTGCATCAGGCGCTGCATTTCTTCGTTGACGGTGTCCAGCAGGTCAGCTTCGCGGGAGTCTTCGGCAAAATGCGTCCGCTCGCGGAACAGGCCGAATGCCATGTGCATCCCGGTAACCGGTGTGCGCAACTCATGGGAGGCGCGCAAGACGAACTCGCTGCGCACTCTTTCAAAAGCCCGCTGTTCGGTAACGTCATGCAACACCATCACAGCGCCGAGAATATGCCCCTGGGTATGGCTGACCGGCGTCAGGCTGTATGTCAGCAATCGCGACTCTCCATCGACTTCGATGCTCAGGTCGTCCGGCGCTCGTTCCAGGGTGCCACCGCGTAATACCAGTTGCAGTTGTTCATCCAGTTCGGGACGCTCAAGCGCCGTCCCCAGCCCTTGGCCGAGACGATCGGTGTCCCAGCCTAACTGACGCTGAGCCACCGGGTTGAGGTGCTCAAGATGACCTTGACGATCAATGATCAGCAAACCGTCGTCGATGCTGTCGAGCACCGCTTGCAAGCGTTGCTGACCGGCGAGCAGTTCGTCGATATTGGTAGCCTGGTGCTCACGCAAGGCCTCGGCCATGATGCCGAAGCGGTGGGTCAGTTGGTTGATTTCCACCGCGGAAGAAATCGGCAGGGCCACTTCGAAATTACCCTGGCCGATGTTGTCAGCCGCTGCGGCCAAGGCCTCGATCGGAGCCCCGAACCGCCGGGCGATCCCATGGGCGGTAATGAAGCCGATGAACAGCACCCCCACCCCGACCAACCCAAGCAGGCCGGCAATCAACAGTGCTCGCTCCCGGGCCTTGCGTTCGATCTCAGTGATGTTATCCAGTGCGCGTTTTTGTTCAAAGATCAAACCGTTACGCAACGCGTTGAATTTTTCCGCGAGATCCCCTTCACCACCGACGACCTGGATAGGAGCACTGGAAAGATCAAAGGACCGCAGTAGGTTCTGATAGTCAGCCTTGGCCTTTTTGAAACCATACTGGGCACCCTCGCTGGACGGTTCGCGAGCAATGCCTTCGTCAAACAATTCAAGGGAATGCTGCTTGGACGCCTCGAACGCCGCAGGGTCCGGTTGCTCGTCGAGCATGATGATCAGTTGATCACCCAGGGTCTGACGCAGCTTCAATCCCAGATCCAGCGTGACGAAGTTGTCACGGATCAGGGCTTCCTGAGTCCCTGCCATCTGCATCACGCTGACCAGCCCGAGCAAGAGCCCAAGCAGCGCCACAGTAATCAGTGCGGAAATACTCAGAAACAGCCGGGTGCGCAACGTCATCGCCAGTTTCATCGGTTACGACTCACAAGTTGTACTGCTTGCGTTTGCGGTACAGGGTCGAGGCATCGATACCCAAGGTTTTGGCCGCCTGATCCAGCGTGTCGGCCGTGGCGAGAACCGCGCCAATGTGAGCTTTTTCCAATTCATCCAGGCTCAGCGCAGCACCAATTCGTGGCGTGTGGTTGGTCGGGGTTTCGGCCATGCCCAAGTGGCTGAGCTCTACCCGCTCCTGCGGACAAATAATGCTCGCGCGCTCCACCACGTTGCGCAGCTCGCGAATGTTGCCCGGCCAGCGGTAGCTGAGCAGCGCTTCGCGCGCCTCGTCGCTGAAACACCGGGCTGGACGCGAGTATTCCTTGACGAAGCGCGCCAGGAAGCGGTCAGCCAGGTTCAAAATATCTTCTCGGCGCTCGCGAAGCGGCGGCAGGTGCAAGGTGATGACGTTGAGACGATAGAGCAAGTCCTCACGAAAACGACCATCGCGAACCATGTCTTCCAGGTTGAGGTTCGTGGCGGCGAGGATTCGCACATCGGCGCGACGGGTCACCGGGTCGCCCACGCGCTCGTATTCCTTGTCCTGAATGAAACGCAGCAATTTTGGCTGCAAGGTCAGGGGAAAATCGCCGATCTCGTCGAGAAAAAGTGTCCCTCCGTCGGCTTGATTGACACGACCCAACGTGCTTTCGCTGGCACCGGTGAATGCTCCTCGGCTGTGGCCGAAAAGCTCGCTGTCCATTAATTCGGCAGTCAGGGATGGGCAATTGATGGTGACGCAGGACTTCTTCTGGCGTTTGCTCCAGCCGTGAATTGCCCGTGACAGTTCACCTTTACCGGTGCCGGACTCGCCGAGAATCAGGATGTTGGCGTCAGTACTGGCGACCTGGCGCGCTGTTTCGAGCACCACTTTCATCGCCGGACTGTGCGAATCCAGGCCCTCCTTGGGTTTGCGCACTTCACCTTCGAGGGCTTCCAGGCGCGCCGAGAGTTGCCGAACTTCCAGCTGTTTGGCAGTGGCCAGGCGTAACTGATCGGGGCTGCAAGGTTTGACCAGATAGTCGGCGGCACCGGCCTGAATCGCATCCACGGCAGTGTCCACGGCCGAGTGAGCAGTGACGATCACCACCCGCATCCATGGCGCCTGGATGCGCATCTGAGCCAGCACATCAAGGCCATTATCTTCGCCCAGACGCAAATCGAGGAAGCACAGATCAAAAACCTGGCGCTGCAACAAGGCTTCAGCCTGAGCCGCGCTGGTCGCCGTAGCCACGCTATAGCCTTCGTCTTCGAGGCAATAGCGAAAGGTTCGAAGGATGGCGGACTCGTCGTCTACCAACAGAATGCGGCCTTGATGCTCAGTGGCTGATTCCATGTTCCTGCGCTCCTTTAATTGTTGAAATGGGTTAGGCCCGGAAAAATCGGGCAAGTTGCATGATTGATTGTGGCCGATTTCGACCATATCAGCGGTGCTATCTACTTCATAACAAGATAACCAACTGATTTATTTAATTTTTTATTCATTAACCGTTCTTCGGTAATTGCCTGCGTCCCTTTCTGACATCCGCGCCCTTCCTTCAATTCCAAAAATATTGAACGTTTTGGCGAATCCATCGTGCATTACGCACGGCCTTGAATGGGCCATCGTGCAGGATGCGTCCAAACCTATTCTCACAAATCATGTAACTCATTGATTTAAATCAGATTAAACCTGACAAAAAAGGTGGCATGCAGGCTGCAGGTGTCTGAGTAATCAGGGCATTTAATAAATCAGTGCCCGCCAACCTACCCCTAGAGGGAGGAACTTCAGGATGAATCGCCAAGGTGCCGTCCAATTGCGTATCTCGCCATTGCATATCCAGCAAGGATTGTTCGCCCTGCTGGCATTGTTGATCACCTTGATTGGCGGCCAGCAGTTCTTGCGCTGGGAACAGAGCCAGCAGCCAGAGACGCCGCACCTGTCGATTCCACACGCACCCCAAACCCATTTCAGCTCGGTCAGCAGCAACCTGGCTGACAGCGACTCGATGCGAATGATGGACGTCGACCAGGCCCAGCCTGTGGACGAGACGCCTCAGGAGCGTTGGGTGTTTTAAATAAACGAACTTGGCGCGCTCAACGCGCCGGGATAAGCACCACAAGCAACACCTTTAAATAGAAGCGTAAGGAGAATCACCATGTTGAGCTGGGCAATCACATTCCTGATCATTGCCATCATCGCTGCAGTATTGGGCTTCGGTGGTATCGCGGGCACCGCCACGGGTATCGCCAAGATTCTCTTTGTCGTATTCCTGGTGATGTTCATTGCCTCCTTCTTCTTTGGCCGCCGCGGTCGAGGCTGACCATGAGCATTTCGTTAAAGTCATTGGCAGCCGCCCTGCTTCTGGGCGGCAGTGCCAATTAAAAAAGATCCACGGGTACTGAGTTTCGAAACACGAAAGAGGCCACAGCGCCTTTTTCCACTGCGCTACCCGAGGACGGTAGACGCATGACCAAGGGGTCGGGACGTTCTGATTGTTTCAGGGTCGGAGTGACCTACGGGTACAGGGAGTACCTGCGCAAGGGCCGGGTCAGGCAAAGCTGCGACGCAAGTTCGCCGGGGCCAGAACGGCTCGACGAACTTGCGGAGCTTCAACGTGCAAAACGTTGATCTAGAGCATTCAGCTCATCTGTTATTGGTGCATATTCCCCGCAAAACCGTTTCGCGGTGTTTCTTCGTGACCGTATATCGAGAAAGCTCCGACTTTCCCGATAAGAGAATTCGCAGCCAAACGTAGGCTTTTTCCTAAATTTCCGCTTATTTAAAAACCTTCGTCCTGCGCTGAAATGGCCGGCATACGGCACTTATGCCCGCCTGAATGTCGCATTCAAACCGGTTGGGACGCGGGTTTCAGTTAGAAAATCTCATGCCGATTCGGCATAGGGTAGGCGTTTACGGCATTAGACGGCGCTTCCCTGCATCGGAATAGTTGCGCCTTTTTCGCTGCCTGAGAGCTGTAAATGCTCGCTCGCGGGGACCTTATACGGGGGCCGATGCAAGACGTGTTCGCCATTGAGCGTTTCAGTTCATGCATCAGCCTGAGTCAAACGCAAGTAAGGGTAAAGATATGAAGAAGGCAAAGCTTAGCCTCGCCTGGCAGATCCTCATCGGTCTGGTTCTGGGGATAGCAATTGGTGCACTGCTCAACCATTTCAGTGCCGAAAAAGCCTGGTGGATCAGCAACGTACTGCAACCGGCAGGCGATATCTTTATCCGTCTGATCAAGATGATCGTGATCCCGATCGTGGTGTCCTCGCTGGTCGTCGGCATCGCTGGCGTGGGTGACGCGAAGAAACTCGGTCGCATCGGTCTGAAGACCATCATTTACTTCGAGATCGTCACCACCATCGCCATTCTGGTCGGTCTGGTGCTGGCCAACGTGGTCCATCCGGGCAGCGGCATCGACATGAGCACCCTGGGTACGGTGGATATTTCCAAGTACCAGGCCACTGCCGCCGAGGTGCAGCATGAACACGCGTTCATCCAGACCATCCTCAACCTGATCCCGTCGAACATCTTTGCGGCCATGGCCCGCGGCGAGATGCTGCCGATCATCTTCTTCTCCGTGTTGTTCGGTCTCGGTCTGTCGAGCCTGCAATCGGACCTGCGCGAACCGCTGGTGAAGATGTTCCAGGGCGTATCGGAAAGCATGTTCAAAGTCACCCACATGATCATGAACTACGCCCCGATCGGCGTGTTCGCATTGATCGCGGTGACCGTGGCCAACTTCGGTTTCGCCTCTCTGCTGCCGCTGGCCAAACTGGTCGTCCTGGTTTACTTCGCCGTCGCCTTCTTCGCCTTTGTGGTGCTGGGCCTGATCGCTCGCCTGTTCGGTTTCTCGGTGATCAAGCTGATGCGCATCTTCAAGGATGAGCTGGTACTGGCCTACTCCACCGCCAGTTCCGAAACCGTGCTGCCGCGCGTGATCGAGAAGATGGAAGCCTACGGCGCGCCGAAAGCCATTTGCAGTTTCGTGGTGCCGACCGGCTACTCGTTCAACCTCGACGGTTCGACCCTGTACCAAAGTATCGCGGCGATCTTCATTGCCCAGCTCTACGGCATCGACCTGTCGATCAGCCAACAGTTGCTGCTGGTGCTGACACTGATGGTCACCTCCAAAGGCATCGCCGGCGTACCGGGCGTGTCCTTCGTGGTGCTGCTGGCCACCTTGGGCAGCGTCGGTATTCCGCTGGAAGGCCTGGCGTTCATCGCCGGTGTCGACCGCATCATGGACATGGCCCGTACCGCACTGAACGTGATCGGCAACGCCCTCGCCGTGCTGGTCATCGCACGTTGGGAAGGCATGTACGACGACGCCAAGGGCCAGCGCTACTGGAACTCCCTGCCGCACTGGCGCAGCAAGGAAAAGCTGCCGGTTGGTGAAATTTCCAGCAACTGATGCAAAAACCTGTGGGAGCGGGCTTGCTCGCGAAAGCGGTGGATCAGTCAACAAAGATGTTGAATGTTCCGGCCTCTTCGCGAGCAAGCCCGCTCCCACATTGGTCTTTTGCTAGCGGTACTAAACAAACCCCGGAGAAATCCGGGGTTTGTCGTTTCTGTCTACCCCGTTATCATTCGCCGCATCTTCCGGGGGATTTGACTGATGCTTAATGGCCTGTGGCTTGGCTTCTTCATCGTGGCTGCCGTTTCGGCACTAGCGCAATGGCTGATCGGCGGTAACGCCGGGATCTTCGCGGCGATGGTGGAAAGCATTTTCGCCATGGCCAAATTGTCGGTCGAGGTCATGGTCCTGTTGTTCGGCACCCTCACTCTCTGGCTGGGCTTTCTGCGAATTGCCGAGAAGGCCGGCATCGTCGAATGGCTGGCCAAGGCGCTGGGCCCGCTATTCCTGCGCCTGATGCCGGAAGTGCCGGCCGGTCACCCGGCCATTGGCCTGATCACGCTGAACTTCGCCGCCAACGGCCTGGGGCTGGACAACGCCGCCACGCCGATCGGCCTCAAAGCCATGAAGGCGCTGCAAGAGCTCAACCCAAGCGACACCATCGCCAGCAACGCGCAGATCCTCTTCCTGGTACTCAACGCCTCGTCCCTGACGCTGCTGCCGGTGACCATCTTCATGTACCGCGCCCAGCAAGGTGCGCCCGATCCGACCCTGGTGTTCCTGCCAATCCTGCTGGCCACCAGTTGTTCGACCCTGGTGGGCTTGTTGTCGGTGGCGTTCATGCAGCGTCTGCGCCTGTGGGACCCGGTGGTGCTCGCCTACTTCATTCCCGGTGCCTTGGCCCTCGGTGCGTTCATGGCGCTGCTGGCGACGCTCTCGGCGACCGCTCTGGCGAGCCTGTCATCGATCCTCGGCAACGTGACGCTGTTCGGGCTGATCATGCTGTTTCTGGTGATCGGCGCATTACGCAAAGTGAAGGTCTACGAGGCGTTCATCGAAGGCGCCAAAGAAGGCTTCGACGTGGCCAAGAACCTGCTGCCGTATCTGGTGGCGATGCTCTGTGCCGTGGGCGTGCTGCGAGCATCCGGGGCACTGGATTTCGGTCTGGACGGGATCCGTCATCTGGTGGAGTGGGCCGGTTGGGACACCCGCTTTGTCGACGCGCTGCCGACGGCCATGGTCAAACCCTTCTCCGGCAGCGCCGCACGGGCAATGCTGATCGAAACCATGAAAACCTCTGGAGTCGACAGCTTCCCGGCGCTGGTGGCGGCGACGATTCAGGGCAGTACTGAAACAACCTTTTATGTACTGGCGGTGTACTTCGGCGCGGTGGGCATTCAGCGTGCACGACATGCCGTGGGGTGTGCGTTGCTGGCGGAGTTGGCGGGGGTGCTTGGCGCGATCGGGGTGTGCTACTGGTTCTTTGGTTAAACCAAAGAACCCTGTGGGAGCGAGCCTGCTCGCGATGGCGGTTTAACAGCCAACAGAATTGTTGAATGTGCCGACCTCATCGCGAGCAGGCTCGCTCCCACACTGATGTGTGTGTAGGTCTTCAAGGCCTCAGCGGCGGCGCAACATTCTGACCTTGCTCCACCGTCCAGGCCACTACCTGCGCCGTCAACTGGTCGCTGGCCAAACCAAAACCGGTCACCACCGCCGGCACCTTCACATCGCTCAACGGCTGACGCACTTCAAAGCGTCGGCTGGCGAGGATTCGCTGGTCATACCCACGCACCAACAACGCATCCAGGCGCACGACCACGCTCGCAGCCGTACCTTGGTACTCGGTCTGGAACGCTTGCAGGTTGCCGCCCAGTTCCAGGTCTGCCTGGAAATTACTGTCATCGGTGCTGAGCAACGGCACGCGACCGTCACGCTGGAAACCATCGAGCAGACGATTGCGCAACAGCACCGGTGCCGGATCGCTCCAGCGTGAAGCCTTGTAGCTGCTGATCAGATCACCCTGAGGGATTACGGCGATTTTCGGGTTGTTCAAGGCTTCGCTGGTTTGAAACTTGGCCAGCCGCAACGACCAGCGCTGCGGCGTGCCGTGTTGGGCCGATGCGTCGCGCTGTGCCGACGGCAGTCGATAGACATCGGACGGCTCGGTCTTGGGGAAAATCGAACAGGAAGCGATCAACGCAAAACCGGCGAGGAGGGCGAGATGAGCCAGTTTCATGGCGTGAACTCCTTGTTTTTGTCGCTGCCCAGCAGGTAACCGCTGGGGTTGGCCTCAAGCCGCTGGGAAATGGTCCGCAACGAACTCAAGGTATCGCGCAGCTCACGCACCGCCGGTGCCAGGCCATTGAGGCCCTGCATGCCGCTGTTGAGGGAATCCTGATTGGCGGAGAGCAATGTGTTGATGGTCGCACTGCTTTGTTCCAGGGACTTCATGGCTTGCTCGGCACTGCCGAACATCTGCTTGCCCTGATCGTTGAGCAGGCCGTTGGCGTTGCGCATCAACGCGGTGGTCTGTTCCAGGGTGGCGCTGGCCTGCTTGCCAACCGAAGCCAGTTGCTGCATCGCCTGACGAATATCGCCGCGCTGATCGGCAATGGTGCCGGTGGTTTGCTCCAGGTTCTCCAGGGTGCTGCTGATACGCGCGACGTTCTCCGAGGAAAACAACTGATTGGCGTTGTGCATCAACACGTTCACGCCCGCCATCAGATCGTTGCTGTCATTCATCAACCGGGCAATGGGCGAGGGCGATGCAACGATTGTCGGCAAATTGCCGTCCTTGCCCTTGAGCGTCGGACTTTGTGGCGTGCCACCGCTGAGCTGGATGATCGAGGTCCCGGTGATCCCGGTCAGCGCCAGCTTGGCCTGAGTGTCCTCTTTGATCGGAGTGTCTCCGCCCAGGCGAATCCGCGCCAACACCCGGCGCGGATCGTTCGGGTCCAGGCGCAGCATCACCACGTCGCCGACCTTGATCCCGCTGTACTGCACGGCGCTGCCCTTGGACAGGCCGCTGACCGCCTCGTTGAAGACGATTTCGTAATCCTTGAATTCGGTATCGACGCTGGATTTGGCCAGCCACAGACCGAAGAGCAGGGCGCCTGCCACCACTATGACGGTGAACAGGCCAATCAATACGTGATGGGCTCGGGTTTCCATGTCAGACCTCATTGAGCTGGTTAGCGGCCGTCAGCGCCGCGCGGCCGCGAGGGCCATGGAAGTATTCGTGAATCCACGCATCATCGGTTTCCGATACCTTGTCGATGGCGTCCGCCACCAGCACTTTCTTCTGCGCCAGCACTGCCACCCGGTCGGTGATGGTGTAGAGCGTGTCGAGGTCGTGGGTCACCAGAAACACGCTCAGGCCCAAGGCATCGCGCAGAGTCAGGATCAGTTGATCGAAGCCTGCGGCGCCAATCGGGTCTAGACCGGCGGTGGGCTCGTCGAGGAACAGGATGTCCGGGTCCAGCGCCAGCGCTCGGGCCAGGGCCGCGCGCTTGATCATGCCGCCGGACAGTGAAGCAGGGTATTTGTCGGCCGCCGACAACGGCAGCCCGGCCAACGCCATTTTCACTGCCGCCAGGTGCTCGGCGTCGGCACGGCTCAGGCCGGCGTGTTCAATCAGGGGCAGGGCGACGTTCTCGGTCACGGTGAGCGAAGAGAACAAGGCGCCTTTCTGGAACAACACACCGAACCGCCGTTCAACCAGCGAGCGCTCGTGTTCCGACAGGCTCGGCAAGTTCTTGCCGAAGACCTTCACCAGCCCTTCGCTGGGCTGACGAAGGCCGACAATGCTGCGCAGCAGCACCGATTTGCCGCTGCCAGAACCGCCGACCACCGCCAGAATCTCGCCCTTGTACAAGTCCAGGTCGAGGTTCTCGTGCACGCTCTGGCGGCCGAAGCGATTGCACAGCCCACGGACTTCGATCACCGCCTCTGAAGGCGCTCGGGGTAAACGACTCACCAGTCCATCTCCATGAAAAACAACGCAGCCACGGCGTCGAGCACGATCACCACGAAAATCGACTGCACCACACTGGACGTGGTGTGCGCGCCGACGGACTCGGCGCTGCCGCTAACCTTGAAGCCCTCGAGGCAGCCGATGGCGGCAATCAGGAACGCAAAAATCGGCGCTTTGACGATCCCCACCAGAAAGTGCTGAACGCCGATGTCCGATTGCAGCAGTGACAGGAACATCGCCGGCGAGATATCCAGCGACAGCGCACAGACTACGCCACCGCCGACAATCCCTGACAACATCGCCAGAAAGGTCAACATCGGCAGCGCCACCAGCAACGCCAGGACGCGGGGGACTACCAGCAACTCCATCGG
Organism: Pseudomonas sp. NPDC089918; assembly: GCF_050280605.1. Classification (NCBI taxonomy): domain Bacteria; kingdom Pseudomonadati; phylum Pseudomonadota; class Gammaproteobacteria; order Pseudomonadales; family Pseudomonadaceae; genus Pseudomonas; species Pseudomonas sp. NPDC089918. The sequence continues at coordinate 44,079 of NZ_JBNNVP010000030.1, read as the reverse complement.
GTCGAGGCCGAGGGTGCGGATCGCGTCGATTTCTTCGTTGGCCTTCATCGAACCGATCTGCGCGGTGAACGCGCTGGCGGTGCGACCGGCCATCAAGATGGCCGTGAGCAACACGCCGAACTCCCGCAGAAAAGAGAACGCCACCAGGTCCACGGTGAAAATACTCGCACCGAAACTCGCCAGCACCGTCGCCCCGAGAAACGCCACCACAGCCCCCACCAAAAACGTCAGCAAGGCGACGATGGGGGCGGCGTCGAGGCCGGTCTGTTCAATGTGAGCGACCATCGGTGTGAGACGCCAGCGTTTGGGCCGAAACAACCCGCGAGCGATGGTTTCCAGGATCAGGCCGACGAAACCCAACAGTTGCAACGTGTCCTGCCAGACCGCGTCGACCGCACGGCCAATACGGGTCAGCAGTTGAATGCCGACGCTGATTTCCGGTTCTTTGATCGGCACGCAGAAATCGGTCAGCGAGCAGTACACCGTCTGCAACAAGGCGCGATCCGCGGAGGAAAGGGTGCAATCGGGGTGTTCGGCAGATTTGCCCAGACGCTCGGCCCCCAGCAGCTCCACCAACAATGACGCACCCGCCGTATCGAGCGCGCCGAGGCCATTGAGATCGATGTGGGTGTTGTTGTCGTATTGGCCACGGAGCTTTTCACTCAGGCGGCTGAGATCGGCGTAATGGGCGAGCGTCCAGTCACCCGTGACCCGCAACAGGGCAGGGCTGTGCGAGGTGTCCAGTCGGGCACTGCCAGGCATTGTGCTGCTAGTCATAAGCTCCGTGCTTGTTCGGCTATTACGCAGATCTGACTAATAGCACGAACCGCGTTACTTTTCTTTGATGGGTGTGCTGTCCATGACTTTGAAGCGCAACACGCCAATCAACTGACCGTCTTCAGTCAGCACCCGAACCTGCCATTTACCTGCGGGGTTGCCGGGGAAGTTCTGCTTGTGGGTCCAGGCGCGGTAGCCTTCCTTGCGCCCGCCGTGGATGTCCAGGGGAATACGGTCGACTTCTTTACCGTTGAATATCCAGACGTGATAAATCCGCTCGGCCAGACCCCGCGGAGCGTTGATCGCGGTGTACGCGTACAGCCCACCTCCGCGAATCTGTTCGGCGCTGACTTCCTCCAGGCTCTTGCCGGGGGTGCGGTCCTGCATTTGGGTGCTGATCGCCACATCGGTCATCCACAGCGTCGCCGGTGGAACCCAGGAGCGCAGCACCCAACCAGCGGCGCCGATGCCGACGGTGATGCTGAGGATCGCCAGCGCATTGCGCACAGTGCGAATCGGGAAGATCGAGGCCAGGCTCGGGAACGACAGCAACATGGCAATGCCCAGCGCCAGCTTGAAGCTCTGGGCGGTGGTCAGGTGCAAAATGACGGGCAGGGCGGTCAACAGGACCGCAAACAGGGTCAGGGTGTGCAGTGCCAGGAACGCCCAGCGGCGCGGTGCCAGCCATTTGTAGTAGAGCGGGTCGATGATCGAAATCAGCGCCGCCATGCTCAGTAATCCAGTGAAGAACAACTGGCCGCTGTTCCAGGTGGTGGTGATTAAAAAGAACGGCAGGACGAAGAACAGGCTTTCCTGATGGATCATCTGCGTTGCGTAACGCAGCAGTGGCTGGGGTATTTCGCGCTTGAAGACCCTGGCGAACAGCTTGGTGAGGCTGTTTTCCAGCATCAACCAGACCCAGCTGATCAGCATGATGGTGGTGATCCACGTCGCCAGACCTTGTTGGCGATCCACCAGCATGAAGCTGCCGACCCCTGAAATGAAGCCGCCGAGCGCAATGACCCCGGGATAGCGCTTCATCAACTCCAGGAGGCGCTGTACGTACAGGGTCAGGTTCGGCATTCGGCGATTCACAATAGTCGTGGGAAAAATCCTCGACAGGGTACCGCCCGAGGGGCCCTGTGGCGAGGGGGCTTGCCCCCGTTGGGCTGCGAAGCGGCCCCGAAAAAAGCCTCCCCCGGTTTACGAGGCACGCCGCATCAACGATATTACGACTGCTGCGCAGCCGAACGGGGCAAGCCCCCTCGCCACAAAGCTCCCTCGCCACAGGGATTGGCTATCGTCTGCGATGGACGCGCCAAGCCAATAACCCGAGCACCATCAGTCCAAATCCCCCGACAATCGCCCACATCACCTGGTCATAACTCATCAGCGGCTTCTCGATCCGCAGATACCCCGGCTGCAGCAGCAACTCGCGCATTGCCTTGTTCGCCTCGGTCAGTGTCACGTCTTGCAGCGCCTTGGCCGGGTTGACGAAATGGCCGTCCTCGTAGTCGCCAAGAGCGCTCCAGTAATAGTCCGCCAGGGCGCTGTTGCCTTGCACGGCCCAGGCCTGGCGAGCGATGGCGGCTTGCTTGAGACGGGCGAAGGTGGCGGCGTCGAGGCCGTTCTTGAGCAGATCGGCTTTAAGCTCATCCAGCACCTGTTCCGCTGCCAGCACGTCGCCGCGATCAAGGTCGGCGTTCAGGCTCATGAAACCCACCCCGCCAAACACCTCGCGCTCGGCCGAAGGCCCGTAAGACAATCCATGAACCAGGCGCAACTGGCGATAGAGCGCCCAATCCAGATAGTCCTTGAGCAGGTCGAAGGTTTCGTCGTGCTGGTCTTCCAGCACCGGTTCCGGCACCAGCCAATGCAATTTGGCACCGCCACCGACGAAACCGTTACTCAAATTGCGCTCATGGGCCGCGCTGGCCTGAATGTCTGGCAGCGGCAGGTGAGTGCTAGGCTCAACCGCTTCGAGTGCGCCATAGGCCCGTTCCAGATAGGCCGGCAGGAGGCGGTCCAGGTCGCCGACCACGATCAGGGTCATATTGTTGGGCGCATACCAGGCCTGGCGCACCTTCTCCAGTTGCTCGCGGGTCAGGTGATCGACTTGCGCGCGCTCGGGGCATTTGAGGCCCAGTTCCACCGCCAACTGATTACTGGCGGTGTGCCCCAGATCCTGGCGATCCAGCCAACGTTGCAGGTGTGAGTAATGACCTCCGTCTTCGCGCTCGACCACTTGCTTGGCGACGTTGATCGCATTGTCGTCGATACGGGTCTGGGTCAGCAGCGCCAACAACAGGTCGAGGACCTTGCGCTGGTTTTTCGCCGGGGCTTCGATGACGAAGGTCGTGTCGGCATTGCTGGTGTAGGCATTCCATTCACCGCCCAGGGCCTGCATGCGTTCTTCCAGGCCGCCTTCGCCGGTGGCGTCGATGCCGCTGAACAGCAAATGTTCGAGCAGATGCGGCAGTTCCTTGTCGGCACAGCTGAAATCATCCCGGCCCACGCCAACCACCAACCGGATTGCCACATGCCCGCGCTCGGTGCCCGGTTTGAGGACCAATTGCAGGCCGTTGCGCAACGTGTAGCCCTCGACCTGAAAGCGATCCAGGGCAAATGAAGGCAGTGAGCCGAGCAGCAGACAAGCGAACAGCAGACAACGCATAACGAATTTCCGTACGACCCGCGTAAGTTCAACAGACTTCAGGCAACTGTGGACGTTCAGGGTGAATGAGTGATGTCAGTCAAATCGTCGACCGCCAGAGCGCCAGTATCCGAAGTACCCAACACTGCATAGGCGCTGCTGCAGAACAACGAATTCAAGCGTCTCATGTCAGCAATCAGTTCCAGGTGCAGCGAACTGGTCTCGATACTTTGTACGATCTTACGGTTTAAACGGCTGACATGAGCGTGGGCCAGACGGCGCTCCTGTGCGCGAAAGCGACGTTTCTCACGCAGTAACTGGCGAGCACTTTCCGGGTCGGCACTAAGGAACACTGACAACCCCAGACGCAGGTTGGCAATCAGCTGGCTATGCAGCCCCGCCAGCTCCTCCAGGCCCACCTCGGAAAAAGACCGGCGTTGCGAGGTTTTCTGCTGCTGAACCTTGCGCAGCATGCGCTCGATCAGGTCGCTGGCCAGTTTCAGGTTAATCGCCAGCTCGATGGTTTCCGCCCAGCGCCGACTGTCCTGCTCGCTGAGGTCTTCGCGGGGCATTTGTGCCAGATAGAGTTTGATGGCGCTGTAGAGCGCTTCAACATCATCGGTCAGGCGACGAATTTCCTGGGTGACGGCGGTCTGCTTGCCGCGCAGCACGGCGAGCATGGCTTCGAGCATGCTGTCGACCAGATCGCCGATGCGCAGGGTTTCCCGGGCAGCATTGGCCAGCGCCAGACTCGGGGTGACCAATGCCGTCGGGTCAAGATGCCGTGGTTTGGCCGTGCCATTGATGTCTGGCCGCTCTGGCAGCAACCACGCACAGAGCTTGGCCATCGGCCCGACGCTGGGCAACAGGATCAGGCAACGCACGGTGTTGTAGAGCAGGTGGAAGCCGATGACCATTTCCTGAGGGCTGAAGTCGAGGCTGTCGATCCAGTGCACCAACGGGTCGAGCACCGGAATGATCAGTAGCAGGCCGATCAGTTTGTACAAGAGGCTGCCGAGCGCCACCTGACGGCCGGCCGCGTTCTGCATGCTGGTGCTGAGGAAGGCGAGAATGCCACTGCCGATGTTGGCGCCGATCACCAGGCCGATGGCCACTGGCAGGCTGATCACGCTGGCACCGGCGAGGGTCGCGGTCAGCAAAACGGCGGCCAGGCTGGAGTAGGAAATCATCGCAAACAGCGCGCCGACCAAGGCATCGAGCAGAATATCGCCGGTCAGGGAGGCGAAGATGACCTTCACCCCTTGCGCCTGAGTGATCGGCGCGGCGGCCTCGACGATCAGTTGCAGCGCCAGAATGATCAGCCCCAGACCGATGCCGACCCGGCCCATCTGTCCGACCCGGGTTTGCTTGCGCGACAGAAAGAAAATCACCCCGAGGAAAATCAGCAGCGGCGACAGCCACGACAAGTCGAGAGTCAGTACCCGCGCCATCAGCGCGGTACCCACGTCGGCACCGAGCATGGTCGCCAAAGCCGGAGTCAGCGCCATCAGGCCCTGACCGACAAACGAGGTCACGAGCATGGCAGTGGCATTGCTGCTCTGGACCATGGCGGTCACCATGATCCCGGCGACAAACGCCAGCCAGCGCCTGGACATGTTATGGGCGATCACGTGGCGCAAGTTGGAGCCATAAACCCGCAGGATGCCGGTTCGAACGATGTGCGTGCCCCAGATCAAAAGGGCCACGGCCGATAACAAATTGAGCAGGGTGAGCATGCAGGCCCCCTGTGGTGGTAGCGCCCCAGTGGGGCAAGTCGACGGTGCCGCGCGTTTTTCTACGTTCTTTACATAAGCTGTAGTTGGCTAACGGTCTGGGCGCCAGCATCGCATAGCTAAAGAGGCGATTGAAACAAAACTGTCATGAAAACAGTTTGCTTCAGAAACGAACAAAGGGCCGTAGGCCCTTTGTTCTTGTGGCGAGGGAGCTTGCTCCCGCTCGGTTGCGAAGCAGCCGCAATACAGGTCTCCGCGGTTTTATTGAGTAATCGCAGTGACTGGTTTCAGGGCCGCTTCGCGGCCCAGCGGGAGCAAGCTCCCTCGCCACAGAGACCCCATTGGGACCGGTTACTGCCCCGGAACATCCTTGCGCAGTTTCACTGGCTCCTGCTGCTTCCTCTTTTTCATCATCGCGGTGCGCATCTTGATGTTGATCGCTTCCACCGCCAACGAGAACGCCATGGCGAAGTAGACGTAGCCTTTTGGCAAGTGCACATCGAGCGATTCGGCAATCAGCACGGTACCGACCAGCAACAGGAACGACAACGCCAGCATCTTCAGCGACGGGTGCTTGTCGATGAACTCGCTGATGGTGCCAGAAGCCCACATCATCACCAGTACTGCAACGACAATCGCCGCGACCATGACCGGTACGTGGGACACCATGCCCACCGCGGTGATCACCGAGTCCAGCGAGAACACGATGTCGATGATCGCGATCTGGATGATGGTGTACAGGAAATTGCCGCCCTTGCCCGAAGGCTCGTCGCCGACTTCATCTTCACCTTCCAGCGCGTGGTACATCTCTTGCGAGCTCTTCCACAGCAGGAACAGACCACCGAAGAACAGGATCAGGTCACGCCCGGAAATACCCTGGCCGAACACTTCGAACAGGTCGGCGGTGAGGCGCATGACCCAGGTGATCGACAGCAGCAACAGGATCCGCGTGATCATGGCCAACGCCAGGCCGAAAATCCGGGTGCGCGCCTGCATGTGCTTGGGCATGCGGCTGACCAGGATCGAGATCATGATGATGTTGTCGATGCCCAGGACGATCTCCAGGGCAGTCAGGGTGAAGAAGGCAACCCAGATTTCAGGGTTGGTCAGCCATTCCATGTGTATTCCTTTGAGCGAGTGTTTAAACCACAAAGGGCCCAGGCTTCAAACAACAAAGCCTGGACCCGTCATGGTGAGTCTTGGGCTTATAGAGTGCTGAACAGCGGGAAAATCCCCATCAGCAATGCAGCGACCAGTATGCACAGGCAAACCAGCACTGCCCACTTCAAGGTGAACCGCTGATGATCACCGAATTCGATACCGGCCAGGGCCACCAACAGGTAAGTCGATGGTACCAGCGGGCTCAGCAAGTGGACGGGCTGACCGACGATCGAGGCACGTGCCATTTCCACCGCGGTTATACCGTAATGACTGGCGGCTTCGGCAAGTACCGGTAACACGCCATAATAAAATGCATCGTTCGACATGAAGAACGTGAACGGCATGCTTACCAGCGCGGTAATCACAGCCAGGTACGGGCCGAGGAAATCGGGGATAACCGCCAGCAGGCTTTTCGACATGGCATCGACCATGCCGGTGCCCGACAGGATACCGGTGAAGATACCCGCGGCAAAGATCAACCCGACCACCGCCAGCACGCTACCGGCGTGGGCCGCAACGCGATCCTTCTGCATTTGCAGGCAAGGGTAGTTGACGATCATCGCGATACTGAACGCCACCATGAACAGCACTGGCAGCGGCAACAGGCCGGCGACCAGCGTGCACATCAGCCCCAGGGTCAAGGCGCCGTTGAACCAGATCAGCTTTGGACGACGGGCATCCGGGAACTGCGAAACGCTGATTTCGCTGTGATCGACTTCATCACCGACCAGGTGCAGTTCACCCAGACGCGCACGCTCGCGTTTACCGTAGAAGTAGGCAATCGCCAGGATAGCCACCACGCCGGCCAGCATTGCTGGAATCATTGGCACAAAGATGTCGGACGGATCGACATGCAGCGCACTGGCCGCACGAGCCGTCGGGCCGCCCCAAGGGGTCATGTTCATCACGCCGCCGGCGAGGATGATCAGACCGGCCATGATCCGCGGGCTCATGCCGATGCGGCTGTAGAGCGGCAGCATGGCGGCTACGCAGATCATGTAAGTGGTCGCGCCGTCACCGTCCATGGACACGATCAGCGCCAGTACGGCGGTACCGACCGAAACTTTCAGCGGGTCGCCCTTGACCAGTTTGAGGATCTTGCGCACGGCCGGGTCGAACAGACCGGAGTCGATCATCAGGGCGAAGTAGAGAATGGCGAACATCAGCATCACGCCGGTCGGCGCGAGCTTGGTGATGCCTTCAAGCATCATCGGACCGATCTTCGGCGAGAAACCGCCGAACAGGGCGAAGATAATCGGGATGATGATCAGAGCGATCAGCGCGGACAGGCGCTTGGTCATGATCAGGAACATGAACGTGATGACCATGGCGAAGCCAAGGAAAGTCAGCATAGGAATACTCCAGGCGTAGCGCGGCTAGGGAATGGCGAACCGGATGGGGTCAGCGCAGAACGGGAAGCACGAGACGTACGGGCGGAGTGACAGCGAAGAGGCGGGTAGTAGCGGACATCAGAATCACCATTGTTGTTGTTTAATGGACCGGGCGGGCGATAAAACACTCGCATTGGCCAACCGGTCTGTTGCCGGCAGTGAGGGCGATCCTAATCGGGGAAGCTTTCAGCCAGCTTTCGCGAGTGAAAGCATTGACCGAATGTACGACCGGTCGTCGGCCGGGTTGAGAGTCCGTAAACACGGGGTCAGGAGCAAAAGACATGGGCAAACTTCACACCGGCGGCTGCCACTGCGGACAAATGCGCTATCAATTCAGCGGGCCATTGCACGATATCGCGCACTGCCATTGCTCAATTTGCCGGCGGGTCAGCGGTGGAATCGTGACCACCTGGATCACCGTGCCCGCCTCAGCATTTGAATGGATGGCGGGTACGCCGTCCCGGTATGAGTCTTCGTCCACCTGCGTGCGGTATTTCTGCCGCAATTGTGGGGCACAACTGGCCTTGGTGACGAAGCTCAGCCCCGAGAGCATCGACGTGACCATCGCCACCCTTGACCATCCCGAACAAGCCCCGGCCGAGCGGCATATCTGGACCGACAGCCGTTTGCCGTGGCTGCATCTGGACGAGCACTTGCCCGGTGAGGCCCAAGAACAACTCTGATTAGAAAATAGACAAGTTCAGCGGCCGGATCGCGCCCATCCAGATCGCATGTTCGGTGTGGTCGAGCAGATCGTCGCCCGTGTCCGGGTGCAGGAAGACCACCAAACCCTTGCGGTTGAGCGCCAGCCACGGCAACACCTCGCCAATGTATTGCGGCTCGAAAGCCAATTGGCAGCTCCAGTCCGGGTGCGGGCCGACCGGGCGCTCGTGCACGCGCCCCATCTTCAGTGGAAACAATTGCGCTGCCTGCTCACACAAGGCCCGAGCCTGTGGCAGGGTGCTGGCATCGAAGTAGACATGGGCGTGGTAACCCTTGATCTGTTGCATCTCAACCCCCCTCTAAAACTACTTGTCGAACCCACCCCGCTTCCCGCAGGTCACACGCTATATAGGCAGCAAGTACGGAGCACATCCATGAAAAATGCCGAAACCCCAGTGGTGAAGGTGGTGCTTTATGGTGCCATGAGTAGCCTGGGCAGTGCGCTGATGGCTGAAATGCTGCGACGCCAGCATGAAGTGATCGCGATTCTCGATGACCTGAACGCGCTCGCGCCGCGCCCGGGTTTGCGTACCAAGACCGGCGATCTGTTCGATGCCAAGCGGGTCAAGCAGAGCGTGGCCGGCTGTTCGGCGGTGATCTGCCTGCTCGATGCGCCAGGGTTGCCGATGAACAGTGAACACATCGAAAAATCCATCGTGCCCGGCCCGGTCGAGGAGGTGCTGGCGGTGGATGCACTGATCGACGGCATGCAGGCCGCAGGCATTGCCCGGCTGTTTGTGGTGGGCGATTTCGAGGTGCTGGACGACCCGGAAATAGAAGACCCGTTGCAACGCCACGCCGCCGAAGAAATCCGCGAGTCTCTACAAAGCAGCTCGTTGCGCTGGACCTTGGTGAATGCACCACGCCGCGTGCCCGGGCTGACCATCGAGCATTTCAGCCACGTCAGCAGTAGCCTGGAACCTGGTCTGGCCGCAGCGCTGGAACGGCTGAACAGGGTAGCCGTAGGGATTGCCGATGAGCTACACCTGAACCTGCATGTGGGTGAGCATGTGAGTTTTGTTGGGACTTCGGAATAGTAAAAGACCGCAGCCTTCGGCAGCGCCCACAGGCGCGTAGGAGCTGCCGAAGGCTGCGATCTTTTCGCACTCACACCGCAATCGAAGGTAAAGGAAGACCATTGAGCGATTGCGCACTGCAGGCCTGTTCCGCCATCAACCAATCCACAAACAGCTGAATCAACGCCCCACGTCGTTTGCGCTGGGGCAGGACCACGTAATACCCCAGCCTGGAAATCACCGTGTCGGCAATCGGGCGACACAACAGACCTTGCGCCAGCAAGTTATCCACAAGGTGCCGCCAACCGATCGCAACGCCCTGGCCGCCAATCGCCGCCTGAATCAGCAAGGTGTAATTGTCGAAGCGCAGTTGCCCCGGAGCCGGGGCCGATGTGATCCCCAGCTCGCGAAACACGCCGCTCCAGTCGAACCAGTTACTGCTGTGTTCGCCTCGCAGGTGCAACAACGGAAACTCCAGCAATGACTGGGCCGGCAAGGGCAGGGCACGGTCCTTCAATAGCAGCGGGCTGCACACCGGAAACACCTCTTCGCTGAACAGCCAGTGGCTCTCACCCTGCTTGAACCGGCCATCGCCGAACAGCACCGCCACATCAATATCGGTACGCAGCATGTTGTGGCTGCGTTCGCTGGTAACCAGGCTGACGTCCACTTGAGGGTTGGCGGTATGGAAGCGGTGCAGACGCGGCATCAGCCAGTACGCGGCGAAGGCAAAGTCAGTGGCCACTTGCAACACTTCGTGCTGTTGCTGTGCGCTGATTGCGCTCAATCCTGCTTCGATATTCTGCAAACCGAGCTGAACTTGCTCGAACAGAATGGTGCCGGCCTCAGTCAGCTCAATACCGCGATAGATACGATCGAACAACCGTGTAGCGAGCTGTTCTTCCAATCGCTTGATCTGCTGACTGATGGCCGGTTGCGTGGTGCCGAGTTCCACCGCGGCGGCGGTGAAGCTGCGCTGCCGGGCTGCGGCTTCAAAGGCACGCAGCAGGTCCAGGGACAAATCACCGAGGGCGTCATACATAAGCTGTGCTTATCCTAGTCATTGCCTGGCATGGGCTTTACCACAAAGATTATGGACTCCATGCTCGATCACAGCACTCTCGCATAAATATCCACTATGGAATGCCGCGATCACATGAAGCGCAAAAATATTCTTTTCATCATGGCCGATCAAATGGCCGCGCCAATGTTGCCGTTCTACGGCCCTTCGCCGATCAAACTGCCGAATCTCAGCCGCCTCGCCGCCGAAGGCGTGGTGTTCGACGCCGCTTATTGCAATAGCCCTCTTTGCGCGCCGTCGCGTTTTACTCTGGTCAGTGGTCAGCTGCCGAGCAAGATCGGCGCCTACGATAACGCGGCCGACTTCCCCGCCGATGTTCCGACCTATGCCCACTACCTGCGGCGCCTTGGTTATCGCACCGCGCTGTCGGGCAAGATGCATTTCTGCGGCCCAGATCAGTTGCACGGCTACGAAGAACGCCTGACCAGCGACATCTACCCGGCCGATTACGGTTGGTCGGTGAACTGGGATGAGCCGGATGTGCGTCCAACCTGGTATCACAACATGTCGTCGGTCCTGCAAGCCGGGCCGTGCGTGCGCACCAATCAGCTGGATTTCGACGAAGAGGTTGTATTCAAGGCCCAGCAATACCTGTTCGACCACATCCGCGAGGAGGGCGATCAGCCGTTTTGTCTGACCGTGTCGATGACTCACCCACACGATCCGTACACGATTCCCAAAGCTTTTTGGGATCTGTACGACGACGCCGACATCCCTTTACCGGAAACCCCGGCCCAAACCGGACTCGATCCTCACTCCCAGCGTTTGCTCAAGGTCTATGACCTGTGGGACAAGCCGCTGCCTGTGGATAAGATTCGCGACGCGCGCCGCGCCTACTTCGGTGCGTGCAGCTATATCGACAGCAACGTCGGCAAACTTCTGCAAACACTCGAGGAAACCGGGCTGATCGATGACACCATCATCGTATTCTCCGGTGACCACGGCGACATGCTCGGCGAGCGCGGCCTCTGGTACAAAATGCACTGGTACGAAATGGCTGCCCGTGTACCGCTGTTGATCAGTGCACCGGGGCAATTCGGGGCTGGGCGGGTCAGCGCAGCGGTGTCCACTGCCGACCTGCTGCCGACGTTTGTGGAAATGGCCGGCGGCTCACTGGAGCCTGGTCTGCCGTTGGACGGCCGCTCTCTGGTTTCGCATCTGCAAGGGCAGGGCGGTCACGACGAAGTGTTTGGTGAGTACATGGCCGAAGGCACCATCAGCCCGTTGATGATGATTCGCCGTGGCGCCTACAAATTCATCTACAGCGAAGACGACCCTTGCCTACTCTTCGATGTACATAACGACCCGAAGGAACAGGAAGAACTCAGCCAATCGCCGCAATATCGGCAGCTTTTCGATGAGTTTATCGCCGAAGCGCGCGCCAAATGGGATATCCCGTCGATCCACCAACAGGTGCTCGCCAGTCAGCGACGCCGGCGTTTCGTCGCCGACGCCCTGACCATCGGCAAGCTGAAGAGCTGGGATCACCAGCCTCTGGTGGACGCCAGTCAGCAGTACATGCGCAACCACATCGACCTCGACGATCTGGAACGTAAAGCACGTTATCCACAACCCTGCCAAAACCAATAACGTTAAGGGGAAGTCCATGCAAAGGTTATCCACAGTACTGACGGTCGGGCTTCTGGCTCTGGGCAGTGCCTCGGCCTACGCCGAGCAAAGCTGCGAGACGGTGAAAATGGCCGACCCTGGCTGGAGCGACATCGCTGCAACCAACGCCATCACCGGGTTTCTGCTGGACGGCATGGGCTACAAGGCCAAGGTCGACACGCTGGCGGTGCCAATCACCTTCGGCGGCCTGAAGGATGGCCAGGTGGACGTGTTTTTGGGTAACTGGATGCCGGCGCAGCAGGGCTTCTACGACAAGTTCGTGGCCAATGGCGACGTTACTCAACTGGCGAAGAACCTCGACGGCACCGAGTTCACGCTGGCGGTCCCGGATTACGTTTGGGACGCGGGTGTGCATAACTTTAATGACTTGAATAAGTACGCCGACAAGTTTGACAAGAAGATCTATGGCATCGGCTCAGGCGCCCCGGCGAACATTTCGCTGCAGGAGATCATCAAGAAGAACGACTTCGATATGGGTCAGTGGAAGCTGGTCGAATCCAGCGAGCAGGCGATGCTGGCCGAAGTGTCTCGCGCGGTGAAGAAACAGAAATTCGTGACCTTCCTCGGCTGGACGCCACACCCGATGAACGTGCAGCTGAAAATGCATTACCTGAAGGGCGGCGAGAAGTACTTCGGCGACACCGGCAGCGTTTATACACTGACCCGCAAAGGTTATGCACAGGCCTGCCCGAACGTCGGCAAGCTGCTCGCCAACCTGAGTTTTACCCAGGAAATGGAGAACAGCATCATGGCCGAAGTGGTGAACAAAAAGGTCAGCAACGCCGAGGCGGCCAAGGCGTGGATCAAGGCCAACCCGGCGGTGCTGGATAAGTGGCTGGACGGTGTGAAGACCGTGGACGGGAAGGATGCATTGCCGGCTGTGAAAGCGAAGCTGTAACTCCCTGCGCCGATCGTTCCCACGCTCCGCGTGGGAATGCATCCCGTGACGCTCCGCGTCACATTCAGAAGCGGACGCGGAGCGTCCATGGCGGCATTCCCACGCGGAGCGTGGGAACGATCAGCGATCGGTGTCTCGTCCTGCTACCCTTGCGCAAAACCCCGCCCGAGAGGACCCATGGCCTTCCCCAGCCGCCACTCACTCTTCCCCTTCCTGACCTGGTTGCCCCGGCAAACCCGCGCCAGCGTCGGTCGTGACCTGATCGTCGGCCTGAGCGGTGCGATTCTCGCGTTGCCACAATCCATTGCCTACGCCCTGATCGCCGGTCTCCCACCGGAATACGGGTTGTACGCCGCGATTATCCCGGTGCTGATCGCCTGCCTCTGGGGTTCGTCGTGGCATTTGATCTGCGGTCCTACGGCGGCCATTTCCATCGTCCTGTACGCCAGCGTCAGTCCTCTGGCCGTCCCTGCGTCGCAGGACTACGTCACGCTGATCCTGCTTCTGACACTCCTGGCGGGCATATTCCAGTGGCTCCTGGGTTTGCTGCGTTTCGGCGCCTTGGTGAATTTCGTCTCTCACTCGGTGGTGCTGGGCTTCACCCTCGGCGCAGCGGTGGTGATTGCCATTGGGCAACTGCCGAACTTGCTTGGGCTGGATGTGCCCAACCAGGCCACGGCGCTGAACAGCCTGCTGCTGTTGTTCAGTCATCTCAGTGAGGTGGACAAACCCTCGCTGGTACTGGGTCTGGCCACGGTCGGGGTGGGCATCGCGCTGAAACTGCTGGTGCCGCGCTGGCCGACGTTGTTGATCGCTCTGGCCTTGAGCGGATTGCTGGTGTGGCTGTGGCCAGCGATGTTCGGCCATGTGCAGTTGGTGAGCGCCTTTGTCGGACGGCTGCCGCCCTTCAGCCCGTTGCCGCTGGATCTGGATCTGGTGTTGCGCCTGCTGCCCAGCGCGGTGGCGGTCGGCATGCTCGGGCTGGTGACGAGCCTGTCGATTGCCCGCTCCTTGTCGGCGCGTTCGCAACAGTTGCTCGACGCCAATCAAGAAGTCCGCGCGCAGGGTTTTTCGAACATGGTCGGTGCGTTTTTTTCCGGGTCGCTGTCAGCCGGTTCCTTCACCCGCTCGGCCCTGAGCTATGACGCCGGTGCCTGCTCACCGTTGGCGGGGGTCTTTTCCGCGGTGTGGGTGGCCTTATTCGCTATCTTCGGTGCGGTATTGATCGCGCACATTCCGATCCCGGCCATGGCCGGCAGCATTTTGTTGATCGCTTGGGGATTGGTCGACCATCGCGGCATTCGCGCGTTGTTGCGGGTCAGCCGTGCCGAGTTTCTGGTCATGGCGCTGACCTGTGTCGCGACGCTGTTGCTGGAGTTGCAAACGGCGATCTACGCCGGAGTGCTGGCGTCGTTGTTCTTTTACCTCAAACGCACTTCGCAACCTCGGGTGCAGCATTGGCGTGAGGGCGACGAAGACATTCTGCGAGTCGGCGGTTCGATCTTTTTCGGCGCCAGCCATTACCTGCAAGTGCGTTTGCAACGGATGCACGGCGCGCGGGTAGTGATCGAGGCGCAGCAGATCAACTTCATCGACTATTCGGGCGTGGAAATGCTGCACCAGGAAGCGCGACGGCTGCTGCGCCAGGATCGCAGCCTGACCCTGCGGCGGGCACGACCGCAGGTGGTGGAGGAATTGAGAAAGCTCGAAGGCGCGGAGAAATGCCCGATCCGCTTCGAGGATTGAAACACCCAACCCTGGAATAAACACCGCCCTGTGGCGAGGGGGCTTGCCCCCGTTGGGGTGCGAAGCGCCCGCAGATTTCAGGGTCGCTTCGCAACCCAACGGGAGCAAGCTCCCTCGCCACAGAGAACTAAGCGGCCAATTGCCGTCGGAGTTCGGCCAGCACTGGCGCTGTATCCGGGCGCACACCGCGCCACAGGAAGAAAGCTTCCGCCGCCTGCTCGGCCAACATTCCCAAGCCATCCATCGCCACCGCCGCGCCGTGCTCGCTGGCCCAGCGGCAGAAGGAGGTCGGGTCCTTGCCGTACATCATGTCGTAGCAAACCGTCTTGCCCGGCTCGATCAAGCTGCTGGCAATCGGCGGTACATCGCCTGACAGGCTCGCCGACGTAGCGTTGATGATCAGGTCCACCGGCTCCTGCAACCAATCGAAACCACTGGCCGATACCGGCCCCAGATCCGCGAACAATTCGGCCAGCAATTCGGCTTTTTCCACCGTGCGGTTGGCGATGATCACTGACGCCGGTTGCTCCGCCAGCAACGGCTCCAGCGCCCCGCGCACCGCACCGCCGGCCCCGAGCAGCAGAATGCGTTTGCCCTTGAGACTGAAACCGGCATTGACCGTCAGGTCCCGTACCAGCCCGGCGCCATCGGTGTTGTCGCCCAGCAGGCTGCCATCGGCCAGTTTGCTCAGGGTATTCACCGCGCCGGCCCGCTGCGCTCGCTTGGTCAAGCTGTTCGCCAAACGATAGGCGTCTTCCTTGAACGGCACCGTCACATTCGCCCCACGCCCTTCACGGAAAAATGCCTGGGCACAGCCGGAAAAATCATCGAGGGGCGCCAGCAAGGTGCTGTAGTCCAGTTTTTGCCCCGTCTGCTCGGCGAACAGACGGTGGATCAGCGGCGACTTGCTGTGGCCAATCGGATTACCGAATACGACGTAACGATCCATCTACATTCCTCAACCGTAGAAGCTGCCGAAGGCTGCGATCTTGACTGCAGCCCCGACGATGCAAAAACTCAAACCCTGGAATCAGGCCTTGGCCAACCAATCGCGGTCTTGCAGGAAGTACTCGGTCAGGCGCGCTTCTTCGCTGCCCGGCTCGGCTTTCCAGTCGTAGGCCCAGCGCACTTGCGGTGGCAGCGACATCAGGATCGACTCGGTACGCCCGCCCGATTGCAGGCCGAACAGCGTGCCGCGGTCATAGACCAGGTTGAACTCGACGTAACGACCACGGCGAAACTCCTGGAATTCACGCTGTTTGGCCGTGAACGCATCGTTCTTGCGGCGCTGCACGATTGGCAGGTAAGCGTCGATAAACGCATCGCCGATGGCGCGCATGAAGGCGAAGCTGGTGTCGAAGTCCCACTCGTTCAAGTCATCGAAAAACAGGCCGCCGATGCCACGCGGCTCGTGGCGATGCTTGATGTGGAAGTAACTGTCGCACCAGGCTTTGTAGCGCGGGTAGACGTCTGGCCCGAACGGCGCGCAGGCCTGTTCGGCGACGCGGTGCCAGTGCACACAGTCCTCCTCATTACCGTAATAAGGGGTCAGGTCGAAGCCGCCACCGAACCACCAGACCGGCTCTTCACCTTCTTTTTCAGCGATGAAAAAGCGCACATTGGCGTGGGACGTCGGTACATGGGGATTGTGCGGGTGAATCACCAAAGACACGCCCAGGGCTTCGAAGCCTCGGCCGGCCAGTTCTGGCCGATGAGCGCTGGCGGAGGGTGGGAGTCCACTGCCAAAGACGTGGGAAAAGTTGACGCCGCCCTTTTCGATGACCGCACCGTTTTCGATCACCCGGGTGCGACCGCCACCGCCGGCAGGGCGGGTCCAGGCGTCTTCGACGAAATGCGCTCCGCCGTCTTCAGCTTCCAAGGCAGCGCAAATGCGGTCTTGCAGGTCGAGCAGGTAGGCTTTTACGGCCTCGGTGCGGGTAGTCATGGCATCACCTTGAATCGGGCAAAGCTACGCGGCGCTCATACAGGCCGGCGGCAAATTGCTGCGTAGGATAACACTGCACCTTGTGCCGTCGCAGTTGACGAAGGTCAAGCTTTAAGAGTCCGATAGGGCGCTTGGCGCTACAACTCTAGAAGCTAATACTTAAGGAAAGTGCAGATGGCAAAGCGTATCCAGTTCCGCGCCCATGGCGGTCCCGAAGTGCTTGAGCATGTCGATTACCAGCCCGCCGAACCCGGCCCGCTGCAGGTGCGCGTGACCAACAAGGCTATCGGCCTGAACTTCATTGACACCTATTACCGCGGTGGCCTCTATGCGCCACCCGCCTTGCCGTCAGGCCTGGGCGCTGAAGGCGCGGGCGTGGTCGAAGCAGTCGGCAGCGAAGTCACCCGCTTCAAAATTGGCAATCGCGTGGCGTACGGCAGTGGGCCATTGGGCGCTTATAGCGACGTTCATGTATTGCCGGAAGCCAATCTGGTGCATCTGCCAGATGCCATCAGCTTCGAACAAGCCGCCGGCGTGATGCTCAAAGGCCTGACCGTGCAGTACCTGCTGCGTCAGACATATGAACTCAAGGGTGGCGAAACCATCCTGTTTCACGCAGCGGCGGGGGGCGTCGGTTCCCTGGCCTGCCAATGGGCCAAGGCCTTGGGCGTGAAGCTGATTGGCACGGTCAGTTCAGCAGAGAAAGCCACCCTGGCGAAAGCCAATGGTGCCTGGGCGACCATCGATTACAGCCATGAAAACGTCGCACAACGCGTGCTGGAATTGACTGACGGTAAAAAAGTGCCGGTGGTGTACGACGGCGTAGGCAAAGATACCTGGCTGACGTCGCTCGACAGCGTCGCGCCTCGGGGGCTGGTGGTGAGTTTCGGTAATGCTTCGGGCGCAGTAGACGGAGTGAACCTGGGGATTCTCGCGGGGAAGGGTTCGCTGTACGTGACCCGGCCGACCCTGGCGACCTACGCCAACAACGCTGAAAACCTGCAAAGCATGGCCGATGAGCTGTTCGAGATGATCATCAGCGGGAAGCTTACGGTGGACATCAGCCAGCGGTATCCATTGGCTGAAGCGGCCAAAGCGCAGATCGAATTGTCGGCGCGGCGTACGACTGGCTCGACGATTCTATTGCCTTGACACCAGACTGTGGCGAGGGGGCTTGCCCCCGTTGGACTGCGTAGCAGTCCCCAACGTGATAATGCGGTCTGTCAGCTAGAACACAGCGCTCATTGGCGGGTGCTTCGCACCCGAACGGGGGCAAGCCCCCTCGCCACATTAATCCGGGCGCACCACGTGGCCGGTCGCCAGATCGCGAATCACGCTCGGATTCTTGCGCCCACCCAGATTGCCACCCAGCACCCAATCAACCTGCCCGCGGAAATACTGCTCCACGCGAATCCGCGTCCGCGCCGCCGGTCGTCCCTGAGGGTTGGCCGAGGTTGAAACCAACGGCCCGACCAACGCACACAAATCCCGCACCAATGGGTGATCGCTAACCCGCAACGCCACCGTTTCATGCACACCGGTAATCCACTGGGGCAACATATTCTGATGCGGCACCAGCCAGGTGTTCGGGCCCGGCCAAGTGCTGGCCATGCGGTCCATCCACAATTCAGGGAAGTCTTCGAAGAGGAAGTCGAACTGGCGAATATTGTCGGCCACCAGAATCAACCCTTTTTCCACCGACCGCCCCTTGATCGCCAGCAGACGATAGACCGCCTCTTCGTCCCATGGGTCGCAACCCAGGCCCCAGACCGCTTCGGTTGGGTAGGCAATCACCGCGCCTGCGCGAATGGCTCGTGCGGCTTGTTGCACACGCCAACTGTTGACCATGAAAGACTCTCCGGAATAAGACTCTGCGCAGTTTACCGATCTTGCTTATAAAACCTAGTTTACCCGCGCAAACCATCGGCCGCTTTCGCAGACCGCCCGGCCGTCCATTTCCAGTTCCGTCAGCGCTGCCAGCACTTTTGACAACGCCCAGCCACTGGTGACCGCCAAGGCTTCACTGGTGTGGGGCGCTGCATGGAGCAATATGAGCAGCGGGTGAGTTTCTGTCGGTGTTTCTGTGGATAACGGCAGCCGTTGCCAGCCGCGCAAGGCTTCGAGGATGTGTTCTATGGTCTCCACCAGCACCGCACCGTCGCGGATCAGCTGATGGCAACCCTTTGCCCCAGGGTGATGGATCGATCCTGGAATCGCATACACCTCACGCCCCTGTTCCGCCGCCAGCCTGGCAGTGATCAACGAACCACTGGCAACACTCGCCTCGACCACGAGCACGCCGAGGGACAAACCGCTGATGATTCGATTGCGCCGGGGGAAGTTGCTGGGGGAAGGGCCGGCGTCCAGCGGGAACTCCGAAAGGACCGCGCTTCCCGAGGCGATCATGGTGTCCGCCAGTCGCCGATTTCGCTGTGGATAAAAATTTTCCAGCCCCGTGCCAAGTACGCCGACCGTTTGCCCGCCAACATCCAGAGCCGCCTGATGCGCCGCAGCATCGATGCCCAGGGCCAGACCGCTGGTGATGACAAAACCGGCGCCGGCCAGCGTGCGGGAAAACGCGGCGGCGGTGTCCATGCCCGGTCGCGAAGCACGACGGCTGCCGACCATCGCCAGCTGTGGTTTTTCCAGTATTCCCGGATCGCCTGCGGCGAATAACAGCGGCGGCGCATCACTTATTTGCGCCAGCAACGCGGGGTAGTCAGGTTGGTCCCACATCAGTAAATGCTGGCCCGGGCGCTCTAACCAGGCTAATGCGTGACTGGCGCCGTCACGAATTTCGCTGGAGCGCCGGGCTTCCGCGCAGGCGAGTGGCAGGCCCAATGCACGCCAGGCGCTAGCCGGTGCGCTGATGGCTTTGGAGGCAGAGCCGAAGGCCTCTAGCAACTTCTTGAAACGCGCAGGACCGAGTCCCGGCAAACGGTGCAGGCGTAAACGAGCTTCCAGTTCCGCAGGGGAAATGGACGTACAGGCAGACAGCGACATGGATCATCCTTGATCGTTATATAGTCCCGTCGAATCGGGAATAAGCTGTGGATAACTCTGTTGGTAACTTGTTAGCAGGCTTAAGGATTTCGCACCTTGTCCATCACCGCCAGGGAGCGCGATGCGTTAAGGACCAGCCCGTAGCTGAGCTTGTCGTAGGTGCGGAATACCATCAGCAGCCCGGCCCGCTCGTCGGGAATTTTCAATGGCTGACCGGTAATCCGGTCACGCACGGTTTCACCGGTTTTCATCACCACCAGCACATTGCCTTCGGCCAGGCCATCGCGCTGCCCTTTGTTCAGCGTGACGACATCCAGCGCGCCGATCTGGGTGACCCCACGCGGCACATCAATAATCAAGCCGTTGATTTCGGTTGTCGGGGCACTGGGCATGAAGGTCGAATTGATCGAGCGTTCTTCGCCGCCGAACAAGCGGTCGCCGAGTCGCACTTCCTGAGTGGTGCGTTGCAGGGCCAGGGTGGCGACGTCGCCTTCAGTGGCAATGATCTCGCCGCCACCGATGTCGTCGGCGTTGATCCCCAGAAACTCCTTGCTCTGCGGATCGGTGTAGACCTTGCCCTGACGGAAGATGCCGTACACCGGTTGTGCCGGGTCGAAATGGCCACGCGCGAAAATTCGATCACCGGTGCCACTGAGCACCCGTTCGGCATCGCCGGCGACGATGTAGGGCGCCCTGTCGAAATCCTCCGCCTTGTCGACGATGCGATTGCTCAGCAGAAAGCTGTTGATCGATTTCAGCGGGATGCTCGGAATGGCATCGGCCACCGGCGAGCTGCGGATTCGTGGCGAAAGCTTGATGGTGCCCCGGGAAGCGCCGCGATTGAGGGTCAGGCGTGGCTGACCGTTGACGTAGACCAGCGACAGCGTATCGCCCGGATAGATGAGATTGGGGTTTTCGATCTGTGGATTGGCCTGCCAAAGCTGCGGCCACTCCCATGGCTCACGCAGGTATTTGGCGGAAATGTCCCAGAGTGTGTCCCCTGCCACCACGGTGTATTGCTGTGGAAAACCTTCCCTGAGTTGCACTTGCCCATGCGCAAAACCGGCCGAGGCCAGAAGGAGCAAGGCGAGTAGTGATTTCCTCATGCGGTGAATCCCTTTATTATGTACGTTCGCGTGAAACGCCAGAGCCCTCGTGGCTCGCTTCCGGCTCATTATTGAAAAGCGGGAAGCTACGTTCACAACGGTAGCCTGCATCCTCGGACTCGCCAGGCCATCGACCCGACTTTACCTCACACGTGCAGCAATTGAGCTTATGGCCATTTTAGACATCCTCGAATTCCCCGACTCGCGCCTGCGTACTATCGCCAAACCAGTGGCTGTAGTGGACGACGAAGTGCGTCAGTTGGTCGATGACATGTTTGAAACAATGTATGAAGCGCCAGGCATCGGCCTCGCCGCGACCCAGGTCAACGTGCACAAACGTATCGTCGTAATGGACCTCTCCGAAGACCGCAGCGAACCGCGAGTGTTCATCAACCCCGAGTTCGAAGTCCTGACTGACGAGGTGGACCAGTACCAGGAAGGCTGCCTCTCGGTGCCGGGCTTCTACGAAAACGTCGATCGCCCGCAAAAGGTCAAGATCAAGGCCCAGGACCGCGACGGCCAACCGTACGAACTGATCGCCGAAGGCCTGCTTGCGGTATGCATCCAGCATGAATGCGACCACCTCAACGGCAAATTGTTCGTTGATTACCTGTCCACGCTCAAACGCGACCGGATCAAGAAGAAACTGGAAAAGCTCCATCGCCAGAACGCTTGATGCCCTTCTTTCAAAGGCTTGCTGCGGCAAGCCTTTTTCTTTTGCGACTGCTTTGTAATTGAGAGCTTCCCATGACTGAGCCACTGCGCATTGTCTTTGCCGGTACCCCGGAATTCGCCGCCGAACACCTCAAGGCTCTGCTCGACAGTCCTTACGAGATCGTTGCGGTCTACACCCAACCGGACCGTCCGGCAGGCCGTGGGCAGAAGCTGATGCCGAGCCCGGTCAAGCAGTTGGCTCTGGAGCACAACATCCAGGTGTTGCAACCACCGACCCTGCGCAACGAAGACGCTCAGGCTGAACTGGCCGCACTGAAACCGGATTTGCTGGTGGTGGTCGCCTACGGCCTGATCCTGCCGCAAGTGGTGCTGGATATCCCGCGCCTGGGTTGCATCAACAGCCACGCCTCATTGTTGCCACGCTGGCGCGGTGCGGCGCCGATCCAGCGCGCCGTCGAAGCGGGCGACAGAGAAAGCGGCGTGACCGTGATGCGCATGGAGCTGGGCCTCGACACCGGGCCGATGTTGCTCAAAGTCACCACGCCGATCAGCGCGGAAGACACCGGCGGCAGCCTCCATGATCGCCTCGCAGAGATGGGCCCACCGGCCGTGGTGCAGGCGATTGCCGGCCTGGCTGCAGGCACTCTGGAAGGCGAAGTGCAGGACGACAGCCTCGCCACCTACGCACACAAATTGAACAAGGACGAAGCACGCATTGACTGGAGCCGTCCGGCGGTTGAGCTGGAGCGTCTGGTTCGCGCCTTCAACCCTTGGCCGATCACCCACAGCACGCTGAACGGCGAAGCGCTGAAAGTGTTGGCTGCGAGCCTGGCCGAAGGGCAGGGCGCGCCGGGTGAAATCCTCAGTGCCAGCAAGGACGGCTTGGTCGTCGCCTGCGGTGAACAGGCGCTGTGCCTGACCCGTCTGCAATTGCCCGGCGGCAAGGCGCTGAACTTCAGCGACTTGTTCAACAGCCGTCGTGAGAAATTCGCCGTCGGCACCGTTCTCGGTCAAGCGGCGGACGCTCAATGAATCCACGTCTGGCTGCCGCCAAGGCTCTTGCTGCTGTTCTTAACGGAAAAGCCTCACTCAACAGTTCTCTGCCGACGCAAATGGACAAGGTCGAAGACCGCGATCGCGGCTTCACCCAGGACCTGGCGTTCGGCACGGCTCGCTGGCAGCCACGTTTGTCGGCGTTGGCGGCCAAGTTGCTGCAAAAGCCGTTCAAGGCAGCTGATGCCGATGTCGAGGCGCTGTTGTTGGTCGGTCTCTACCAACTGCTCTACACCCGGGTTCCGGCCCACGCGGCCATCGGCGAAACCGTCGGTTGCGCCGACAAACTGAAAAAGCCGTGGGCCAAAGCCTTGCTCAACGCCGTACTGCGCCGCGCCCAACGGGAAAGCGAAGCGCTGCTGGCCGAGCTGGAACACGACCCGGTGGTGCGCACTGCTCACCCGCGCTGGCTGCAAAAATCCCTCAAAGCCTTCTGGCCTGAGCAGTGGGAAGCCATTTGCGCGGCGAACAACGCTCACCCGCCGATGATTTTGCGGGTCAACCGTCGCCATCACACCCGCGATGCTTATCTCGGGTTGCTGACTGACACTGGCATCGCTGCCAAGCCCTGCGTTTACAGTCAGGACGGCATCATCCTCGACGCAGCCGCCGATGTGCGCAGCCTCCCGGGTTTCGCCGAAGGCTGGATCAGCGTGCAGGACGAAGCCGCGCAACTGGCCGCCGACCTGCTGGACCTGGCGCCAGGCCAACGGGTGCTGGACGCCTGCTGCGCACCGGGCGGCAAGACCTGCCACATCCTTGAAGCCGAGCCCAAACTGGCCGGCGTGGTGGCGGTGGATCTGGAAGCCAAGCGTCTGGTGCGGGTGCGGGAAAACCTTGCACGCCTGGGCCTGAGCGCCGAACTGATCGCCGCCGACGGCCGCGACACCGCGACCTGGTGGGACGGCAAACCGTTCCAGCGCATTTTGCTGGACGCGCCGTGCTCGGCCACCGGGGTGATCCGTCGTCACCCGGACATCAAACTGACCCGCCAACCCGATGACATCGCCGCGCTGGCGGTGCTTCAGGGCGAGCTACTCGATGCCATGTGGATAACGTTGGAAGTGGGCGGCATTCTGCTTTACGCCACCTGCTCCACGCTGCCAACCGAGAACACCGAAGTCATCGAAGCGTTCCTCGCTCGCACACCGGGTGCCCGTGAACTCGACATCGCCAGTCAGGCCGGCATCAAGCAGCCCCATGGTCGCCAATTACTGGCCCAGGAAGGCGGCCACGACGGGTTCTACTACGCCAAGCTGATCAAGATTGCCGCCGCGCGCGGTTAACCGGTTTTAAGGGAGTGACTGGATGAAAATCATCATCCTCGGCGCAGGGCAGGTCGGCGGTTCGCTGGCGGAACACTTGGCCAGCGAGGCCAACGACATCACCGTGGTCGACACCGATGGCGAACGCCTGCGTGACCTCGGCGATCGGCTGGACATCCGCACCGTGCAGGGTCGCGGTTCGCTGCCGACCATCCTGCGTCAGGCCGGCGCCGACGACGCCGACATGTTGGTTGCAGTGACCAACAGTGACGAAACCAACATGGTGGCCTGTCAGGTCGCTCACACTCTGTTTCACACACCGACCAAGATCGCCCGGGTCCGCGAAGCCGCGTACCTGACCCGCGCCGAACTGTTCGATAACGAAGCGATTCCGGTCGACGTGCTGATCAGTCCGGAGCAAGTCGTTACCAACTACATCAAGCGCCTGATCCAGCATCCGGGTGCGTTGCAGGTAATCGACTTCGCCGAAGGCAAGGCGCAACTGGTGGCAGTGAAAGCCTATTACGGCGGTCCGTTGGTGGGTCAGCAATTGCGCCAGTTGCGTGAACACATGCCGAACGTCGAAACCCGCGTTGCGGCGATTTTCCGTCGTGACCGGCCGATCCTGCCCCAGGGCGATACGGTGATCGAGGCCGACGATGAAGTATTTTTCATCGCCGCCAAAGCGAACATTCGCGCGGTGATGAGCGAAATGCGCCGCCTTGATGAGAGCTACAAACGTATCGTCATCGCTGGCGGCGGGCAGATTGGCGAGCGCTTGGCCGAGGCCATCGAAAGCCGTTATCAGGTGAAGATCATCGAGATGAACCCGGCCCGCTGCCGCCATCTCTCGGACACCCTCGACAGCACCGTGGTGTTGCAGGGCAGTGCCTCCGACCGCGACCTGCTGATCGAGGAGAACATCGCCGACGCCGATATCTTCCTGGCGCTGACCAACGACGACGAAGCCAACATCATGTCGTCGCTACTGGCCAAGCGCCTGGGCGCGAAGAAGGTGATGACGATCATCAACAACCCGGCCTACGTCGACCTGATCCAGGGTGGCGACATCGACATCGCCATCAGCCCGCAATTGGCGACCATCGGCACCTTGCTGGCCCACGTGCGGCGCGGCGATATCGTCAGCGTGCACTCATTGCGTCGAGGTGCGGCGGAAGCCATTGAGGCCATCGCCCACGGTGATTCGAAGTCGAGCAAGGTGATCGGCAAGGCCATTGAAAACATCGGCCTGCCACCAGGAACCACCATTGGCGCGATCATCCGCGACGAAGAAGTGATCATCGCCCACGACAACACAGTGATCGAAGCTGGCGACCATGTGATTCTGTTCCTTGTGGATAAGAAGCATATTCGGGATGTGGAGAAGCTGTTTCATGTGGGGTTGAGCTTCTTCTGATGATCGTTCCCACGCTCTGCGTGGGAATGCCTCAACGGACGCTCCGCGTTCGGCTTTGAATGGGACGCAGAGCGTCCCGGGCTGCATTCCCACGCGGAGCGTGGGAACGATCACTGACTGAGGAAGCACCATGATCGAATCCCTGGAAAAAATGCTCGCCAAGGGTGTGGATAACTCGCTGCTGCGCTTCGGCCTGGGCAAGGGTTATCTGGATCTGGGTGAAAATGCCAAGGCCGCAGAGCATTTCCAGCGCTGCGTCGAGTTCGATCCGAAGTATTCGGCGGCCTGGAAGCTATTGGGCAAGGCCCATCTGGCGCTGGCGGATTACGCGGCGGCACGTCAGGCCTGGGAACAGGGCCTGGAAGCCGCCCGCAACCATGGCGACAAACAGGCCGAGAAGGAAATGACGGTGTTTTTGAAAAAGCTTGAGCGTCAGGCGCACTGATCAGAGGCAACTCAGGCCAAAGATCAAAAGATCGCAGCCTGCGGCAGCTCCTACTGGGTGTACGCCGCGCCTTTTGTAGGAGCTTGCGATCTTTTGATTTTTACCGGGGATTATCCACAGCAGCATCAGTACCAGCGTTCTTCGCCTGGCGGACGCTTCTTGAAGCGCTTCATGCTCCACATGTACTGGCTCGGATAAGCCCGCACATAGCGCTCGACCACTTGGCTCATCGCCGCGCAGGAGGTTTCGGTATCGGTGCTGTACATAGCCTCCGGGGCGGCTTCGAGGATCACTTTGTAACCCGAACCGTCCGGTAGCCGCAGGGCATGCAGGAACACGCCGACCGCTTTGCCGCCGGCCAGCATGTTTGGCACGAATTTACTGGTCAGGGCCTGAGTGGCGAAGAACGGCACGAAGATCCCGGCGGATTCGGCCGGTTCCGGGTCAGCCGGAATGCCCACTGCCCCCCCTTTGCGCACTTCCTTGATCACGCTGAGGATGCCTTCCTTGGTGGAAGCGGCTACTCGGTTACCCAATTGCACCCGCTGCTTGCGCAGCAACTCATCCACCGCCTTGAGCTTGGGCGGACGGTAGAAAATGATCGGTTTGCACTGGTTGCAATAGAAGTGGTTCAACACTTCCCAGTTGCCCAGATGGCTGGTGATACCGACCACGCCTTTGCCGGAGGCGAGGGCGTCTTTAAGCACATCGAGACCTTCGACTTCGCGCACCAGGTCGATGGAACGCTGGGCCGGCCAGATCCATGCGCAGGCGCTCTCGGTCAGGGACTTGCCGATGTCTTTCAGGCTCTGTCCGACTAAACGCTCGCGTTCGGCCGGGTCCATCTGCGGGAAGCACTTGGCGAGGTTGATCCGCACCACGTCGCGGGAACGGTTGGGGGTTTTCCACATGATCCAGCCAATTGCTGAACCCACCGCCTGCACTGCCCGCCAAGGAAGCAGGGCAAACAGACGCAGAGCGCCTACCAGCAAGGCGCCTTTCAACTTATCCACAGGTCACTCCTGATCTTGTGCTGTGCGCGAGGCGGCTATTCTAACCGCCGTTCGCCAAGGTGGCGTAGCGATCGCAATCCCGGGTGTGGTCCATGACCATGCCCGAGGCCTGCATCAACGCGTAACAAATGGTCGGGCCGACGAACGTGAATCCGGCTTTTTTCAGGCCTTTGCTCATCTCGACGGCAACCGGTGTCACGGCCGGCACTTCACTGCGATCCTTGAAATGATTGATCACAGGCGTGCCACCGACGAACGACCAGAGAAACGCCACCGGGTCCTCCAGCGCCAGCCAGGCCTGGGCATTACGCCGGGCCGCGTTGAGTTTGAGGCGATTGCGGATGATCCCCGGATCGAGCATCAATTCATCGATTTCCGCATCGCTCATCTGTGCCACACGCTGCACGTCGAAGCCAAACAGCACCTCGCGATAACGCTCTCGTTTGCGCAACACAGTGATCCAGGAAAGCCCGGCCTGGAACCCTTCGAGCAAAAGCAACTCGAACAAACCCTGCGCATCGCGTAGCGGCGTGCCCCACTCCTGATCGTGATAAGCCATGTACAGCGGATCTTCGGTACACCAAAAGCAGCGTGGCATAAGGCTCCAGGGGGCGTGCGCAGGTTCGAATCGGGTATACTCCCGCTCTTTAAATCGCAGCCCAAGAAACAGGTGAATTTCGTGAGCCAGCCTACGCCAGCCGTGCGTACCTTCCAAGACTTGATCCTCGCCCTCCAGCAATACTGGGCCGAGCAAGGTTGTGTGGTACTTCAGCCCTACGATATGGAAGTAGGCGCCGGCACTTTCCACACTGCCACGTTCCTGCGCGCCATCGGCCCGGAAACCTGGAACGCCGCTTATGTGCAGCCCAGTCGTCGCCCGACTGACGGCCGCTACGGCGAAAACCCGAACCGTCTGCAGCACTACTACCAGTTCCAGGTAGTCCTGAAGCCGAACCCGGACAACTTCCAGGAACTGTACCTGGGCTCCCTCAAGCACGTGGGCCTCGACCCGCTGGTGCACGACATCCGTTTCGTCGAAGACAACTGGGAGTCGCCAACGCTGGGCGCCTGGGGTCTGGGCTGGGAAGTCTGGCTCAACGGCATGGAAGTGACGCAGTTCACTTACTTCCAGCAAGCGGGCGGCATCGAGTGCTACCCGGTGACCGGCGAGATCACTTACGGTCTTGAGCGTCTGGCCATGTACCTGCAAGGCGTGGACTCGGTCTACGACCTGGTCTGGGCTGACGGTCCGTTCGGCAAGGTGACCTACGGCGACGTGTTCCACCAGAACGAAGTGGAGCAGTCGACCTACAACTTCGAACACGCCAACGTCGAGAAGCTGTTCGAGTTGTTCGACTTCTACGAAAGCGAAGCCAAGCGCCTGATCGAACTTGATCAGCCATTGCCGTTGCCGAGCTACGAAATGGTGTTGAAGGCTTCCCACACCTTCAACCTGCTGGATGCGCGCCGGGCGATCTCGGTGACCGCGCGTCAGCAATACATTCTGCGTGTACGCACCCTGGCGCGTTCCGTTGCGCAAGCCTACCTGCTGGCTCGCGCCAAGCTGGGCTTCCCGATGGCGACCCCGGACCTGCGTGATGAAGTACTGGCCAAGCTGGAGGCTGCACAATGAGTGCTCAAGATTTTCTGGTTGAACTGGGCACCGAAGAACTGCCACCCAAAGCCCTGAATACCCTGGCCGAAGCGTTTATGGCCGGTATCGACAAAGGCCTGCAAGCTGCCGGCCTGAACTACGAAACCAAAACCGTCTACGCCGCGCCACGTCGTCTGGCCGTGCTGATCACCGCGCTGGCGACCCAGCAGCCGGATCGCAGCATCAACCTCGACGGCCCGCCACGTCAGGCCGCGTTCGATGCCGAAGGCAACCCGACTCAAGCAGCCCTGGGCTTCGCCAAGAAGTGCGGCGTCGACCTGAGCGAGATCGATCAGAGCGGTCCAAAACTGCGCTACAGCCAAAGCATCGCCGGCAAGCCGACCGCGAGCCTGATGCCGACCATCGTTGAAGACTCCCTGAACGACCTGCCTATCCCCAAGCGCATGCGCTGGGGTGCTCGCAAAGAAGAATTCGTTCGCCCGACCCAATGGCTGGTGATGCTGCTTGGTGACCATGTCATCGACTGCACCATCCTTGCCCAGAAGTCCGGCCGCGATTCCCGTGGTCACCGCTTCCACCATCCTGAAAGCGTGCGCATCACCTCGCCGGCCAACTACCTGAGCGATCTGCGTGCGGCTTATGTGCTGGCCGACGCCAACGAGCGTCGCGAGCTGATCAGCAAGCGCACCGAAGAACTGGCGACGCTGCAGGAAGGTACGGCGATCGTGCCACCGGGCCTGCTCGACGAAGTGACCGCGCTGGTTGAATGGCCGGTGCCGCTGGTGTGCTCGTTCGAAGAACGCTTCCTCGACGTGCCGCAAGAAGCGCTGATCACCACCATGCAGGACAACCAGAAATATTTCTGCCTGCTGGATGCCGACGGCAAGTTGCTGCCTCGTTTCATTACCGTGGCCAACATCGAAAGCAAAGACCCGCAGCAGATCATCGCCGGTAACGAGAAAGTGGTTCGCCCACGCCTGACCGACGCCGAGTTCTTCTTCAAGCAAGACAAGAAGCAAAAACTCGAAGAGTTCAATCTGCGCCTGCAGAATGTGGTGTTCCAGGAAAAACTCGGCAGCGTCTACGACAAGGCCGAACGTGTTTCCAGACTCGCCGCGTTCATCGCTCAACGCATTGGTGGCAACCCGGCCTGGGCTTCCCGTGCCGGCCTGATGTCCAAGTGCGACCTGGCGACCGAAATGGTCGGCGAGTTCCCGGAGATGCAAGGTGTCGCCGGTTACTACTACGCCCTCAACGACGGCGAGCCGGAAGAAGTCGCCCTGGCGCTGAACGAGCAGTACATGCCGCGCGGTGCCGGTGCTGAACTGCCGACCACCCTGACCGGTGCGGCCGTGGCCATCGCCGACAAGCTCGACACGCTGGTGGGTATTTTCGGTATCGGCATGTTGCCAACCGGGAGCAAAGACCCGTACGCCCTGCGCCGTGCTGCGCTGGGTGTGTTGCGGATCCTGATCGACAAGAAGCTCGACCTCGACCTGAATGACGCCGTGGCGTTTGCCGTGAATGCGTTCGGTACCAAGGTGAAGGCTGCCGGCCTGAATGACTCGGTGCTGGAATTCATCTTCGATCGTCTGCGTGCCCGTTATGAAGACGAAGGCGTTGATGTCGGGACTTACCTGTCGGTCCGTGCCCTGAAGCCGGGTTCGGCGCTGGATTTCGATCAGCGTGTACAAGCGGTAGAAGCGTTCCGCAAATTGCCGGAAGCCGCTGCGCTGGCCGCGGTGAACAAGCGCGTTTCGAACTTGCTGAGCAAGGTCGAAGGCTCTGTTCCTTCGGTCGTTGAAGCCAAGTACTTCGACAACGCCAACGAGTTCTCTCTGTACTCGGCGATCCAGCAGGCTGACCAGGCTGTCCAGCCGATGGCTGCGGCGCGTCAGTACAGCGAATCGCTGGCACGTCTGGCTGCCTTGCGCGAGCCAGTGGATGCATTCTTCGAAGCCGTAATGGTCAACGCTGAAGATGCCAAGGTCCGCGCCAACCGTTATGCGCTGCTGTCGCGTCTGCGTGGGCTGTTCCTCGGCGTCGCTGACATTTCGCTGCTGGGTTGAGGGGTTGCTGTTGAAACTGCTGATTCTCGATCGGGACGGAGTGATCAATTACGACTCCGATGCGTACATCAAGTCGGTGGAAGAGTGGATTCCGCTGCCCGGTTCGATCGAAGCGATCGCGCAGTTGAGCAAGGCCGGCTGGACGGTGGCGGTCGCTACCAACCAGTCGGGCATCGCTCGCGGCTATTACGACATCGCCACCCTGGATGCCATGCACGCTCGCTTGCGCGAGCTGGTGGCGGAGCAGGGCGGTGAAGTCGGGCTGATCGTCTATTGCCCGCACGGGCCAGACGATGGCTGCGATTGCCGCAAGCCAAAACCCGGGATGTTGAAAACCATCGCCGCGCATTACAACGTTTCGCTGACGAATCTATGGTT
The DNA here is from genome assembly GCF_050280605.1 of Pseudomonas sp. NPDC089918. Lineage (NCBI taxonomy): Bacteria > Pseudomonadati > Pseudomonadota > Gammaproteobacteria > Pseudomonadales > Pseudomonadaceae > Pseudomonas > Pseudomonas sp. NPDC089918. The sequence continues at coordinate 13,287 of NZ_JBNNVP010000030.1, read as the reverse complement.
CGTCGGCGATACTCTCGGTGACCTGGAAGCCGCCAAAGCCGTCGACTGTCAGCCAGTTTTGGTAAAGACCGGGAAAGGCGAAAAGACTCAGGGCAAGACCCTACCGGCAGGCACCTTGATTTTTGACGATCTGGCGGCGATTGCCGCGGAACTTATCCACAACTAAGGCTCTTCTGACATCCTGGCCAAGGACTGATCGGGAGTGCGCTTGAATAGGCGGGCAATGCCCGCAACGGTAAATGTCGCCATGTCGATACTGCAGGCCATCAGAACTTTCCTCTTTTACCTGCTGCTGGGCACCAGCTCTTTGCTCTGGTGCACCCTGAGCTTTTTTATCGCGCCGTTTCTGCCGTTCAAGGCGCGCTATCGCTTTATCAACGTGTACTGGTGCCGCTGCGCCTTATGGCTGAGCAAAGTCTTTCTGGGTATCCGTTACGAAGTGAAGGGTGCCGAGAACGTGCCTGACCAGCCCTGCGTGATTCAGTCGAACCACCAGAGCACCTGGGAGACATTCTTTCTCTCGGCTTACTTCGAGCCGCTGAGCCAGGTGCTCAAGCGCGAACTGCTCTATGTTCCGTTCTTCGGCTGGGCCATGGCCATGCTGCGACCGATCGCCATTGACCGTGGCAATCCGAAAGCTGCGCTCAAGCATGTGGCGAAGAAGGGCGATGAGCTGCTCAAGGACAAGGTCTGGGTACTGATCTTCCCGGAAGGGACTCGCGTTCCCTATGGCACGATCGGCAAGTTTTCCCGCGGTGGCACCGCGTTGGCCGTCAATGCGTCATTACCGGTACTGCCGATTGCGCACAATGCCGGCAAGTTCTGGCCAAAAACCGGGTGGGCAAAGAAGCAAGGCGTGATCACCGTGATCATTGGCGCGCCGATGTACGCCGAGGGTAACGGGCCGCGAGCCATTGCCGACCTGAATGATCGGGTGCAGGCCTGGAACGAACAGATGCAGCGCGAGATGGGTTCGCTGCCAGCAGCCCCGGCGGCACCCAACGCCACCGATCAAGTGACTGTCTGAGATTCTGTGGATAACCTGTGTACCGTTTTGTTGAAAAACGTCGTTTTTAGTTTTTAAGCTTATGATTTACATACATATTTCTTAAGCAAATAAAATGTCGAAAAAGGTGCATAAGTTTATTTCGGACGTAAAAAAACCGGCTGATATAGCCGGTTTTTTTATGCTCGCTGAAAACGTCTGGATTACTCGCTCAATAGCGGTAACTGGATGCTGAACGTCGAGCCTTGTCCCACCACGCTACGACAGGAAATCCTCCCGCCATGACGATCCACCACCGCCTTGACCATGGACAAACCCAGTCCCAGGCCGTCACTGTCGTGAGCCGAGGTAAAACGCCGATACTGACTGAACAACTCAGGAAGTTCATCGACAGCAATCCCTCGACCCTGATCGGCGATCTCGCACAGTAGCCAACCTTCGGCATAACTCACCCGCACTGAGATCCGCGAGCCCGCCGGACTGTACTTGATGGCGTTTTCCAACAGGTTGAACAGAGCCCGTGTCAGTAGCGATTGATCGGCCAGGACCAGCGCTTCAGCGTCTTCGTCGAGGTCATGCAGTAATTGAATGTTCTTCAGATGAGCGATGCTCGAGGCCTGGTCGAAGGTATCGAGTAACAACATCGCGAACATGCTCGGCTGAAACTGATAGGCCTCGGACTCGGCTTTTGCCAACTGCACAAAAGCCTCGGTCAGGTTCAGCGCCTTGCGCACTTGTAACTCGATCTGACTGAACACTTGAGTGTCGCCGGACACCTGATGCCGCTGAACATCGAGCAAGGCCAGTATCGCCGAATGGGGAGCCCTGAGGTCATGGGACAAAAAACGCAACAACACGGCTCGCTGTTCTTCGGCGTCCCGCTCGACGCTCAAGTCAGTGAGGCTCAGTAGCCAGCCAATCACGGAGTCACCCTCGGCCGGCAACAGCGGCGCCAGGTCCAGACGCAGGCTGCGTGCCTGGGTGTCACGAAACTCCAGCGGCTCCAGGGTCGACAACGCAGATGGCATTCCGTTGGACGGCACCGGGTAACCCAAGTCGCTCAGTTGCTCGAGCATGTCCTCGCCCACCAGGCCATGACAAAACACTTCTCGAGCCTTGCGGTTGGCCAGCAGAATGCGCCCTTGCGGATCGCTGATCAGCGTCGCCACCGGCAGGTATTCAAGTCCATCGGCGATGAAACGTCGGGTGTCGCGGGTCCGGCTCATGGCCTGCTCCAGCGCGACGATTTGCCCTTGCAGCACATCGCCGGCCGGGGCCTGGGTCCGACGACGTTCGGGAAAGACTTTTGGCTCGCCATCCAGGCGTGCCAGTTCCCAGCCGAAATAGGCGAGCACCGCGTTCAGCCTTCGCCAATTCCAGATCAGGTAGCCCAGCATCATCCCTAGCAGGCTCGCCGCCGGTGACCACCACCAGCCGAGCCGCAACAGTACACCCGAGCCCAGCAGAGCTGCCGCCATTGCACCCAAAGTCAGCCATAAGGCGCGACGCGGACGCACCAGCAACAGGCCCAGCAACTCACCGACAATCATCACCGACAGCAACGCCGCCAAGCGCTCATCGAGCACCACGATGTTGCGCTGTTGCAGCAGCCCATTGAGGATATTCGCCTGGATCTCGATGCCCGGTGTGGTGCCGATGCTGGCCGATTGCGGCGTCACGTAGCGGTCGCCCAAGCCTGGAGCGGTCGAGCCGATCAGGATCAAGCGATCGCGCAACAACTCGGGCGGGACTTCGCCGCGCAATACGCTGACGTAGGGCACCGTGGGAAAGCCCGCGTCGGAATGTATGAAAGGAATCCGTATTTCGTGGGCTCGCTGCCAGCCCTGCGCCGATGGCAGGGCCGGAGTACCAGGCATCGGTACATTTCCCTTGTCGGTAAGGGATTCTTCGTACAGCAGCCAGGCCAGTTGCGGGCGTGCTTTTTGCGCCGGGCCTTCGCTTAAATACACGCTGCGCACGATCCCATCAGCGTCCGCTTCGGCATTGATGTGCCCGACGCCTTTGGCGCAATGGCTCAGCGCAGCCACCGGTTCAATTTCCCCCAAGGGTTGTCCATAACGTGCGACGCCTTCGCGCAGCAACGGCACAAAAACATTCCCGGTTCGACAGGTCGCCTGGGCCAAAAGCTGATCGTTGCCGGGATGGCTATCGGGCTCGCTGAAGATAACGTCGAATAGAACGCCTTTAACGTTCGCGGCGCCGAGCCGATCCAGCAGTTGCGCGTGCATGGCCCGCGACCACGGCCATTGGCCAAGCTGCTGCAAGCTATAGTCATCGATCGTGACGATGAGTATTCGTGGGTCTACCGGCAGCGGACTCAGCCGGCGCAGGTTGTCATACAGCAGATTGCTCAGGGCCAGCCCCTGATTCATGGACAGCATCGCCGTCAGCGGCAACAGGATCAGACAGACCCACAGCCACTCGCGCACCATCCGCTGAAACAACCGCTGAGCCTGGGTCGGCTCGCGGTCATCCTTCCTTGGTCGTCTCTTCATCGGTCGTCGGCCAGGGCGCTATTGGACACGCGTGGTCCTGGGGTAATAGAAAATGTCATACACCCCGGTCTCTCCCTCTAACCCCTGAGCGTCATAGGCCGACAGGCGAACATGGTAGAAAAACGCTTTCAGCCCGCTGAATTTGACCTCTGGCGTACTGGAAAACTGCTCTTGCTTGATGTCCAGAAAGGCTGCGTCGGTAGCCACTTGCGCCCGATAACGCGTGGCCCCTTCGATGGGTTTCATGATCAATTGCCACACAGGCACATTACCCGTCTGACCGGCTTGCCCCAACAAACGTGGGGCAGGTAGCAAGTCGATCGGCGTCAATGTGCCTTGTTTCTGAATACGTAAACCCTGACGGGCCATGACCTGGACCTCGTCTTCAGGGCTCTGAGTCCGTTTGGCAGCCGACCGGGCAGGGCGGGAGCCCGACGTTTCCTCATCACGGTTGACCGCCACGTGTCCGTTCAGAACCTCCAGCAGCGCCTCGCCACCGTCATCGTTGCGCACCCGAAAGTGCGTGCCTCGTACGCCCAGTACACCGACCGGCGTGACGATCTGAAAGCGATCATGGTCGCTGGGACGTTTGATCACATACGACTCAACCTGGCCCTGCTCTAGAATGACCTGAGGGATCGAATGTTCTTCATTGAGATGCAGGGTGATATGGGAACTGGAGGGCAACACCACCCGCGAGCCATCACCCAGGGACAGGCTGACAAATGCCGAAGGCGAGGTTTTGACGCCTTCCTGCTCGTCGATCGACATACCTTCCTGCAGTGGCGTCTGCTTGCCTTTGGCATCCAGCTTCCAGGCTTCGCCGGTCAGATGCTCGACAGTCGCCGGCAGCGGTTGACCACGGCATTGTTGGTTTTGATCGATATAAGACAGACGTTTTGCCGAGGCGACAGCACTCTGGGCGAACAATCCCATCAGGCCAACCATCAGTAAGATACAGACGCCAGAACGGCGTGAGAGCAATAAGGTCATGGGGTTCATGGATTGGCTTTTATGCTCTTATGGAAATCATGCCGGGAAACGCACACAAGTATTTGACGCACGATACCTGAGCGGACGCTCTGGCAGATAGCCATGGGAGCAAAGGATATTGGAGATGACACATCCCTGTGTCGGAACCGAGCAGGCACTCCGTGTGTTTCCCCTGAGCAGGCTACCGCCGAAAACCGGCAATCGATGGGCCTGCAAAGTGACTTGGCGCTCCCTGCGCCGGAGCACATCCCAATGCCCCTGTGCCGCTCAGCGACAACGAATTTACCGGCATAAATGACCTTCGCAGCAATTCGCCACAATTGTTCAGATTCGATCAATCAGCCTAAACTCCCGTAGGAATTTTCACTTTGCACTAACGAGATGAAGGAAACACTCGGCATGCGTGTCGCAATACTGGATGACGAGCCCGCTGAACTGCGCCGGGTTGAACAGACACTGCGACAGATCCCCGTCACGGGTGAGCAGGCGTGGACGCTGCATTGTTTCGAGCGGGGAGAGGACTTGCGACGGCAACTCCGGCGGGAGACCTTCGATTTGCTGATCCTCGATTGGCAACTGCCCGATATCAGCGGTCTGGCTTTGTTGCGTTGGACCCGTGAACACATGGATGTGCCACCGGCCGCGATCATGCTCACCAGTCGCGATACCGAAAGCGATATCGTCCAGGCGTTGAACGCCGGGGCCGACGATTACGTGAGCAAACCGTTTCGTCCCAATGAGCTGATGGCTCGGGTCAGCGCGGTGCTTCGTCGGCATGGGCTGCAACGCGCCGCGGCCACCGAAATACTGACCTTCAATGACCTTGAATTCGACGACGCCGAACTCACCGTCACCCGCGCCGCCACCCCCATCAGCCTGACCGAACGGGAATACCGGCTCGCTCGCTGCCTGTTCGCCAATCTGGGCCGACCTTTGTCCCGCGAATACTTGTATGAGCGCTTTTGGACCCACGAAGAAATAGTATCTTCCCGCCCGCTGGATACTCATATTTATCGCCTGCGCAACAAGCTGGGCCTGACGGCCGATCGCGGTTGGCAACTGCTGACGATTTACGGGTATGGGTATCGGCTCGAGAGCGTGGCCACTGCTAGCGAATGACGACCTTTCGACGATCAATAAAAAAGGCCAACGCTAAGCGTTGGCCTTTTTTATTTTAGCGGTCCTGCCGGATCAGAAGTCCAGGTTGGAAACCGCCAAGGCGTTACTTTCGATGAAGTCACGGCGAGGTTCGACCGCATCACCCATCAGGGTGTTGAAGATCTGGTCTGCGCCAATGGCGTCTTCGATGGTCACTTTGAGCATCCGGCGCTGGCTCGGGTCCATAGTGGTTTCCCACAGCTGATCCGGGTTCATTTCGCCCAGACCTTTGTAGCGCTGGATGGTATGACGCTTGGTGCTTTCAGCCATCAGCCATTCAAGGGCTTCCTTGAATTCGGTGACCGGCTTCTTGCGCTCGCCTCGCTGGATGTACGCGCCGTCGTCCAGCAAGGTGCTCAATTGAGCGCCCAACGACACAACAGTCTTGTAATCGTTACTGCCGAAGAAATCGCGGTTGAAGGTGATGTAGTTCGACAGGCCGTGGGAGATCAGCTCGACCTCTGGCAGCCAGACGTTACGTTCACGGTCTTCACGCAGGCTGGCTTTGTAAACCAGGCCGGATTTCTCGACGGTGCGCAGGCGAACTTCGAACTGAGCCATCCAATCCTGCATCGCTGCGTGATCGGACAGTTGCTCCATGCTCACCGCTGGCAGGTAGATGAAGTGCTCGGTCAGTTCCTGCGGGTACAGGCGCGACAGACGCTTGAGGGTCTTCATCACCAGACGGAAGTCATTCACCAGACGCTCAAGCGCTTCGCCGGAGATACCCGGAGCTTCTTCGTTCAGGTGCAGGCTCGCGTCTTCCAGGGCCGACTGCGTCATGTACTCTTCCATGGCGTCGTCGTCTTTGATGTATTGCTCTTGCTTGCCTTTCTTGACCTTGTACAGCGGCGGCTGGGCGATGTAGATGTAACCGCGCTCAATCAACTCCGGCAACTGACGGAAGAAGAAGGTCAGCAGCAGGGTACGGATGTGCGAACCGTCGACGTCAGCATCGGTCATGATGATGATGTTGTGATAACGCAGCTTGTCGATGTTGTACTCGTCGCGGCCAATGCCGCAGCCCAGCGCGGTGATCAAGGTGCCCACTTCTTGCGAAGAGATCATCTTGTCGAAGCGTGCCTTCTCGACGTTCAGGATCTTGCCCTTGAGCGGCAGGATGGCCTGGGTGCGACGGTTGCGTCCCTGCTTGGCGGAGCCGCCAGCAGAGTCACCTTCCACGAGGTACAGTTCGGAAAGGGCAGGGTCTTTTTCCTGGCAGTCAGCCAGTTTGCCCGGCAAGCCGGCGATGTCCAACGCGCCTTTGCGGCGGGTCATCTCACGGGCCTTACGCGCTGCTTCACGCGCACGCGCCGCGTCGATCATCTTGCCGACGACCAGCTTGGCTTCGTTCGGGTTCTCCAGCAGGAAGTCAGAGAAGTACTTGCCCATTTCCTGTTCAACCGCGGTCTTCACTTCGGAAGACACCAGCTTGTCTTTGGTCTGGGAGCTGAACTTCGGATCCGGCACTTTTACCGAAATGATCGCTGTCAGGCCTTCGCGGGCATCGTCACCGGTGGTGGCAACTTTGTGCTTCTTCGCCAGACCTTCAGCTTCGATGTAGGTGTTCAGGTTACGCGTCAGTGCGGAACGGAAACCCACCAGGTGAGTACCGCCATCGCGCTGTGGAATGTTGTTGGTGAAGCACAACAGGTTCTCGTTGAAGCTGTCGTTCCACTGCAGGGCGATTTCAACGCCGATGCCGTCTTCACGCTGGATGTTGAAGTGGAACACCTGGTTGACCGCAGTCTTGTTGGTGTTCAGGTATTCAACGAACGCACGCAGACCACCTTCGTACTTGAACAACTCTTCCTTGCCGCTGCGCTCATCCTTGAGGACGATGCCGACACCGGAGTTGAGGAAGGACAGTTCGCGAATCCGCTTGGCCAGGATGTCCCAGCTGAAGTGGATGTTCTTGAAGGTTTCAGCCGAAGGCTTGAAGTGGATCTGGGTGCCAGTGGTTTCGCTTTCGCCAACGATTTTCATCGGCTCTTGCGGAACACCGTGGACATAAGTCTGTTCCCAGATTTTTCCGCTGCGGCGAACGGTCAGGATCAGTTCTTTGGACAGTGCGTTCACCACCGACACACCTACACCGTGCAGACCGCCGGATACTTTGTAGGAGTTGTCGTCGAACTTACCGCCGGCGTGCAGCACGGTCATGATGACCTCGGCCGCCGAGACGCCTTCTTCTTTGTGCACGTCTACCGGGATGCCACGACCGTTGTCGCGAACGGTGATGGATTCGTCCGGGTGGATGATGATGCTGATGTCGTCGCAATGGCCGGCCAAAGCTTCGTCGATCGAGTTATCGACCACCTCGAACACCATGTGGTGCAGACCACTGCCATCGTCAGTGTCACCAATGTACATACCGGGACGTTTGCGTACGGCATCCAGGCCTTTCAGCACTTTAATGCTCGTTGAGTCGTACGTATTTTCTTCGCTCAATGCCTTCACTCCCGATGGTCGTGGGTCTGTGTGATACGGCCCTGTTCCACGTGGAACAGAGCGACTGGCGTTTCCGTCTGCCAGCCTTCCCTCAATAATTCGTGATCTACACAGGTGATAAAGACCTGGCAGCGTAAGTCTTCCAGCAAGCGGCAAAGCGCGCGACGGTGATGCTCGTCCAGTTCGGACGGCAGGTCATCCACCAGATAAATACACTGGCCGCGACGGGCCTGGCTAACCAAGTGCCCTTGGGCGATCCGCAATGCACAGACCACCAACTTCTGCTGGCCACGAGACAAGATGTCCGCGGCGTTATGTGCGCCCAATCTAAGACGCAAATCAGCGCGTTGTGGTCCGGCTTGGGTATGACCCATTTGCTGATCCCGCTGAAGGGACCCGGCGAGCACTGCACTCAACTCACGGTCTTTGTCCCAACCTCGGTAATAGCTGAGCGTTAAGCCCTCAAGCTCAACCAGTTCGCTCAAGGTCTGTTCAAAGACTGGTTTCAAGGCTTTGATGTAAGCGCGGCGGTATTCATCTATTTCAGCGCTGGCCTGGCACAGTTCCCTGTCCCAAACCGCTTGCGAAACGGCGTCAAGTGTACCATGTCGCAGCCAAGAGTTTCTCTGGCGCAAGGCCTTCTGCAAGCGCTGCCACGTGGACATGAATCGGGGTTCCACGTGGAACACACCCCAGTCGAGAAACTGTCGGCGAATCTTCGGCGCACCTTCCAGCAGGCGGAAGCTGTCCGGGTTGATCAACTGCAACGGCAGGATCTCTGCCAGTTGCGCAGCACTTCGCGCGTTCTGCCCATCAATGCGGATCTGGAACTCACCCTGCCGGTCACGAGATATCCCCAACGCGCTGTGTCCACCCTCGGCCAGTTCGACCTGGCCAAACACAGTACACGCCAATTGCTCGTATTGAATGACGGGTAATAGACGGCTGCTACGAAACGAACGGGCAAGCCCGAGCAGATGAATGGCTTCCAGAACACTGGTTTTGCCGCTGCCGTTGGCGCCGTAAAGAATGTTGATTCGGGGGGAAGGGGAGAAGGTCACCGGGTGCAGATTGCGCACCGCGGTGACCGAGACGCGACTTAAGGACATCTAGGTTCTGCTGAGCATGTTTACAGACGCATCGGCATGACAACGTAAGCCGAGTCGTCGTTGTCGGACTCTTGTACCAGCGCACTGCTGTTGGAGTCGGACAGGATCAAGCGAACCTGCTCGGTGGTCATCACGCCCAGTACGTCGAGCAGATAGCTCACGTTGAAGCCGATTTCCAGAGAGCCGCCGTTGTACTCAACGCCCACTTCTTCTTCCGCTTCTTCCTGCTCCGGGTTGTTCGCCTGGATCTTCAGCTGACCATTGGCCAGTTGCAGACGGATGCCACGGTACTTCTCGTTGGACAGAATCGCGGTACGGCTGAACGCTTCACGCAAGGCTTGGCGATCGCCGAGTACCAGCTTGTCGCCGCCTTTAGGCAGAACACGCTCGTAGTCAGGGAATTTACCGTCGACCAGTTTCGAGGTGAAGGTGAACTCGCCGGTGGTGGCGCGGATGTGGTGCTGGCCCAGCACAATGCTGACGTTGCCGTCCGGTTCGGTCAGCAGACGCGCCAGTTCCAGAATACCTTTGCGCGGTACGATCACCTGATGACGATCCGGCTGACCGATATCGGCCTGCATCGAACACATGGCCAGACGGTGACCGTCGGTGGCCACGGCGCGGATGATCCCGGCCGAGACTTCCAGCAGCATGCCGTTGAGGTAATAACGTACGTCCTGCTGCGCCATGGCGAAGCTGGTGCGTTCGATCAAACGACGCAGTTTGCTTTGCTCAAGGCTGCAGGTCAGCGAGCCCGGGCCTTCTTCCACCGTCGGGAAGTCATTGGCCGGCAGGGTCGAAAGGGTGAAGCGGCTACGGCCGGCCTTCACCACGAGCTTCTGCTCATCGACCTTGATGTCGATCAGCGCATCGTTCGGCAAGCTCTTGCAGATGTCCATCAGCTTGCGCGCAGGCACAGTGATGGAGCCCGGGTCCGCAGGCTCTTCGAGTTGCACACGACCGACCAGCTCGACTTCCAGGTCGGTACCGGTCAGCGACAATTGCTGGCCTTCGACAACCAGCAGCACGTTGGAGAGCACCGGCAAGGTCTGTCGGCGCTCGACGACGCCTGCGACCAGTTGCAGGGGTTTCAACAGGGCTTCGCGTTGAATGGTGAAATGCATGGTCTAGTCCCTTGCCTTAATAAGCTGCGCTGGTGTTCATCAAGTAGTCAGTGTACGCAGCAGGTTCTTATAGTCCTCGCGGATGTCCGCGTCGGATTCCTTAAGCTCGTTGATCTTGCGGCAGGCGTGCAAAACAGTCGTGTGATCGCGGCCGCCAAACACATCGCCGATTTCCGGCAGGCTGTGGTTGGTCAATTCCTTGGACAACGCCATGGCGACCTGACGCGGACGTGCTACCGAGCGTGAACGACGCTTGGACAGCAGGTCGGAGATCTTGATCTTGTAATACTCGGCGACGGTGCGCTGAATGTTATCCACAGACACCAGTTTGTCTTGCAGCGCCAACAAGTCTTTCAGGGATTCGCGAATCAGCTCGATGGTGATATCGCGGCCCATGAAGTGCGAGTGGGCGATCACGCGTTTGAGCGCGCCTTCCAGTTCGCGGACGTTGGAGCGAATACGCTGGGCAATGAAGAACGCCGCGTCGTGTGGCAGATCGACTTTGGCCTGGTCGGCCTTTTTCATCAGGATCGCCACGCGGGTTTCCAGCTCCGGCGGCTCGACGGCAACCGTCAGGCCCCAGCCGAAACGTGACTTCAGGCGCTCTTCAAGGCCTTCGATTTCTTTCGGATAGCGGTCACTGGTAAGAATGACCTGCTGGCCACCTTCAAGCAGGGCGTTGAAGGTGTGGAAAAACTCTTCCTGGGAGCGTTCCTTGCGGGCGAAGAACTGAATGTCATCGATCAGCAACGCATCCACCGAGCGGTAGAAGCGCTTGAACTCGTTGATCGCATTCAGCTGCAAGGCCTTGACCATGTCCGCAACGAAACGCTCGGAATGCAGGTACACAACCTTGGCATTCGGATTCTTCTTTAACAGGTGGTTACCCACAGCGTGCATCAAGTGGGTTTTACCCAAGCCGACACCGCCATAAAGGAAGAGCGGGTTATAGCCGTGCTTGGGGTTGTCCGCCACCTGCCAGGCCGCAGCCCGGGCCAGTTGGTTGGACTTGCCTTCGACGAAGTTCTCGAAGGTGAAGGTGCGGTTCAGGTAGCTGGTGTGCTTGAGTGCGCCTTCGACCTGCACCGTACGCTGTTCGGAGCGAACCGGGGCTTGTTGCGAACTGGCACCGGCCATTGGATCGAAGCTGTCGCGGGACGGCTCTTCACTGACTTCAGCAACCTTTTGTGTCGCACGTTTGGTCGATGCAGCTGCCGGGGCTGGCGCTGGAGCGCTGACAGGCGCTTGAGCGGCCTGAGCCTGAGACGCCGCGGCGGCCAATGGAGCATTAGGTGCCGCACGCGGTGCCGAACTGCGTTTGCTGCCTATTAATAAGGAGAGCGCCGGCGCCAGGCCATTGCCATGCTCATCGAGCAGTTCAAGGACGCGACCCAGGTACTTTTCATTGACCCAATCGAGAACAAAACGATTCGGCGCGTAGACACGCAGCTCGTCGCCTTCGGCTTCGACCTGTAGTGGACGGATCCAAGTGTTGAATTGTTGGGCAGGCAGCTCATCGCGCAAAAGCTCTACGCACTGCTGCCAAAGTTCCACTGACACGGATATCCCCTAAGTTGAAAGCCGGTGAGGCAAAAACAAGCAGTCATTGTAGCGACCAGTCGTCCACTTATCCACATGCAGGTTGCGCACAGGGCATGATTTATCAATGCGTTAACCCTCGAAAAGAAGACCAACGGTATGTGCATAAGCTCTGTGGATAACCGCCCATGAGGGCACTGGACAAGTGGGGGCGAAACTCGGTGGATAAGCTGCTTGTGGATAACTAGCCTTTCCACACACAGCTTATCCGACAGCGCAGCACAGGCTGACCACCGTTTTCCACCGTAGTTGTCATTCTCTGTACATCGCGGTTTAGAAGGGCTAAAGGCAGTTATCCACAGACGAACGTGCCTCTAGCTTTTATAAGCTTTACAGAAAAGCTTTAAATAATTCCCTTCTTTATTTCTATATCTAGCGAACGACCTTCGTCGAGCAAATCGTCTGGAGATCTATTTATAAGGAAACGCTGGTTGGAAATTGACCTAGAGGCTTGCTTTCTCTAGAATCCCCGGTCTCTTAAAACGGGGGCCATTCCGGCCCGTTGTGGACGAACCAGGTAACACGACAATGAAACGTACTTTCCAACCAAGCACTATCAAACGCGCTCGTACCCACGGTTTCCGTGCTCGCATGGCTACCAAGAACGGTCGTGCCGTCCTGTCGCGTCGTCGCGCCAAAGGTCGTGCGCGTCTGGCAGTTTGATAATCCGGCACTGGAGGTGAGTCAGGACTTCAGTCGGGAAAAGCGTCTGCTTACTCCCCGGCATTTCAAGGCAGTCTTTGACTCCCCTACCGGCAAGGTTCCGGGGAAAAATCTCCTGCTCCTTGCGCGCAATAACGATCTTGATCACCCCCGTCTCGGGCTGGTTATCGGGAAAAAGAGCGTAAAGCTCTCCGTCGAGCGCAATCGCCTCAAACGTCTGATGCGCGAATCGTTTCGCCTGAACCAGGATTTACTGGTCGGTTGGGACATTGTTATCGTCGCGCGCAAAGGTTTGGGTGACGTAGAAAGCCCCGAATTGATTCAGCATTTCGACAAGCTCTGGAAACGTCTGGCACGCAGCAAGCCGGTACCAGCAGTCAAAACCGAAACTGTAGGGGTAGACAGTCCCGATGCGTAAACTGGCACTCGTTCCGATCCAGTTTTATCGCTATGCCATCAGTCCCCTGATGGCCAGTCACTGTCGTTTCTACCCCAGTTGTTCCTGCTACGCGTATGAAGCCATAGAAAATCATGGCCTTCTGCGCGGTGGCTGGCTGACCTTTCGTCGTTTAGCCGATCACGCTCCAGCAGTGGCTTGAGGTAGAAGCCGGTATGCGACTGCTTCATCTCGGACACTTCTTCAGGCGTTCCGACGGCAATGATCTGCC